>DASUXT010000188.1:0-11006 GCA_036377775.1 Gemmatimonadaceae bacterium | reverse complement strand
TTTACAGTCTGATCCCGTTGGCCGCTTGGGTACCCCACCCCTGTTTCCCGCACGACAGAGCTGACGGCGAGAATCGAACTCGCAACCGCCTGATTACAAATCAGGTGCTCTGCCAGTTGAGCTACGTCAGCCGACGGCCCTATTTTGCGCGAGACTCGTAGGATAGTTGACTCGTGAGGGAAGGTCAAGGCGCGCCGGGGGCGGGACTTAGAGCGCCGGACGGCCTGTGAACCGTGAACCGATTACCGTGAACCGCGACGGCGCCTGCAGCGACGGTTCACGGTTCACGGTTCACGGTTCACGAGATCTTCCACCTCGTCTCCCCCGCCGAGTCCTCCAGCACCACCCCGCGCGCCTTGAGCTCGTCGCGGATGCGGTCCGATTCGGCAAAGTCGCGGCGGATCCGGGCTTCTCGCCGCGCCGCGATGCGCTCCTCGATCCACCGCACGAGCTCGGCATCCGCCTCGGCCTTCTCCGGCACGATGTCCAGCACGGAATCGAGCCGGTCGAACGCCTGACGGGCTCGCTCCACCGCCGCCCGGTCCCCGCCCATACGGTCCAGCTCGGCGTTCCCCTTCCGGATGAAGTCGAACAGCGCGGCAAGCGCCTCCGGACCGTTCAGGTCGTCGAAGAGGGCCGACTCGGCCGCCACCACCGCCTCGTCCGCCGCCTTCGCCAGCTCGGGCGTCCCGCCCCGGAGCAGCGTAGCCGGATCGCGCAGCCGGTCGGCAAACGCGCCCACCCGCTTCACCGCCTCGGTCGAGGCGAGCAACGCCTCCTCCGACAGGTTGAGCTCCTTCCGGTAGTGCGTGTTGAAGACGAAGTGCCGCAGCGCGGCGGCCGCCACCTTCGCCTCACGCAGCCCCTCGACCGTGCTCACGTTACCCACGCGCTTGGCCATCTTCGCGCCCTCGGTGAGGAGGAAGGCACCGTGGCACCAGACGCGTGAGAAAGTGCGCCCCGTGGCCGCCTCACTCTGCGCGATCTCGTCCTCGTGGTGCGGGAAGATGAGGTCGATGCCGCCGCAATGGAGGTCGAGTGTCTCGCCGAGCAGGTCCATCGCCATCGCCGAGCACTCGAGGTGCCAGCCGGGACGCCCGCGTCCCCAGGGCGAGTCCCACGCGGCGCCGGTGGCCTCGTCCTCCGGCTTGGCCGCCTTCCACAGCGCGAAGTCCTGCGCGTTCTCCTTGCTGTAGTCGTCCTGCAGCACGCGCGCGCCGCTCTTCACCTCACGGGTGTCGAGGCGCGACAGCTTTCCATAGCCCGGGAACTTGTCGATCGCGAAGTAGACCGAGCCGTCTTCCGCCTGGTAGGCAACGCCGCGATCCACCAGCCGCTGCACGAGCGCGATCATCTGCGGGATGAACTCCGTGGCGCGCGGGTATGCCTCCGCGCGCTGGATGCGCAGGTACTCGCGGTCGCGATGGAAGATCTCGATCACCGGCTCGGTGACCTCGGTGATCGTCTTCCCCTGCTCGAAGGCGCGACGGATGATCTTGTCGTCCACGTCCGTCAGGTTCATCACCTGCTGCACCTGCCACCCGCGCAGCGCGAGCACGCGCCGCATGAGATCCTCGAACAGGAACGTGCGGAAATTGCCGAGGTGGGCCGGGTTGTACACGGTGGGCCCACAGGTGTACATGCGGACCGTGCGACCATCGGCGGGGGCGAAGGGCTCGACCTGGCGGGTGAGCGTGTTGTACAGGCGGAAGTCGGGCATGGAGCAGGCGCTGGAGGCGGACACGCACGGTGCGCGGCCGTCCGGGAAAGCTAGCGAGGATTACGGGTCACGACGTCAGGCGACGGTGACGACGCCCGCGCGGTCGAGCTCCTCCTTGATGCGGCGCCGGAGGTCGCGTGCCACGTCGTCGCGGCGGTAGGGATCCACGCGCGCCACGGTGCGCAGCGTGATCGAGGCGCCGGAGAGCTTCTCGATTCCTGTGACGCGCGGCGGGTCGAGCAGCGCATCCGACCACGCCTTGTCGTCGGCAAGGGAGGTTGCCGCGCGGCGCAGGGCGTCCGCCGCGCGATCGCTGTCGCGCCACGCGACCTCGACGTCCTGCCACACGCGTCCCCACGACCGGGTGAGGTTCACCACCTGGTTGATCTGGCCGTTCGGGATCATGTGCAGGCCGCCATTGCCGTCACGCACGTAGACGAGCCGCAGCGTGATGTTCTCCACCGTGCCTTCGGCAGTGCCGATGCGCACGACGTCGCCGAGGGCGAACTGGTGCTCGAGCTGGAGGAAGAAGCCGGTGACGTAGTCGCGGACGAGGCTCTGCGAACCGAAGGAGATCGCCAGACCGACGACGCCGGCGGACGCGAGCAGGGGCGAGATGTTGAAGTCGAGCTGGTTCAGCACCATCAGCGTGCCGACGACGACCAGCACTGCCCGCCCGACGTTGCGCACCAGCTTCGCGGCCGTGCGCGCGCGCTGCTCGCGTGCCGAGCGCATCCCGGGCTGCGCGTCGTCACCCCAGTGCTCGATGCGATGCGAGACGAACCGGATGAACAGCCAGGCGGCGAAGATGGATATCACCACCCCGCCGAGGTCGAATCCCTTGTCGAGTGCGTAGTCCAGGCCGTTCTGGCGCCACTCCGCCAGCGTATGCGGGCGCGCGACGTCGGCCGGTCGGGGAATCCTCACCTGGGGAAGCACGCTCTGTGACATCGCGGGCAAGCTACGAGCGCGGGCTCGCGGTGGTCAACGGAGGGCAGTACTCCGCTCGGCCACCCGGCGCGCGGACTGGAGGCCCCGGGCGTGGAGCCTCCCATCGCGAAGGAGGAAAAGGCGATCGAACCAGCCGGACGGAAGGCCGGGATCCCGGGTGAAGACGATGGAGGTCGGGATGTCAGGAGGTCGGGATTCCCGATCCTGAGATCCCGACCTCCTGACATCCTGCAGTTCGATGATCTCCACTGCCCCGACGATCTCGATCCTGCCCGCCGTGGGCGCACGCAGCCCGAGAATGCACTGGGCGAGGGTGGTCTTCCCCGAGCCGGGGGCGCCGACGATCGCGACCTGCTCGCCGGATTCGACGCTGAGCGTCAATCCGCGCAGTACCCACGCGCGCGCCGAGCAGCCACGAACACCGGCGCTGTAGCACTTCCACAATGACTCGACGCGAATCGCGGGGGGCATGTGCCAAGCTGGCCATGCTCCCCCGCGATCACGTCATCATCCTGCCGCTCGGCGAATGGAATCCGTGCGTCAGCGAGGGCGTGCCTGATGGAACTTCGCGATCGCGTCGGCCACCGGCGCCGGATCGTAGCGCACCACGTCGGTGGTGGGCAGGCCGGTATCGCGCTGCACCTGCTCGATCGTGCGGCGGGCAGTGTCGTCGTCCAGGTCGTAGGTGTTCAGGGCAACCGCGATCACCGGCGCGGGCCGCAGCGGCGCGGCGACGGTTTCGCTGAGGCGGATGAAGTCCGGCAGCGGTGGAATCTTCACCCACTCGCAGCGGTTGATGGCCTTCCGCGACGGCTGGGCGCACATCACCTGTGCGTGGGGCAGGGAGCCGTGCAGCAGCCCGTACGTCACCCCCGAGTAGCTCGGATGGATGATCGACCCCTGCCCTTCCACCAGCACGAGGTCCGAGTCCGCCGCACAGTCCAGCACGAGCTTCTCGGCGGCACCCGAGATGAAATCGGCAACGACGGCGTCCACGCTGATGCCCCGCCCCTCGATGAGAATTCCCGTCTGGCCGGTGGCGGCGAAGCTGGTGCGGATCCCCTTGTCACGCAACGCGCCGAGGAGCTGCAACTGCGTGGTCATCTTGCCGATGTTGCAGTCCGTGCCGACGGTGAGCACCACCGTGGCGTCCACGCTGCGCACGCGGCCGTTGGCGACGGTGATCTTCGCCGGCGGGCGGCGGAGATCGTGGATGGCGACGTCGTGCGTGCGCGCCGCGTCCGCCAGCTCGGGGATGTCGCCGAGGAAGCTGTGCAGTCCGCTCCAGATCTCCAGCCCGTTCTCGATGGCGCGCCGCACGAGCTGCACCCACTCCGCGGGGATCTGCCCACCCGGCGGGGCGATGCCGATCAGCAGCGCATTCGGGGCGAGGGCGAGCCCGTCATCGAGCGTGGAGACGACGGGAATGTCCCCGCCGAAGCCGAGGATCTGCTGCGAGGTCTTTCCGGCGTGGCGTGAATCGATGACGCCAACGACGTGATCCGGGGTGTAGCGAATGCACGCGTTGGCGGTCTTCGAGGTCTCGGGGCCGAAGAGGCCGTCGGCCAGGATGAGATAGCGCGGCGAGCGCGACATGCGTTGGGTGCGGGAGACGGTCGAGGAAGGAGGGAACGTCAGCGATCGCGCGAAATCTACACGGGCGCAGCGATGACGCGACGCTCCAGAGCCGACACCACATCCACGTAGCTGCGCGGCACGATCACGCCCCCTTCCGAGGCGGGCAGGCGCAGCCGGAGCGGGCGCTCGCGCGTGGTGCGGCGGAAGCCGCGTCCTTCATAGATGCGCGAGAGCAGGATGCGGCGCACGATGACCATCAGGACGGCGAGGCCAGGCACCGCCACCAGCAGCCCGAGCGGGCCGAGCAGCTTTCCGATGATCAGCACGAACACGATCGTGAGCACCGGCGGCAGGTCCACCTGCTTCGACATGATGTAGGGCGAGACGAAGTTCCCTTCCACCAGGTGGACGAAGATGCCGAGGGCGATGACCCAGAGCGCGCGCGTCCCGCCATTGGGGCCCGTGAGCACGAACAGGGCGGGGAGCGTGGTTGCGAGGAGCGTCCCGAAGAAGGGAACGATGGTCGCGAGCCCGGTGAACACGCCGAACGTCACGTAGTACGGCACACCGAGCACATAGAGCCCGATGGCGGTGAGCGTGCCGAGGAAGGTCATCGTGAGCAGCAGCCCGACGATGTAGGCCCGCAGGGAGTCGGCGCAGTCACCCAGCACGTCACGCACGAGGTCGCGATGAATCGGCGGGAAGAGCGCGATGAGCCACTCGCGGTACAGCGCCGGGTGCAGGGCGAGATAGATGCCCATCACGAGCACCGAGAAGATGCTCACGAGCACCTCCACGATGCCGAGGACCTTCGGCACCACGTTGCCGAACTGGTCGGCCACCTGGCTGTAGACGGCGAAGAGCAGCTTGTGCTGCCCCGGCGGGTACACCGACCGCAGTGCCGGCACGCGCTCCGCCAGGCGGTCGATGGCCGCTTCCCAACCGCTGATGTAGTCCGGCAGGACCTTCACCAGCTCCTGCGTCTGGGCGAGCAGGGGCGGGACGAGGATCCAGAGGATGAGCGCCACGCCGCCGAACAGGATCAGGAGGGCGACGAGGAAGGAGAGCCGCTCGGGAACCCGCGCGCGCTGGTGCAGCACGCCCGTCAGCGACCCGAGAACGAGCGACAGCAGGATGCCGAGGAAGAGGAGGAGAAAGACCTCGGCGACTCGACCGGCAAGCCAGAGCAGGAGTACGGTGAAGACGACGGCGGTCAGGATGGGGCCGAACTTGAAGCCTCGGACCGCCTGCCCGTTCACTGCTTGTCCTCGTCCCCGGCGTGCTCGATCTCCGCGTGCACGGTCTCGTCGTTACGCTGGCCCGCGTTGAGCGCCTTGTTCTGGGCGGCACTCGCGGGAGGGAGGATGCCCATCTTCTGCTTGAGGGCGAGGAGCTGGTTGTCCACCGACGCCGTGGCAGCGCCCTTCTCGAGCTGCTTGAAGTCGCGCTGCAGCGTGTCGCCGGTGAACTCCTCCTCGATCTCGGCGTGCGCGCGGATCTGCCGCTCGTTGGTCTCGATGCGCTCTTCCATGCGGGCGAACGCCTCGAACGCGCTCTTCTCGGAGAGCGACGACATCGTCTCGGCGATGCGCTGCTGCGCCTGCGCGCGACGCTGGCGGGCGATGAGGAGGTTCTTCTTGCGCTTGGCCTCCTCGATCTTGTCGTTCAGGTCGCGGAGCGAGTTCTTGAGCTTCTCCGTCTCGAGGCGGTGCGCCTCCCAGGTCTGCTCGAGCTGCTGGCCATGCGAGAGGTGCTCGCCCTGGCGAACCAGTGCCTGCTTGGCCATGTCGTCGCGGCCTTCCTGGACCGCGAGCATGGCGCGGCGCTCCCAGTCCTGCGCCTGCTTGTACTCGGCGTCGGCCTGGTCGCGGAGGCGCTTCTCGTCGGCGATGGCGGACGCCACCTGCTGCTTGGCCTTCACGAGCTGGCCACGCATGTCGGCGAGGATCTGCGTCAACATCTTCTCGGGGTCTTCGGCCCTCGAGATGAGGTCGTTGATGTTGGACTTGAGGAGCGTGGAGAAGCGGTCGAAGATGCCCATGGGATCAGCGTGCCTCGCGGTACGAGCCGAGCTCGCGCAGGTGCGACGCGAGCGCGAGCGTCATGCTCTCGTAGCTCGCGAGAAACTCTTCATAGTCGAGGGCCGAGAGCTCGAGCGCCTCGGTGAGGACGATCTGCTCGTTCTGGATGCCGTAGGAGCCGTGCAGCAGGTCCGACGCGTTCAGCTCCAGCAGTCGCTTCGTGAGCTCGGCCGTGCGCGCGCCGTCGTGCGGCAGTGACATCACGTCCACGCGCAGGAGGAGCACCGGAGGCGAGTAGTTCACTGCAACGGAGAGGTCGCTGTCCGGGCTGGGCCGCACGATCCAGAATCCGGGTTCCACCTCCTGGTAGGAGGCTCCGGTAGCGGCGAGTCGAACGAGAAAGCTCTCGATGTCGTCTTTCGTGAGCATCGGGATACCTGGCAATCGGGTTGCCCTACCTACGGATTCCACGCTCAGCCCGTTTCAGGCGCGTGGCGCATGGCCGCAAGCTACGGGCGGACGAAGCGTGGGGAAAGGACTTTCGGCGTGCTCGCTCGCCCTGTTCGGCTACGCACGCTTGATCTGGACCAGCTTCTCCTTCGCGAGGCGGCGCCCGGTGGGAGTGGCAGCCAGCCCGCCACCCGCCGTTTCCCGATATCGGACGTCCATCTCCTTGCCGATCTGGCCCATCACGTCGATCACCTCGTCCACCGGGATGAGGAACTCCACGCCGGCCATGGCGAGCTCGATGCCGGTGAGGGCGATCGCAGAGCCGGTGGCATTGCGGAAC
The DNA here is from genome assembly GCA_036377775.1 of Gemmatimonadaceae bacterium. GTDB lineage: Bacteria > Gemmatimonadota > Gemmatimonadetes > Gemmatimonadales > Gemmatimonadaceae > AG11. The sequence goes on along the minus strand of DASUXT010000188.1, from coordinate 3,946 downwards.
ACGCACGGGAGCTCGACGAAGCCGCCGAGGGGATCACAGACGAGTCCGAGGGTCCCCTGCATGGCGAGCGCGGCGGCGTGACCGCTCTGCCTCGGCGTGCCGCCCAGCATCTCGATGGCGGCACCAGCGGCCATCGCCGCCGCGGCGCCGGTCTCGGCCTGGCAGCCACCCTCCGCACCGGAGAGGGAGGCGCGTTCGGCGATCACCGCGCCGATGAGGCCAGCCACGGCGAGCGCGTTCACCACGGTGTCGTCTGGGATGTCGCGGGCCGCGGCGAGTCCGGTGAGTACGGCGGGAAGCACGCCCGCACCGCCGGCGGTGGGGGCGGCGACGATGACGCCCATGGCGGCGTTCACCTCCTGCACGGCAAGTGCGCGCGCGAGGATGTCGCGGAAAGGAGTGCCGGCGAGTGGACCCGCTGGGCCGGTGCGCAGCTTTGCAGCGTCTCCACCGACGAGGCCGGAGCTGGAGTACATGTCACCCGTCATCCCCTGGGCGACGGCGCCGCGCATGACGTCGAGCGCGCGCTGCAGTGCAGCGCGAATCTCGGCGACGGGGCGCCCCTGGTCACGACTTTCGGTCTCGAGCGCGAGTCGCGAGAGGGAGATCTGCTTTTCCTCCGCGTCCCGGATGGCGTCGGCGAGCGACTTGTACATGCTTCAAGATATCGGTTCGGCAGCCGGGAGCCATGGCGTACGTGCGGGACGTGGCACCACACCTGCCCCCATATCGAGCGTCTCGAAAAGGAAAGGCATCGATGTTACGCGTACGCCATCTCGCTCTCGCGCTCGCCATCGCGGGCTCCTTCGTCACCGCCTCCTGCGGCCGGTTGATGCACGGCGGCCAGCCCGTAGCGCAGGTGATCTTCGCCAACGAGTCGCTCGACCAGGCAGACGTCTACGCCGTGCTCAATAGCGGCCAGTCGCAACGGATCGGCACCGTGTTCGCGGGCCGTACGGAGACCCTCGACGTGCCGACGAACATCACCTCGGCGGGAGGAACGGTGAGCATCGTCGCACGACTGCTGGCACACAGCTATGCCCCGAGCACCGGGCCGCTCACGCTCAGCCCGGGCGACCGCATCCGCATCACGCTGCCCGCCACCGCGCGCTCGCTGTCGGTCCTGCCAGCGCCCGAGTGAGCGCCGCTAGGCGCTGACCTTGTCGAGCCGGAACGCCCAACGTACCCAGGGGAGGGCGCGAATCTCGTCACGCACTCCCTCGCCCGGAGAATCGTCGATCTCGATCACCATGAACGCATCGCCGCCACGTTCCTTCCGCGAGAGGCGGAGGGTCGCGATGTTGAGGTCATGGTCGGCGAGGATGGCGGCGATGCGCGCCACGGAGCCCTTCACGTCTTCCGCGACCAGCACGATGGTGTGGTAGTTCCCGGTGACTTCCACCGGATAGCCGTCGATCTCGGTCACCAGCACGCGGCCAGCACCGAGCGAGGAGCCAGTCATCACCGCACGCCGATCTCCGCGCTCGAGCGTGAGGCGCACGGTATTCGGGTGCGCGTCGTCGGCGATCGTCGTCTTCTCGAAGGTGTAATCGAGCCCCTCGCGCTCGGCGATGCCGAGTGCGTCACGGAGGCGCTCGTCGTCGGGGCGAAAGCCCATCAGCCCACCGACGATGGCCTTGTCGGTCCCATGCCCTTCCCCGGTGCGCGCAAAGGAGCCATGCAGCTCCACGCGCGCCCGTTCGGGCGTGCCCCCAACCAGGCAGCGCGCGAGCAGTCCCAGCCGGCACGCACCTGCCGTGTGGGAGGACGACGGCCCGACCATGACGGGGCCGATGATGTCGAGGAGAGAGACCATAAGTTGGGAGAGTGGAGGACCAGAGGACCGGAGGACCGGAGGACCGGAGAACCGAGGGACCGGTCATCCGGTCATCCGGTCCTCCGGTCCTCCAGTCATCCTGCCTTTCTCTGCGGTGTCGGCTTCTTCAGCATCGACTTGAGGTACCGTCCGGTGTGGCTCGCTTCGACCTTGGCCACCTCTTCGGGCGTCCCTTCGGCGACGATGGTCCCGCCGCGGGTGCCGCCCTCGGGGCCGAGGTCGATGATCCAGTCGGCCGTCTTGATGACGTCGAGGTTGTGCTCGATCACGAGCACCGTGTTGCCGCGCTCCACGAGGCGATGGAGCACGTGCAGCAGCACGCGCACGTCCTCGAAGTGCAGGCCGGTGGTGGGCTCGTCGAGGATGTAGAAGGTGCGTCCCGTGTCGCGCTTCGACAGCTCGGTTGCGAGCTTGATGCGCTGCGCCTCGCCGCCAGAGAGGGTGGTGGCGCTCTGGCCGAGGTGGATGTAGCCGAGGCCGACGTCGTTCAGTGTCTCCAGCTTCTGGCGCACGCGGGGCTGGTTCTCGAAGAAGCCGAGCGCGTCCTCCACCGTCATGTCGAGCACGTCGGCGATGCTCTGGCCGCGGAAGCGCACTTCCAGCGTCTCGCGGTTGTAGCGCTTCCCCTTGCACACCTCGCATGGCACGTACACGTCGGGGAGGAAGTGCATCTCGATCTTCACGAGCCCGTCACCCTGGCACGCCTCGCAGCGGCCGCCCTTCACGTTGAACGAGAAGCGACCGGGCCCGTAGCCGCGGATCTTCGCCTCCGGCAGCTCGGCGAACAGCTCACGGATCGGCGTGAAGAGTCCCGTGTACGTCGCCGGATTGGAGCGTGGCGTGCGGCCGATGGGGCTCTGATCGATGTCGATCACCTTGTCGATGTGCTCGAGGCCGGTGATGCGATCGTGCGCGCCAGGGATCACCCGTGCGCGATAGAAGTGCCGCGCCAGCGTGCGGTGCAGGATGTCCTCGATCAGCGTGGACTTTCCCGACCCCGACACGCCGGTAATGGCGACGAAGAGGCCGAGCGGGATCTCCACGTCCAGGTGACGCAGGTTGTGCTCGCGCGCGTTCATGATGCGGATGGCGCGCTTCGGGTCGCGCGGCCGACGCTCGGGAGGGACCGTGACCTCGCTCTCGCCGCTGAGGAAGCGGCCGGTGATCGAGCGCGGGTTGCGCACGATCTCCTCCACCGTCCCGCTGGCGATCACCTCGCCCCCGTGCTTGCCGGCGCCGGGCCCCATGTCGATCACGTAGTCGGCGGCGCGCATGGTCTCCTCGTCGTGCTCGACGACGATGACCGTGTTGCCGAGGTCGCGCAGCTGCTCCAGCGTGGCGAGGAGGCGCGAGTTGTCGCGCTGGTGCAGGCCGATGGACGGCTCGTCGAGGATGTACAGCACGCCGACGAGGCGCGAGCCGATCTGCGTGGCGAGGCGGATGCGCTGCGCCTCACCGCCGGACAGTGATTCGGCGGAGCGACCGAGCGTGAGGTAGTCGAGGCCGACGTCGACGAGGAAGCGCAGCCGTTCGCGCACTTCCTTGAGGATCGGGCCGGCGATCTCGGGATCGAGGCCGTTCACGCGCCCGTCACCGCGCACCGGGATGCGCTCGAAGAAGGCGAGCGCCTCGGTGATCGGCATCTCCGTCACGGCGCCGATGTTCACGCCGTCGATGGTGACGGCGAGCGACTCGGGCTTCAGGCGCTGGCCATTGCACTCGGGGCATGGCACGGCAAGCATGTACGCCTCGAGCTCCATGCGCACCATGTCGGAGTCGGTCTCGTCGTAACGCCGCTCGACGTTCGCCAGCACGCCCTCCCACTGGGTCTCGCCCTTCGCGCCCTTCTCTCCGTGAATCAGCGCGTGCTGCACGGACTTCGGCAGCGCGCCCCATGGGCTGTTGAGCTCGAACTTGAACTGCCTGGCGAGCGCGGGGAGGAGGATCTTCCGGAGGTGCCCGCTGGGCTCTCCCCACGGGAGGATGACGCCCTCGAGAATCGAGATGCTCGGATCGCCGAGCAGGAGCTCCTCGGACACGCGGCGGCGTGTTCCAAGGCCGCCACAGGTCGGGCACGCGCCGAACGGGGAGTTGAACGAAAAGTGGCGC
>DASUXT010000187.1:0-9818 GCA_036377775.1 Gemmatimonadaceae bacterium | reverse complement strand
AGCACGTCGCCCACCACGGCGGCGAGGAGCAGCGCGACGATCGGCGGCAGCACGCTCTCCTCGAATGCCTCGCTGATGCGCATGCTCATGCGGCGCGCTCCGCACCGGTCATGTACGGCCCCAGCACCTCCGGCGTCGCCTCGGCGCGCGGCAGCACGGCGACGAACCGCCCGCCGTACATCACTGCCACCCGGTCGGACAGCGCGAGCACTTCGGCGAGATCCGCCGACACCAGCAGCACCGCCTTCCCCTGGTCGCGCGCTTCACGAAGTCGCGCGTGGATGAACTCGATCGCGCCCACGTCCACGCCGCGCGTCGGCTGTGCGGCGAGGAGGACGCGGAAGTCGCGCGCCATCTCGCGCGCGACGACGATCTTCTGCTGGTTGCCCCCGGAGAGCGCGCTCGCCGCCAGCATCGCGTTGGCGGGACGGATGTCGTACCGCTCGATCAGTCGCTTCGCGTTGTCCATCACCTTCGCCGCGTCGATCGCGGCGCCGCGGGTGAAGCGGTGCTGCTGGCCGAGGATGAGGTTGTCGGCCACGGTGTAGTCGAGCACGAGCCCGCGCTCGTGGCGGTCCTCGGGGATGTGCGAGAGTCCCGCGTCGCCGCGCTCACGCACGGATGCGCTCACGATGTCACGCCCGCCAAGGATGATCTCGCCGGAGCTGCCGGCGCGCAGGCCGGCGAGCGCCTCCACGAGCTCGGTCTGGCCATTCCCCTCGACGCCGGCGATGCCGAGGATCTCGCCCGGCGCCACGGTGAAGCTCACGTGATCCACCGCGGCGGCGCGGCGCGGGCCGGCGACGACGAGGTCGCGCACCTCGAGCAGCGCAGGCACCGCGTCCGACGTGCGCGCCGCCGAGCCGCCGTACTCGGCGTCGAGCGCGAGCGCCACGTCGCGGCCGACCATGGCGCGCGCGATCGCCTGCGGCGTGGTGCCGGCGGTGGGCATCTGCGTCACGGTACGCCCCTGGCGCATGACGGTGATCGCGTCGCTCACCTCGATCACTTCATCCAGCTTGTGGGTGATGAGCACCACCGTGCCGCCATTCGCGCGCAATGCGCGCAGCACCTGCCAGAGCTCCTGGACTTCCGGCGGCGAGAGCACGGCGGTGGGCTCGTCGAGGATGAGGATCTTCGCGCCGCGATAGAGTGTCTTGAGGATCTCCACACGCTGCGCTTCGCCGACGGACAGATCGGCGACGAGACGCTCGGGTGGAACCGCGAGACCCGTGCGCCTGCTGAGGTCACTCACGGCGCGAACCGCCGCCGCGCGGTCGAGCACGGGCCCGGTGGTGATCTCCTGGCCGAGCACCACGTTCTCGGCGACGGTGAGGGTGGGGACGAGCATGAAGTGCTGGTGCACCATCCCCACGCCGGCAGCGATGGCGTCGGCGGTGCTCCAGCCGGTGACGTCGCGCCCCATCACTTCCATTGTGCCGGCGTCGGGGGCATAGAGCCCGCTCAGCACGCGCATGAGCGTGGACTTCCCGGCGCCGTTTTCGCCGACGAGAGCGTGGATCTCGCCCACGGCCACGTCGAGGGATGCGCCGCGGTTGGCGAGCACGGGACCGAAGGATTTGACGATCCCGGACATCCGGATGGCTGCGTTCATCGAATCGCTCATCTCGCGCTCGGCACGCTGATCTGCCCACTGATGATCTGCTGCTTCAACTGCTCCACCCGCGTCCGCACCGAGTCCGGGATCAGCTTCGCGTTGTTCGCGTCGTACACGTATCCCACGCCCCCCTCGGCGAGACCGTACTCGTAGATCCCGCCGTGGAAGCGTCCTTCCTTCACGCGCTTGATCGTGTCGTACACGGCGTTGTCCACTCCCTTCACCATGGACGTCAGCACGTAGCCCGGCGCTTCGTTGTACTGGTCGGCGTCCACGCCGATGGCCAGCTTCCCCGTCTGGCGCGCCGCCTCGAACACGCCGAGTCCCGTGGAGCCCGAGGCGTGGAAGATCACGTCGGCGCCCTGCTGGTACTGGCTGAGCGCGATCTCCTTTCCCTTGCCCGGGTTGCGGAACGCTTCCGGCGTCACGCCAGCGTACTGCGAGAACACCGTGCAGCTCGGGCACACCTTCTTCACCCCCGCCTTGTAGCCCACCTCGAACTTCTGGATGAGGGGCGAGTCCATCCCGCCCACGAAGCCCACCTTGTCGGTCCTGCTGACGAGCGCAGCCAGCGCGCCCACGAGATACGAGCCCTGCTCCTCGCGGAACTTGAGCGCCGCCAGGTTGGGCGGGGGCGGGATCACCTTGCCGGTGGAATCGGTGGCGACCGAGAAGTCCACGCCGGCGAAGTCGGTCTTCGGGTATTCCTTCGCGAGCTGCGTCAGGTCGTCGGTGAAGATGAACCCGATGCCGATCACGAGGTCCATCCCTTCGGCGGCGAGCAGGCGCAGGCCGGATTCGCGGTCCGATCCTTCGCCGGGCTCGATGAACCGCACGTGCACGCCCAGCTCCTTCTCGGCGCGCTCGGCGCCGAGGTAGGCGCCGTCGTTGAACGACTTGTCGCCGCGGCCGCCGAGGTCGAACACGATGCCGACGTTGATCGCGTCCCCCTTCGGTGGGGCGGCGGCGCCGGAGGGGTGGACGAAGAGGAGCGCCACGTGGACGGCGAGCAGGACCGCCACGAAGATGAGCAGCTTGCGCATGGTGCGGAAAAGTCGTGTGCAGCGCGGAGTGGGGCAAGGCGGACCGACGGCGCCGCCGAACCGTGGGGCAGGCAGTAGCTTTCCCGCATGCCCGAGCGTCTCAGCACCCGCTACCTCGTGGTCGGCAGTGGCGTGGCCGGCCTGCACACCGCCTGGCGCGCGTCGCAGCACGGCGACGTGCTGCTCCTGACGAAGCGCTCGCTGTTCGACAGCGCCACCGCCTACGCCCAGGGGGGCATCGCTGCCGCGCTCGGCGCCGGCGACTCGCCGAAGCTGCACCGCCAGGACACCCTCGCCGCCGGCGCGGCCCTGTGCGATGCCGCCGCGGTGCAGGTGCTGGTGGAGGAGGGGCCGGCGCGGGTGCGCGAGCTGCAGACCGCCGGCGCGCAGTTCGACCTCGACCCGCGCGGCGAGCTCCTCCTCGGCCGCGAGGCCGCGCACTCGACGAATCGCATCGTCCACGCGCACGGCGACCAGACGGGAGCCGAGGTGGCGCGCACCCTCATCGCGCGCGTGAAGAAGAGCCCGAAGATCCGCGTGCTGGAGCACACGCGCGTGCTCGACCTCATCGTGTCGCGCGGGGCGTGCGTGGGGGTGCGGGCGAGCGTGAAGGGGAAGGCGGTGGACATCCTCGCCGAGGGCACCGTGCTGGCGACGGGCGGCTGCGGGCAGGTGTACCGCTATACGACGAATCCCGTGGTCGCCACCGGCGACGGCTTCGCCATCGCCCATCGCGCCGGCGTGACGCTGGCCGACATGGAGTTCGTGCAGTTCCACCCCACCGCGCTCGACACGCCGGAGAATCCACTCGCGCTGATCAGCGAAGCGGTGCGCGGCGAGGGTGCGGTGCTGGTGAACGAGCGTGGGGAGCGGTTCATGCTCGGCGTGCACAAGCTCGCCGAGCTCGCGCCGCGCGACGTGGTGGCGCGGGCGATCTTCCGCGAGCAGAAGAGGAGCCGCGTGTTCCTCGACGCGCGGTCGCTCAAGCGCACCTTCACGAAGCGCTTTCCCGGCATCTATGCCCTGTGCGCCGCGCGCGGCATCGACCCGCGGCGCGACCTCATTCCGGTGACGCCCGCCGCGCACTACATGATGGGCGGGATCGTGACCGACCTGAACGGGCGGTCGAATCTGCCGCGCCTGTACGCGGTGGGCGAGGTGTCGCGCACGGGGGTGCACGGCGCGAACCGTCTCGCGTCGAACTCGCTGCTGGAAGGGCTCGTGTTTGCCGAGCGGGTGGCGCGCGACCTCGCGGGGGTGGCGCCGCTGAAGCAGCGGGTGGGGCATCCGTCGTGGACGGTGCCCGTGCTGGTGGATCGCGGCGCGGCGCAGGTGGCGGCGGATCGGGTGCGGGAGCTGATGTGGGCGAACGCCGGGATCTCGCGCACGGCCGGCAAGCTGCGCGCGGCGTCGAAGGAGCTGGGCGAGATCGAGTCGCGGCTGCCGACCGGTGCCACCGAGGAATTGAATCTCGTGCAGACGGCGCGACTGATCGTCGAGGCGGCGCTCAAGCGGCGGGAGTCACGCGGCGGGCATTACCGATCGGACTTCCCGAGAGCGCGGGCGAACTGGCGGGGGAGGCACATCGAGTTGTGAGGGGCGAACTGCAACGGCGAGTACGCGGGTAAATACGGTACCGCGTACCGGGATTGGCATACGAGCCCCATGAAAGCGCCGAGGACTCTCTACCGCGACCGCCCCTGACCGTCGCAGCGCGTGGACGCTTGGCGCTGGTGCAGCGGTTCGTCCACAAGGAGCCCCGAATTCCTGGGGCCAGTATGCCAGTCTTCGTACCAGGGTACCGCGTTTACCCGCGTACTCGCCGTCGTCGTTCACCTGGCGGATTCGCCCTCACCCAAGATCCTTCGCGTACACCCCCTTGTACTTGCTCACCGCCGACCGCTCGCGATCCAGCTCGGGGATGTGCCGCGCCACATACCCTCGGCGACGGAAGAACTCCTCGTTGTTGCTGACGGCGAACAGGGTGTGATAGCCGCGCGCCTTCGCCAGGCGCTCGAGCGCGGCGACCAGCGCCACGCCCACCCCGCGCCCCTGCGCGTCGGGTATCACCGCCAGCGACCGGATCTCCGCCAGGCTCGGCGCATACTCATCCAGGTGAACGCAGCCGAGCAGCCGGCCCTCGTCGCTGGCGACGAGGAAGTGCGACGCGTGCGATGCGACGAACTCCTCGGTGCGAGGCAGCAGCTCGCCGCTGGGCACGTTCAGGTGGATGAGGCGGACGATCCTCGACGCGTCCGCGCGCGTGGCGGAGCGAATGGAGTAGGCCGGGCGTTCGGCGGGCATGCCGAAAGGTACGATGGTTCGCCGTTGCGCGCCCTCACCGGCAGGCGATCGTCGGGTCGGCCTCGCAGGCCTCGGGGGGCGGATCGGTCTCCGTGGCATCACGCGACTCACTGGTCGCGTGCACGCTGCCGTCGAGCGCCACGAGGTAATGCCGTCGCGGCGAGCCGAGTCCCGCGGACTCGGCGGAAAGCACGAAGCCTTCGCTCGGACGTTCGCGTCGCGGGAGGTAGTGCACGACGTACTGCGCGCCTGGACTCTCGTCGCGACCAGCGACGCGCGAATCGAGGCGCACGGCGAGCTCCATCGTGTCTCCGTTCCGCATCGTCTGCTTCGCCAGGGTGGCGCACGACGGGCCCGTGGTGCCGAGCAGGCTCATGAGACTGAGCGGGTCACTGCGATAAGGTGAAGGAACCGCCGTCGACACGCACTCCCGCAGGGCGAGGAGCGCCGGCACGGGGCTGGCGACCACGTGCGGTGGAGCGGTGCTCGCGTCGCGCATCGTGAGGAACCCGCGCTCGTCGAGCTCGAGCTGCGGGTAGTCGATACCGAGGTTCTTCGACGGTGCGATCCGCAGCCGCAGGCTCGTCACGGGCAGCGTGGCTGCAGGCGGCACGAGGGCGACCGTCCAGCTGTTGTTCCAGCGGCCACCGGACAGCGCGCCTGCGAACTGGCCACAGTCGTCACCGGCGACACCCAGCTCCTGCAGCGACACGGGGAATCCGCGGTCGGGGTGCGCATCGCGGTAGGTGAAGGCGCAGTGCGCCGCTTCACCCAGCGTCCTCGCGAGATACGCTCGGCCCTTCTCGGAGCGCACCTCCGCGATGCGTTTCGGCAGCTCCACCCGCCAGGCGCTTTCGCGCGCTGCCTCGAGGCGTGCGAGGCGGCGCGGCTCGCGGGTTGGGTCGAGCGCCACCGCCATCGCGGGCCAGGTGACCGTGCACGCGCCGAGCGTCAGGATCGTGGTGCCGACGAAGCCGATCAGGAAGCCGAACGCCACGCGTCGCCACCCCGCGTGCTTCCAGGCGGCCAGTCCCAGCACCACCAGGAACCCCAGCACCTGGTAGGGAAGGGCGCGCGGCATCGGCCCCTCCTGATTGGGGAAGCGCGGGTTCGCGGCGAGGTACACGAACGCGTTCGTGATGACGAACAGCACGACGCCGGCGCTCATCGTCAGGCGGGATGGCCGTGGCTCACCTGTCCCGTTCATGGCCTCAGGACGAGCGGCGCCGCAGGCGCGTTACGGTGAGCGCAGCCGGCGCATTGCGGCTGCAGCCGGCCCGTGTTCTATTCGATGCCGCCTGCCGTCGCCCCGCACTCCCCCGCCGGAGACACGACCATGACAGCAGCACCGGAAATCGCCGTGCCCGCGTGGCACCTCAAGGGCCACGTGATCCTCGCCTGCAACTGTGACTACGGCTGCCCGTGCAACTTCAACGGGCTCCCTACCACCGGAAAGTGCGAGGGCAACTGGAACTGGCACGTCACCGATGGACGCTACGGCGACGTGCCCCTCTCCGGCCTCACCTTCGGCGTCGCGGTGAACTGGCCGAAGGCGATCCACAACGGAAACGGCGAGGGCGTCGTCGTCATCGACGAGCGGGCGAACGCGGCGCAGCGGGACGCGCTGCAGATGCTGATTGGCGGGAAGGCCGGCGGTCCGTGGAAGATCATCTCGACGACGATCGCGAAGGTGAGCGGCCCGCACTACGTCCCCATCGACGTGAAGTTCGACGGCTTCCACAGCCGCGTGTCGGCGGGCGACTTCGTCCAGCTGCAGCTCGAGCCGGTGCGGAACCCGGTGACGAATGCGGAGATCCACCCGCACGCCGTGCTCCCCGAGGGCATGGTGTTCAAGGACGGGATGCTCGCCGCGTCGACCACCTTCCGCATCTCGGGCCCGGTGAGCTTCGAGCATTCCGGCCGGTACGCCGCCGCCGCCGAGTTCGAGTACCAGGGTCCGTGAGCGACGCCCGCGTCACGCGGGCGGACTTCGGCACGTTCGCACTCGGCGCGTCGCTGTTCGCGATCGCCGCCTGGTCGTGGTACGTCGTGCTGGAGCGGTCGCAGGACGCGATGGCGGGCATGGCCGGCATGACGCCGAACGTCGCCGAGGCCACGGCGTTCGTGCTGGAGTGGGGGGTGATGATGGCGGCGATGATGCTCCCGAGCGCCGCGCCGATGATCGTGCTGTACGGCACGGTGCGGCGCCGCCTCTCGGCGGAGGGCGAGCGCGCGATTCCGGCCTGGGCGTTCGGCGTCACGTACGTCGTGATCTGGACGCTCACCGGCCTTCCCGTCTACGCCGGCTACGCGGCGGCCTCCGCGCTGACGATGTGCTGCACCTGGTTCCGCGGTGCCGCGCCGTACCTGGTGAGCGGCGTGCTGATCGCGGCCGGCCTCTACCAGCTCACGCCGCTCAAGCGTGCCTGCCTCGCGCAGTGCGAGTCGCCGCTGTCGTTCCTCATGACGCGGTGGCGCGCGGGACATGCGGCGACGTTCCTGCTGGCGGTGAAGCATGCGCTGTACTGCATCGGCTGCTGCTGGGCGCTGATGCTCATCCTCGTCGCCGCGGGAACGATGGGAATCTGGTGGGTGGCGGGAATCGCGCTGGTGGTGTTCGCGGAGAAGCTCCTGCCGCGCGGACAGCGCGTCGCGAAGGCCGTCGGAGTCATGCTCATCGGGCTGGGGATCGCGGTGGCAGCGACGCCCGAGGTGCTCGAGCGGCTGCGGTAGCGCGCTGGCGAGGGAATCGGGCAACGCGTACCCTTGTCCGGCGCATCGCTGCGCCGCCTCACCTCCCACCGCGCTGCACCATGCAATCCCTCCTCTACTCCATCAACATCACCATCGACGGCTGCGTGGATCACCGCGCGGGAATCCCCGACGAGGCACTGCATCATCATGCGATGGAGAACATCGCCGCCGCCGATGCGCTGCTCTTCGGCCGCACGACCTACACGATGATGGAGGAGGCGTGGCGGATGCCAGCCGCCGCCACCATGTGGCCGGAGTGGATGCAGCCATTCGCGCGCACCATCGACGCGGCCAGGAAGTACGTCGTCTCGAGCACCCTCGAGCGGGTGGAGTGGAACTCGGAGCTCTTGCGCGGCGACCTCGCGACCGCCGTCACGAAGCTCAAGTCGCAGCCGGGGCGGGGGATCATGACTGGCGGGGTGACGCTCCCGCTGGCGCTGGCAGAGCTGGGACTGATCGACGAGTACGAGTTCGTCGTGCACCCACGTGTTGCCGGCCATGGGCCGACGCTGCTTGCGGGCCTCTCGAAGTACATCGACCTGCAGCCGGTGAGCCGCACGGAGCTCGGCACGGGGACGGTGGCGATGCGGTACGTGCCGAAGCGGTAGCCGTCGAGCCGCTCTACCAGCCGCGCTCCACCAGCCGCGTCGCGTCATCCGGCTTCTTGCGGACCACCTATTTGTCCTACAGAATGGTGGTAATGACGAAACCCCGACTCGGCACCCTCGAGCTCGCAACGCTCCTCGCCGTCGTTCGCCTCGCCGACGACGCCTACGGGCTGGCGGTGCGCCAGGACCTCGCCGAGCGCACCGGGCGCGAGCTGTCGGTGGGGGCGGTGTATACCACGCTGCAGCGCCTCGAGGACAAGGGACTCCTCCGCTCGCGTACCACCGCGCCACTTCCCGTGCGTGGCGGCCGCTCGCGCCGGCACTACACCCTCACCGGCGCCGGCGCGCGGGCGATCCGCGACGCCGAGCGTCATGCCGAGTCCATATGGAGCGGCATCACGACGCGTGGTCACCCGAGGCCGGCATGAGGACGCGGCGTTCAGCACTCGCCGCCGAGCGGCGGCAGCGCAATGGCTGGGGCGAGCACGCGTCTGCACTGGAGCGCCTTCTCCACCTCCTCGGCGCCGACGCAGCGTTCGTCGACGCCGTGCTCGGCGACCTGGCCGAGGAGCGCGCGGAACGGACGATCACCGACGGCGCGCGCTCGGCGCGGAGGTGGTACGTCAGCGAAGCACTGCGCTCGCTGCCGCATCTCGTTGCCAGCGCATTCCGTGGCGCGAGCGGCCGCCGGCGCGTGATGACGACGCTCTGCCTGGCGGCGATCGCCCTGGCGATGACGCTCGCTGTGCGGAGCATCCTGAACGCGATGGCGCCAGCGCAGCTGATCGCGACCGCTGCCACCAGCGACGGCATCGTCATCAACAACGGGTTTCCAGTGCAGCTCTCGATGCGGGTTCTGAACGCACGAGGCAAAGCGCTCCCGGATTCCGGCGTCCGCTATCGCTGGCTGTCCGGCGCGCCGATTCCCGTGTCGCCGCGCGGCGTGGCGGCCTGCAACCGGTCCGGCGACGCGGTGGTGCGCGCGTCGCTCGGCAGGCTGGCCACGCAGCTCGTGCTCCGCTGCCGGCCGGTGCACGACCTGCGAACCATGGGGGCGGTGAATCTCGTGCTCGGCGACCCGGGAGTGAAGGTGACCTTCCAGGCCCTCGACGAGCAGGGCCACGAAGTGTCGCTCCTGCGCGGCGAGATCAGCGTGGAGGACAGCACGGTGGCCACGCTCGACGTCGCCGCCGACGGCACGCGCATCGTGCGTCCACGCGCTCCCGGCACGACCTTCCTCGGCATCCACATCGGCGACCAGCGCAGGGGCGCCATCATACACGTGTTCGAGCGGACGACCTCGGTGGAGGGCATTCGCAAGGGACAGTATCTCGCCGTTCCCGTGGAGCTCGCCGGCGGCGAGGTACGCCAGTGGCAGCTGCCGGGAGGACCGGAGGCGTACTCGCTCACCGTGCTCCCCGACGGCGACGGCGATCGCCTGCCGCGACTGGCCATCGTCGGCGCGAACTGCGTGACAAGCCTTGGACCGGG
>DASUXT010000186.1:0-3400 GCA_036377775.1 Gemmatimonadaceae bacterium | reverse complement strand
CGCGCGGAACGTCCGTCGCGAGGCAGCGATCGTCGACGAGCAGTCCGTGCCGGCGATCACGGGCGACGGGCCGGATGCCGAACAGGAGGCGGTGCTCGCCGACTCGGTGGGACTCGCGCTGCTCGTCGTGCTCGAGCGCCTCGCGCCCGCCGAGCGTCTCGCCTTCGTGCTGCACGACATGTTCGACCTGCCGTTCGAGGAGATCGCGCCCATCGTCGGGCGCTCGCCCACCGCGGCGCGTCAGCTGGCGAGTCGTGCCCGTCGACGCGTGCGGGGAGCGGGGACGGCCGGCAGCGTGGACCTTCGCCGGCGCCGGCAGGTGGTGGACGCGTTCCTCACCGCGTCGCGCGAGGGCGACTTCGCCGCGCTGCTCACGCTGCTGGATCCGGATGTCGTGGTCAGCATCGAGAACGCGGGCGGGCGACTCGGCGAATGGAGGGAGGTGCGTGGCGCCAACGCGGTGGTGGAGCAGGCAGGCCATTTCGCTCGTGCCGCGCGCTTCTGCCGAGTGGTGCTGCTGGACGGAAGCCCGGGCATGGTGATGGCGCCGCACGGACATCTCCTGCGGGCGTTCGTGTTCACCTTCGCCGGCGACAGGATCGCGGGCATCGAGGCGATCTCCGATCCGGCGCGGCTGCGTGGGCTGGAGATCTCGGTTGTAGAAGCCGGTTGACCGGAAGACAGGAGGACCGGAGGACCGGAGGACCGTTCGGTCCATCGGTCCACCGGTCCACCGGTCCATCCCTGCTTCGCCGGGCGAGCCGCTTCCAACCATCCGACGAACGCCATGGTCAAACGGATAGTCGCACGCCGACATCCTTCGTCCACCGCCCATGTCGTCACTCTCGCCGAAGCGGCTCGCGTGGTCTCTCGCCGCACTGTCTGCGCTCGCACTTCCCCTCGCCGCGCAGGAGCCCGCCACCGCCGGGCACGACGTGCCATCAGCCTCGGCGACGCGGCGCAGCGGTCCGATCACGATCGACGGAAGGCTCGATGAAGCCGCTTGGGCCGCTGCCACGCCGATCACGAAGCTCCGGCAGTCGCAGCCCACCGAGGGGGCCGACGCCAGCCTCGCGACCGAGATCCGCATCCTCTACGACGACGACGCGCTCTACGTCGGCGCCCGCATGAGCGAGCCGATGGGCCGAACGGGGATCCGCGCGCCCCTCGCGCGCCGCGATCAGCTGCTCGCCGCCGACGGCAACAACGGCTCCTTCAACTCGCTCACCACCGACAAGTTCGCCATCGACCTCGATCCGTACCACAACCACCTCGACGACGCGTGGTTCGAGATCAATCCCGCCGGCGTCCGCGGCGACCAGTTCAACGGCGACCCGTCGTGGGATCCCGTGTGGGAAGGTGCCACCCAGGTGACGGCGGAGGGATGGACGGCGGAGATGCGTATCCCGTACTCGCAGCTCCGCTTCTCGGGCGGGCACGTGCAGACGTGGGGGATGCAGCTGTGGCGCTACGTGGACCGCCTCAACGAGCAGGACGAATGGTCGTTCCGCCGGCGCAACGAGAGCTCGGGCCCGGCGTACTTCGGTCACCTGGAAGGGATGGCGATCGCGAAGGTCCCGCGGCAGGCGGAGCTCCTTCCATATGTCGTGTCGCGCGGGCAGTTCAAGTACGCCGATCCGCGCGACCCCTACCACAACAGCACGACGGCGAGCGTCAACGCCGGCGCCGACATCAAGTACAACCTGACGTCGAGCCTCACGCTCGACGCCACGATCAATCCGGATTTCGGCCAGGTGGAGGTGGACCCGGCGCAGTTGAACCTCTCGGCGTACGAGGTCTCGTACGACGAGAAGCGGCCCTTCTTCGTCGCCAACCGCAGTGCGTTCAGCTTCGGGGGCCTGAGCTGCATCAACTGCAACAACGTCTCGAGCCTCAGCGCCTTCTACTCGCGACGCATCGGCCGGCCGCCGCAGCTCAACGGCCTCGTGACGAGCAACTCCGTCTTCGCCGAAACGCCGGACGCCGCGACGATCATCGGCGCCGCGAAGGTCACCGGTCGCACGAGAAGCGGATACACCGTCGGGCTGCTCGACGCCGTCACGAGCCGCGAGCAGGCACGCTTCGTCACCGCACCCGGTGATCCGGAGCGCACGCAGACGGTGGAGCCGATGACGAACTACTTCGTCGGACGGGCGAAGAAGGAGCTCCGGAACGGCGCCACCACGGTGGGCGGCATCGTCACCTCCACCATACGCGCGCTCGACGGCGACACCGTGCTCACCGACCGGCTGCGGAGCGATGCCACGGTGGGCGGCATCGACTGGAGCCACAGCTGGCACAACCGCGTCTACCGGTGGCGCGGCGCGCTCATGGCGTCCGACGTCCGCGGCTCGCGGCAGGCCATCGCGCTCACCCAGCGGTCGCCGACGCACTACTACCAGCGGCCGGATCGCGACGTGACGTCGGACGGGCTGTTCTCCACGCGCTACGACACGACGGCCACCTCGATGCAGGGGTACGGCCTCTACACGCGCGTGGCGAAGGAGAACGGCAACTGGCTGTGGGAGCTGCAGCAGAACTGGCGCAGCCCGGGCTTCGAGGTGAACGACCTGTCGATCATCTCGCGGACGGATTACCGCTGGATGAACGGCAACCTCGCCCGGCAGTGGCTCACGCCGGGCCGCTGGTATCGCTCGGCTTTCCTCAGCTACGGCGGCCAGACGCAGTACAACTTCGACGGCGACCGCACCGACCTCGAGCAGTACGCCTTCAACAGCATCGAGTTCAGCAACTACTGGGTGCTGCGCTCCTACTGGTCGCGGAGCCACAACGTGCTGGACGACCGGTTGAGCCGCGGCGGCCCGGTGCTCGGCGCGGTGGGCTACGACTACTACCAGCTCGGCGTGTCCACCGACCCGCGCGGGCGAGCGGTGTGGAATGTCCAGAACGGCTATTCCGTCGGCTTCGATGGCACCCGGAGCTGGAGCTTCACCCCCGGCGTGGCCCTCAAGCCGGCCGGCAACGTCTTCATCCAGCTCTCCCCCGCGTGGAACTGGGCGGAGGACGCCGCGCAGTACGTGAAGACGGTCAAGGATCCCACGGCGACGGCGTTCGCCGGCTCGCGCTACGTCTTCGCGTACATCACCACGCGGACGCTCTCGATGGAAACGCGCGTCAACTGGACGCTGCGTCCCGACGTGACGCTGCAGCTGTACGCGCAGCCCTTCGTGGCGAGCGGGAACTACGAGCGGTTCCGCGAGTTTTCGGCGCCGAGGACGAGGACGAAGCTCGAGTACGGCCGCGACATCGGCACCATCGTGCGCGATCCCGCGACGGCGCAGTACACCGTGGATCCAGACGGCGCCGGTCCGGCAGCACCGTTCAGCTTCGCCGACCCCGACTTCACCACCCATTCCCTGCGGGGCACGGCGGTGCTCCG
>DASUXT010000185.1:0-2392 GCA_036377775.1 Gemmatimonadaceae bacterium | reverse complement strand
TCGGTCCATCGGATCACGGTAGTAATAAGACTCTTTTCTCGAGCATTCATCATGGCCGGTAGAATTCGCATCCGTCTCAAGGCATTCGATCACGCGGTGATCGATCAGGCGTCGGCGGACATCGTCCGCACGGCGGAGAAGACGGGGGCGCAGGTGTCGGGGCCGATCCCGCTCCCGACGAAGACGCAGCGGTGGACGGTGCTCCGTTCGCCGCACGTGGACAAGAAGTCGCGGGAGCAGTTCGAGCTGAAGACGCACAAGCGGGTGATCGACATCCTCGACAGCCGCGCCCAGACGGTGGACGCGCTGACGAAGCTCGACCTGCCGGCGGGCGTGGATGTGGAGATCAAGGTTCAGTAAGGCAGGAACGTTCATCGGCTTGTCGGTTCATCGGTGAACGGCCCGCCTCGGTCAGCTTCGCATCCCGAGGCCCGCCGTCGACCGACAAGCTGAAGAACCGAAGAACCAGCAGTACCAAACGGGACTCCGCCCCAGACATCGCTCCGGCGAGTCCACAGTCCAACTGGATCGAGTATCCGGTCCAGTGACTCAGTTTCAGAGGGCATACATGATCGGCATCATCGGCAGGAAGCTGGGCATGACCCAGCTGTTCAACAGCGCGGGGCAGCAGATTCCCTGCACCGTGATCGAGGCGGAGCCCAACTCCGTGCTCTCGGTGACGAACACGTCGCTCATCAAGCAGGTGCAGCTGGGCGCGCTCGGCACGCAGCGGACGGCGCGCGAGTCCAGCAAGGGCGAGCGCACGCCGCGTGGCCGTCGGGCGGCGAAGGCGGAGCTCGGGCATGCGAAGAAGGCGGGGCTCGATGCCGCGCCCCGCGCGGTGCGCAGCATCCGGCTCGACGAGCCAGGCAACGCGAAGGTCGAGATCCCGTCCTACAACGTGGGCGACACGATCAACGTGGGGATCTTCGCCGAGGGCGAGACGGTGAAGGTGACGGGCACGACGAAGGGCCGCGGCTTCCAGGGCGTGGTGAAGCGCTGGGGCTTCGGCGGCGGTCCGAACACGCACGGCAACACGAAGCACCGGCGTCCCGGCTCGATCGGACCCGGCACGGATCCGTCGCGTGTCATCAAGGGAAAAAAGATGCCGGGGCACTACGGCGCGGAGCGGCACACCCAGGTCGGCCTGCGGGTCGAGAAGGTGGATGCGGAGCGCAATCTGATCTACGTCCGCGGCGCCGTCGCCGGCCCGAAGAACGGGATCGTCGTCGTCCGGAAGCAGGGATAACCGATGCCAGACAACAACACACAGACCCAGCACGTGTCGTCGTACACGTCCCTCGGCACGGCACGCAAGGACAAGGTGCAGCTGCCGGAGTCGACGTTCGACGGCACGGTGAACATGCCGGTGATGCACCAGGCGGTGAAGGCGTTCCTCGCCAACCAGCGCCAGGGCAACGCCTCGACCAAGATCCGCAAGTACGTCACGGGCGGTAACCAGAAGCCGTGGAAGCAGAAGGGCACGGGCCGCGCGCGCCAGGGCTCGACGCGCGCGCCGCATTGGGTGGGCGGTGGCACGGTGTTCGGTCCGACGCCGCGTGCGTACGACCAGTACGTGCCGCGCCAGGTGCGTGCGCTCGCGAAGAAGAGCGCGCTCAATGCGCGGGCCAACGAAGGCGCGATCTACGTGATTGACGCGTTCAACTTCGAGTCGCCGCGGACGTCGGCGATCGTGAACCTGATCGGCAAGCTGGACGTGGCGGAGAAGAAGGTGCTCGTGCTGACGGACGGCGTGAAGCCGAACGTGTTCCTGAGCGGCCGCAACCTGCCGAACGTGCACGTGATGCCGTACTCGGACAGCTCGACCTACCACATCCTCTGGTCGGACGTGGTGCTGGTGGAAGCGGGTGCGCTGGGGACGACGCTGGAGCCGATCGCCGAGGCGCCGGCGGCGCCGAAGCGCGAGAAGCCGGCGGTGCAGGCGGCGAGCACGCCGGCGGCGAAGAAGTCGGCGGCCAAGAAGTCGCCGGCGAAGAAGACCGCGAAGAAGGCGGCCGCCAAGAAGTCCGCAGCCAAGAAGACGACCGCCAAGAAGACGACCGCCAAGAAGTCGGCGGCCAAGCATGGCCCGGCCAAGGGCTCGGGCAAGTCCACGAAGAGGAAGGAGAAGTAACCGATGCCAACGCTTCATCGCACCATCGTGCGGCCGATCGTCACGGAAGCGAGCTCGGTCGCCTACCAGGATCGTGGCGAGTACCACTTCGAGGTGCACCCGGACGCGAACAAGCTCGAGATCAAGCAGGCGATCCAGCAGCTGTTCGGCGTGAAGGTGACCGGCGTGTGGACGTCGAACCACCGTGGCAAGGACAAGCGCGTCGGGCAGAACGTCGGGCGCAAGGCGCACTGGAAGCGGGCGATCGTGACGCTCGCC
>DASUXT010000184.1:0-19612 GCA_036377775.1 Gemmatimonadaceae bacterium | reverse complement strand
ACCGAGACCACGCTCCGCCCCGGCGAGATCAAGGACATTCTGCTCCGTGAGATCGAAGCCGCCGACCTCCACGAGCTCGACGTCGAGGAAGTCGGTTCCGTCCTCGAAGTGAAGGACGGTATCGCTCGCATCTACGGCCTTGGCAAGGCGATGGCGGGCGAGATGCTCGAGGTTCATTCCAGCGAGACCGGCAACAACATCGTCGCGCTCGCGCTCAATCTCGAAGAAGACAACATCGGCGCCGTCGTCCTCGGCGACTACCTCCAGCTCAAGGAGGGCGACGAGGTCCGTCGCACCGGTCGCGTGCTCGAGGTGCCGGTCGGTCCGGCGCTCGTCGGCCGCGTGGTGGACGCCCTCGGCCGCCCGATCGACGGCAATGGGGACATCCACACCCCCTTCACCCGCAAGGTGGAGAGCGAGGCGCCCGGCATCATCGTCCGCCAGCCGGTGAAGGAGCCGCTGCAGACGGGCATCAAGGCCATCGACTCCATGATCCCGATCGGCCGCGGCCAGCGCGAGCTGATCATCGGCGACCGCGGCACCGGCAAGACGGCAATCGCGATCGACACGATCCTCAACCAGAAGGGCCAGGGCGTCACCTGCGTCTACGTCGCCATCGGCCAGAAGGCGTCCACGGTGGCATCGGTCGTCGAGCGCCTGCGCGCCGCCGGTGCGATGGAGTACACCATCGTCGTCGTCGCCTCGGCGTCCGATCCGGCGCCGATGCAGTACATCGCCCCCTACTCGGGCGCGGCGATGGCCGAGTACTTCATGTACAACGAGGGCCAGCCGACGCTGTGCGTGTACGACGACCTCACCAAGCAGGCCGCCGCGTACCGCCAGCTCTCGCTCGTGCTGCGCCGTCCGCCGGGCCGCGAGGCGTTCCCCGGCGACGTGTTCTACCTGCACTCGCGCCTCCTCGAGCGCGCGGCGAAGCTGTCGGAAGATCCGTCAGTGGTGGACGGGGTGAACATCCTCAAGCCCGGCGGCTCGCTCACCGCGCTCCCGATCATCGAGACGCAGGCCGGTGACGTGTCGGCGTACATCCCGACGAACGTCATCTCCATCACCGACGGCCAGATCTTCCTCGAGGCCGACCTGTTCTACGCTGGTGTGCGTCCCGCCGTGAACGTCGGCATCTCGGTGTCGCGCGTCGGCGGCTCGGCGCAGGTGAAGGCGATGCGCTCGGTGGCCGGCCGCCTGCGACTCGACCTCGCGCAGTACCGTGAGCTCGAGGCGTTCGCGTCGTTCGCGTCGGACCTCGACGCCGCCACCAAGCGCCAGCTCGATCGCGGCGCGCGCACGGTGGAAGTGCTGAAGCAGGGCCAGTACGAGCCGATGCCGGTGGAGCAGCAGGTCATGATCCTCTACGCCACGGTCAACGGCTTCATCGACGACGTGCCGGTGCCGGCGATCCGTGGCTGGGAGAAGGGCTTCCACCAGTTCATGGCCGCGCAGTTCCCGCAGGTGGGCGAGCGCATCCGCACCGAGAAGGTGATCTCGAAGGAGACGGAGGCGGACCTCAAGCGCGGCATCGAGGAGTACAAGAAGTCCTTCGCCGCGAAGCATGGCTAAGGGTCGCGAGCTCAAGGGGCGCATCAAGTCCGTCGAGAACACGCGCAAGATCACGCGCACGATGGAAATGGTGGCGACCTCGAAGATGAAGCGGGCGCAGGACCGCGTGGTGGCGGCGCGCCCGTACGCCAATGCGCTGGCGGACGTGATCTCGAGTCTCTACTCGCCGGATCTCGCCGAGCGCTTCCCGCTCCTGCGCCAGCCGGCGCAGCAGCGGCGCGTGGCGCTGGTGCTGATGACGAGCAACCGTGGCCTCGCCGGCGGCTTCAACGCCAACCTGATCAAGGAAGCGCGCGCCCGCATCGCCGAGCTCGAAGGGCGCGGCGTGCAGGTGGACGTGCACGTCGTCGGCAAGAAGGGCGCCGGCTACTTCCGCTACGTCGGGCGTCAGCTGGCGTCGCAGCGCGCCGACATCGGCGACAAGCCGACGGCGGAGAACGCGGCGTCCATCGTGGATGCGCTGATGGCGGACTTCGCGGCCGAGCGCCTGGACGGCGTGTACGTGACGTACGCGAAGTTCGTGTCGGCGCTCTCCACGCCGCCCACCACGGAGCAGGTGCTCCCCGTGACGCCGCCGGCGCCGCGCGAGGGTGGGATGCAGCGCGACTACATCATCACGCCGTCGGCGGAGATGATCCTCAACGAGCTGCTGCCCTCGTACGTGCGCAACGCGGTGTACCGCGCGCTGGTGGAGAACGAAGCCGGCTTCCAGAGCGCGCAGCGCACGGCAATGAAGAACGCGACCGACAACGCCGGGGACATCCTCAACGTCCTCCGTCGCACCTATAACCGCGCCCGTCAGGCGCAGATCACGCAGGAGATCGCCGAGATCGTCGGCGGCGCTGCGGCCCTCCAGGGTTGACCATGGCTACCGCAATCGCAACTACCCATATCGGCAAGGTCGTGCAGGTCATCGGCCCGGTGCTCGACGTCGAGTTCGAGTCCGGCCACCTGCCCGAGCTGTACAACGCGCTCGAGATCAACGCGACGACGGACTCCGGCCAGGAGATCCACGTGACGGTCGAGGTGCAGCAGCACATCGGCCGCAACCAGGTGCGCGCGGTGGCCATGAGCTCCACCGATGCCGTGGTGCGCGGCATGGAGGTCGTGGACACCGGTGCACCGATCGAGGTGCCGGTAGGCAAGGCCGCGCTCGGCCGCATCCTCAACGTGCTCGGCGACCCGGTGGACAACGGTGCGCCGATCCCGGAGAACGCGCCGCGCTGGCCGATCCACCGCAAGCGCCCCGAGTTCGTGGACCTCGAGCCGAAGACGGAAGTCTTCGAGACGGGCATCAAGGTCATCGACCTGATCGCCCCGTTCGTGAAGGGCGGAAAGATCGGCCTCTTCGGCGGCGCCGGCGTCGGCAAGACCGTCGTCATCATGGAGCTGATCAACAACGTCGCGAAGGGACACGGCGGAAAGTCGGTGTTCTGCGGCGTGGGTGAGCGCACGCGCGAGGGGAACGATCTCTACCTCGAGATGAAGGAGAGCGGCGTCATCGACAACGTGGCCCTCATCTACGGCCAGATGAACGAGCCGCCCGGTGCGCGTCTTCGCGTCGGCCTCTCGGGGCTGACGGTGGCCGAGTACTTCCGTGACGAGGAGCATGCGGACGTGCTCGTGTTCATCGACAACATCTTCCGCTTCACGCAGGCTGGCTCCGAAGTGTCGGCGCTGCTCGGCCGCATGCCGAGCGCCGTGGGGTATCAGCCGACGCTGGCGACGGAGATGGGCGACCTGCAGGAGCGCATCACCTCGACGAAGAACGGCTCGATCACGTCGGTGCAGGCGATCTACGTGCCGGCCGACGACATCACCGACCCGGCGCCGGCGACGGCGTTCGCGCACCTCGACGCGACGGTCGTGCTCTCGCGCGCCATCACGGAGCTCGGCATCTATCCCGCGGTGGATCCGCTGGCGTCGGGCAGCCGCATCCTGGATCCGCAGTTCGTCGGCGAGCGCCACTACAAGGTCGCGACCGACGTGCAGAAGATCCTGCAGCGTTACAAGGAGCTGCAGGACATCATCGCCATCCTCGGCATGGACGAGCTGAGCGAGGACGACAAGAAGGTCGTCGGCCGCGCGCGCCGCATCCAGCGCTTCATGTCGCAGCCGTTCGCGGTGGCGGAGCAGTTCACCGGCATCCCGGGCAAGTACGTGAAGCTGGACGAGACGATCACGAGCTTCGAGCGACTGGTGGCGGGTGAGTTCGACAACCTGCCGGAGCAGGCCTTCTTCATGGCGGGTGGCATCGACGATGTCACGGCGAACGCCAAGAAGCTGCAGGGCTGATCGTGCTGACCGTCTCGGTGATCTCGCCGGAAGCGGTGCTGTTCGAAGGCACGGCGGAGTCGGTCGTCGCGCCGGCGTTCGACGGCGAAGTCGGCATCCTGACCGGCCACGCACCGCTGCTCACGCTGCTCGGCAATGGCGAGCTTCGGCTCGGCGCGAGCGGGAGTGGCCAGCGCTTCCACGTGGAGGGGGGATTCCTCCAGGTGGTGGACGACGTGGTGCGAGTGGTGACGGAGAAGGCGTCGGCGGGCTGACGACGCAAGCAGCAGGAATTCGGTGAGGGTCCGGGGGCCACTGGCTGCCGGGCCCTTGCTGCATCCGCCGCCATCGAACGCGCTGCCCGCTCTTGACGAGGGAGCTTCGGCGCCGCCTAATATGACATGCTCCGCCCCCCGGGACCCGACAGGGCCGTGCGACTTCTCCTGCTCGGTGGGCTGCTTCTCACGCTCGACCCGCTGCGTCGCACTCTTCGCGCGCAGGAACGCGGTGCCTCCATCGTGGGACACGTGCGCGATTCAACGGGCGCCCCGATTGCCGGGGTCGAAGTCGGAGTCAGTGGAGCGGCCGTCAGGGTGCGAAGTGACGGGGCTGGCGCCTTTCGCCTGGTTGGCCTGCTGCCCGGGCCCGCGACGCTGATCGCGCGGCGCCTGGGATACGAGGAGCATTCGACGCAGCTGCGGCTCGGGGATGGGCAGGCGAGCACGGTCGACATCATCCTCGTACCGACGGCAGCGCGCGTGGAGGGTGTGGAGGTCAAGGCCCCGCGCACCGCCTCCGACTCCAGGCTCGCCGGCTTCCGTGCGCGCAGCAAGACCAACCTGGGCTACTATGTGACGCGCGAGCGGATCGACCGCGCCAACAGCACCTTCCTGTCCGACATGCTGCGGGAGATCCCGGGGATAAGAATCGGCCCGATGCGGAACCAGGGGCGCTCCATTCGCCTGCGCGGCGCGACCTGCGCTCCGCTGGTCTTCATCGATGGCTCGCCGGCGTCGGCCGGGGAGTTCGACGTCGACATCGTGGACCTGCAGAGCGTCGAGGGGATCGAGGTGTATTCCGGCAGCGCATCGATCCCGCCCGAGTTCGCCGGCCCGCGCGACATGGACCGCTGCGGAGTCATCGCCATCTGGAGCCGGCCAGCGGGACCACCGGGTCGAAAGTCGCCGCAGAACGAAGGAGAAGGGGTGGGCCCGCGTGCGGCGGCGTCCCTCGGGGACGCACAACTGGCGAAGCGCCGAAAGTGACGCCACAGCGCGTGCCCGGGTCCTCCGGCACAATGCGACTGCAGGCCCCATCTTGCGCAAGCTGGGACCGGCGCGCAGAATAGCCCGGCCGAGCGGGGCGCACGTCTTCCTTCCCCGCGATACGGCCTGCAGCTCCTCCGCCGCACTTCGTCGTAACCGTCAGCGCCTTCAGCGCTCGTTTCGATAGACATCCGGGACCGGGAAAGGGTTTCCTCTCCGGTTCATCCTGTTGCGATTTCCCGTCATTCGACGGGGGATCGCCTCATTGCCGCCGGCTGGCCGACGGCGTCGTATGTGCTTGCGGACCCCATACCAGGACCCACCATGAAGAGAGTTGCAGGCGTTCGAAGCCTGGCCGCTGTCGCCTTCCTGCTCGTCGCTGCAGGTGGTACGGCAGCCGCGCAGGGTGCGGCGTTGATCACGGGTCGAGTCACGACCGAGAGTGGAACCGCACTGGCCAATGCCAATGTGTTCCTGCCCGCGCTGAATCTCGGCACCTACACGAATGCGACGGGCGGCTACTCCATCACCGTCCCGGCCAATCGAGTGACTGGGCAGACGACGACGCTCGCCGCACGGTCCATCGGCTACACGAGAGAGAACCGATCGATCACGCTTCGCGCCGGCACGCTGACGGAAAACTTCACGCTCAAGACGGACCCGTTCCGGCTGAATGAGGTGGTCGTCACCGGCGTGGCGAACGCGACGTCCGCTGCCGTGTTGCCCTTCTCCGTCGCGAAGGTGTCGGAGGACCAGCTCAAGCAGGTGCCGGCGACGTCACCGGTCGCGGCGCTGGCTGGCAAGGTGTCGGGGGCCAAGATCGCGCTCGGTACCGGCAACCCGGGAGCCACGCCGACGATCCGCCTGCGCGGCTCGACGAGCCTCGGCATCGGCACGAGCAAGCCGCTCGTCATCATCGACGGCGTGATCACCAAGTACTCGATCGCCGACATCGATGCGAATGACATCGAATCGATCGAGGTCCTGAAGGGCGCAGCCGCAGCGTCGTTCTACGGCTCCGATGCCGCGAACGGGGTCGTGAACATCACGACCAAGCGCGGGCGCACGCTCGAGGACAACAAGCTCGACATGCAGGTCCGCAGCGAGTACGGCCAGTCCGGCATCGCGCACTTCGTCCCGCTCAACACGTCGCACATCTACCAGACGAATCCGGACGGGACGATCTACCTCAATGCGAAGGGACAGCGCGTGATTGCTGATCCCACGCACCAGTACGCGGATATTCCCTACCCGAGCTCGG
This sequence comes from Gemmatimonadaceae bacterium, assembly GCA_036377775.1. Lineage (GTDB taxonomy): Bacteria > Gemmatimonadota > Gemmatimonadetes > Gemmatimonadales > Gemmatimonadaceae > AG11. The sequence continues at coordinate 13,237 of DASUXT010000184.1, read as the reverse complement.
GACCGAGTGCATTCCGGAACCAGCTCCAGGAGTGGTTGACGAACGGCAGCTTCTACAGCACCAACGTGCAGATGGGGCTCCGGCGCGGGAACACGAACTTCAACTCGTCGTTCACGAACGACCACAACCAGGGCGTGCTTCCCTTCATCCATGGACAGTTCAGGCAGAACGCCCGCCTGAACGTGGATCAGGGGATCTCGGACAAGATGGATTTCTCGGCGAGCGTGACGTACGGCATCAACCGGAACGACTTCGATCCGGAAGGGACGGCGGGTTTCTTCGGACTCCTGCAGGCCCCACCCGACGTCGACCTCCGCCAGCCGAACGGGAATGACTCGATCGCCTACTTCCCCAAGCTTCCGTCGGTCACCTCGCCGAACGCGCGCGCGAACCCACTCTACGACTGGGCCAACGACCAGAATTCCTATCGGCGCGAGCGTATCCTCGGCTCGTTCTCGGGACGCTATCGTCCCACGTCGTGGCTCCGCCTCGAGGCGAGCTACGGTACCGATCGACTGAATCGTCGCGAGACGGGCTACGAGTTCCGCGGCTACCTGGGCGAGAATGGCCAGCCGACCACCGGCGGCTACTCCATCGGCAACCTGAACAGCGTCGCCGAGAACATGCAGGTGAACGCGACGGCGACGAAGCTGTTCTTCGGCAGCATCCTGTCCACGACTCGTCTGGCCTACCTGGTCGAGAAGACGGACAGCACCGGATCGACCGCGTCGGGCAACAAGCTGAACGTGACGGACGTACCCGACCTCGCGGCGCTCGATCCGACGCAGATCTCGATCGGCTCCGGCTACATCGCGACGCGCACGATCGATTATCAGGCGTCGCAGAACGTGACGATCAAGGACCGCTACATCCTGGACGCACAGGTTCGTCGTGATGGATCATCGCTGTTCGGACCGGATGCACGCTATGCGAACTTCTACCGCGTGGCCGGCGCCTACCGCGTGAGCGAGGACTTCCACATCCCGGGCGTGCAGGAGCTGAAGCTGCGGGCGGCGCGCGGGACGGCCGGGTTGCGTCCCAGCTACTCGAACCAGTACGAGACGTACTCGATCGGCGCAGGACAGATCACCAAGTCGCAGCTCGGCAACAAGAACCTCAAGCCGGCGATCCAGACGGAGAACGAGTTCGGCATCAACACGGCGTTCCTCGACCGCTTCGACCTCGAGGTCGTCCACGCCGACCGTGTGACCCGCGGTGCGTTCCTGTCGGTGCCCCTGTCACTCGCCCAGTCCGGCGGCTTCAGCACCCAGGTCCAGAACGCGGCGGACGTGAGCGCGAAGACGACCGAGCTCTCGCTGCAGACGCGCGTCATCGACCGGCCTGGCTTCAGCTATTCGTTCGGGCTCACCGGCGACCACACGACGCAGAAGATCCTGAAGATGAACCGCGCGCCCTTCCGCATCAATCAGTTCGGGCAGGGTCAGGACGTCTTCTACTACAAGGAGGGCGAGTCGCTCGGCATCATGTACGGCACGCGCTGGGTCCGCAGCTTCCAGGAGCTGCAGCAGAATCCCGCGTACGCGTCCGCCGTCGCGAGCGACTATGTGATCAATCCGCTGGGCTTCCTCGTGAAGGCGTCCACGCGCGGTCTCAGCACCGAGCGCCCGATCGCCTACGTGGATGCGAATGGGAACGATCAGTTCAAGATCGGTGACGTGAACCCGGACTTCAGCTTCGGATTCTCCAACAACATCTCGGTCCGCGGGTTCAACATCTACGCGCTGTTCGACGGCCAGAAGGGCGGCCAGATCTACAACTTCACGAAGCAGTGGATGTTCCAGGACTTCCGCCACGCGGACGAGGATCAGGCCGGGAAGGCGGATGACCAGAAGGTAGCGCTGCCGTTCTATGCTTCCGGGCTCTACAACGGCCTGGTTGGAAACGACTACTTCGTCGAGGACGGTTCCTACGTCAAGCTCCGCGAGCTGTCGGTGAGCTATGACCTCGGGACGCGCATTCTCGATCGGGCGGGTATCGGGCGGTACGCCAACAACATCAAGCTGGCGCTCATCGGCCGCAATCTGAAGACGTGGACCCACTACTCCGGCTTCGACCCGGAAGTGACGGCGGGCAACGACTTCAACTTCCGCATCGATGGATTCCGGTACCCGCAGTTCCGCACCATCACTGGTCAGGTCACGATCGGCTTCTAACTCCCTTTTCGACTCTGGAGCGATACATCTCATGATGAGCATCAAGAAGCTCGGTCGCCTCGCTGGAGCGGCAACGCTCGTGATGGCTGCGGGGTGCAAGCCGAGCCTGGACGTGACCAATCCGAACAGCCCTGATGTGGGCCGAGCGCTCGCGTCGCCTGAGGACGTGAAGAACCTCGCCGTTTCGGCGGTCAACTCGTGGTACCTGGGAAGCACCGACCTGCATCCGTACCTCGCGATGCAGGTCACCGCCGACGCGAGCACGGCGAACTTCGGCAACTTCGGCATGCGGTTCAACAACCTGCAGCCGCGCATCGCCTACGCGAACAACTCCGCGGGTGGCGATCGCGACGTGGCCGCCGCCCCGTGGGACAACAGCTACTCCGCACTCGGCGCGGCGAACGACGTGCTGCGCGCCTTCGCGGGTGGCTTGCAGCTCGACGGCGGCGCCGACGAGACGGAGCAGTTCAAGGAGCTCGCGCAGTTCGTGCAGGCGGCGGAGCTCACCAACCTTGCGCTGATCTTCGACCAGGCGTTCGTCGTCGATGAGACCATGCAGCCGGGCGACAAGCCGGAGCTCGTTCCCTACAAGGACGTGTCCGCGGCGGCGATGGCGAAGTGGGACGCTCTCATCGCGGCCTCCAACGGCAAGACCTACGTGTACGACCAGGCGGTCCTGCCCCTGGAAGGAACGACGCTCAGCGCCGTCAAGCTGAATCGCTTCGCCAACACGATGGCGGCGCTGACGATGGCGTACACGCCGCGGAACGCGGCCGAGGCGGCAACGGTGGATTGGGCGAAGGTCGCCGCCTACGCCGACAAGGGCATCGGCACGGGTAGCGCCGGTGCGCCGTTCGACATCACGGTCGTCGGCGACAACAATACCTGGTACTCGTACATCGATTACTACGGAGAGGAGCCGAGCTGGATGCGCGTGGACATGCGCCTCATCCACCGCATGGATCCGAGTTCGCCGGCCGAGTTCAACGGGACGATCCCTCCGAAGGGCACCTCGGCGGATGCTCGTTTCACGAGCGACTACAAGTATGAAGGCGACGTGATCGGTGATCCGTCGCGCGGTATCTACATGCAGAGCCCCTACTCGCATATCCGCTACGCGTTCTACAAGCGTACTTCATCGACGCGCGCCGTTGGCCCGGTCCCGTACCTGCTGGCCGCGGAGAGTGACCTGGTTCGAGCAGAGGCGCTCATCCGGAGCGGTGGCGATCTCGCGACGGCAGCAAGCCTGATCAACAAGACTCGCGTGGGCCGCGGCAACCTGCCTCCGGCGACGGCGGCCGACGGAGTGGCTGGCCTGCTCGCCGACATCGATTACGAGCGTGATGTCGAATTGCTGAACACCAGCGGGTTCACGCTCTTCCAGCGGCGTCATGTGGACGGGCTGCAGGCGGGGACGTGGCGTCATCTCCCCATCCCCGCGAAGGAGCTGGAGACGCTCGCGCTGCCGATCTACACCTTCGGCGGGGTAGGCAAGGAGCAGTCGCTCATCAGCCTGGGCTCACCGCGGCTCAGCTTCGGGCTCTCGAGCCTGAGCTCGGCACGGATGCTCGAGCTGCCGAACGGGTCGTACATGACCCTTCGCACGCCGTCATCGGACTCGCACGGTCCGCGAGGCGACATCTTCCGGTAAGGCGCTGGATGCATGGAACGGGGGCAGGACGCCTGGCGTCCTGCCCCCGTTCTGCGTACCGGTCCTACTTGTCGTCGAACCGGAGGTTGGCGCAGGTGACGACGTTGTCCAGCTGCTGGCCGCCGTTGTAGACGTTGACGTGGTAGGTCCCGGTCGGCGTCAGGTCGAGGGGCAGATCGGCGTCGACCTGGCCTTGTCCGTTGGTGCTGACGTCCAGCAGGGGGAACTGGTCGAAGCCGATCAACGGAAGCGAACCGGAGCCGCAGCGATCGGGAAGCACAGCCCAGCGGTAGGATGCGGCACCCTGGGCGGGCACCGAGACCGACAGCTTGACATGCATCCGCTGCAGCCGCCCGGGCGAGCGGCTGATGCTCACCCGCCCGAAGGCCTTGTTCTGGCCCGTGACGGCGAGTCCCCCCGTGCGCTGCTGCGTCGGCTGGAGGTTACCGGACCAGGTGGGGCCCGCCGGTTCGTCGGATGCGGCTGCGCGGTTCGCGGAGGCACACCCGACGGTGAAAAGTGCAGCGCCTGTCAACACTACGTAAGGAAATCGCATCGGACTCCGCGTTGGGGTGATTTGACCGGTGGTGGTCGCCTCGCTCGCCACAAAACGACACCGCGGAGCGACGGCTGTCAAACGCGCGGCTCGCTCAGGGCTGCCTCATGCCGAGGGTCGACATCCACTCACGAATCCCCGGCAGACGTGGATCGAGCAACGCCGCGCGCGCTGCGGCAGCGCGCGCGGCCTCAAGGTTGTGCGACAGCCCGAAGGCGACCGACAGGCGGAAAGGCGGCCACGCTGACGCAGGAGAGAGTCGCGAGGCCTGGTCGAGCAGAACGATGGCGCGGTCCAGCTGCCGGGCGTCGAGCGCGATGTTGCCAAGCAGGAATGCTGCCTCTCCGGTCGGCTGCAGCCGGAACGCTGTCTCGAGGTAGGGTACGGCCTCGGTCGGTTGGCGTTGCTCCACCAACGTGCGTCCGAGAAGCCGATTGGGCAGTTCCAGGAATGGTGCGTCGCGCACGAGACCCCGATACTCTGCTGCCGCCGAGTCAAGCCGTCCGCGTGCGGCTTCACCGCTGGCGACCATCACCTTCGCCTCCGCCCACGACATCCCTCCTCGCGATACGAGCAGCGCGAGGCTGTCGGAGGCACTCGTCGGGCGGTAGGTGGCCCGATAGTCCAGCGCGTGCTCGCGGTCTACGAATGGCCAGCGGGTCGTTACCGTCCTGACCGTGTGCTCCACGATTCGCTGGTCGAACGGGGTGATCTCCATTCGGCGCTCATAGGCACTCCACTGAGCGAGCCGGTCCATCCGCGCCTGGTGCCCGAGGAAGTTGCGAGCAGCGAGCGCGTCGAAGAAGGCCTCAGCGAGCAACGCATAGCCGTGCTGGTTGAGGTGAACGTGCTCGAGAAACAGCTCATGGCCAGGAATGCCACCTGGTGCCTCGGCGGCAAGACGCTCGGCGGAGGGGACGTAGATCGCGCCGTCCTGGTCCGCCAGCCGGCGGATTTCTTCATTCAGGGCAGAGGGAGCCCGGAAGCGCACGACATCGAGGTCACGTGCCTGAACGAAGAGGTCGCGTGCCGCAGCCGTGTCTCCGGCCGTCAGCCGGGATTGCGCGGCCTGGAAGGCGGCACGAGCCGGTCCATTCTTCGGCGACACGAACGGCGGCTGGTCCCTCAGGTCGGATGCGATGCTGCCAATGAACACGGGAATGCCGGCGCGCCGCAGCCTGCTCAGCAGCACGTCGAGATTCGAGCCGAACTGCCGCAGCCCGGCGACATACATCGGGGAGTCGATGGGGATGCTCTCATCGTTCGCCACCGTCTCCATGAACGTCGCCGCATTGGCATCGGCGCGCCGGTGCCTGGAGGCCACGGACCACACCTTCTCCAGGCCGGCCCTGAGCAGCACGACGGTCCGGAGCCGCAGTGCCGTGAGGTAGGCACGCGTTATCCAGGGGGTGCTGCGCCCACCAATGGCCGATCCGACGCCCAGCGCGCCATAGTACTCGTTGTGGCCGGCATAGATCAGCACCGCATCGGGTCGTTGCTCGATGACGTCGTTGACGAGATCCACCATCGTGTAGCTGTTGGTGGCGGCGATGCCGAGGTTCACCACTTCCACACTGTCCTGCGGCAGGACATCGCGTAGCGCATCCCGGAGCACGCGGGAGAAGGTTCCGTTGTGCGGGTAGGGAAAGCCGGCTGCACTCGACTCCCCAAGGACGAACAACCGGAGTCCGTGCGGCGGCCGGGTGGCCGCGAAGACATCTGTCGGTGGCACCGGAGGCATCGCCTCTCGAGGGAAGTAGCGACGGGAGACGCGCTTCCCCGGCGTCAGAAACGCCTGGCCGGCGATCGTCATGGTGTCGAACACCGGCATCCGGCCGTCCTTCCAGCCTACGCGAAGGCCCAGCTCTACCAGTCCGAGGAGGAGCCAGGGAGCGGCAAGGGTGAAGATGAGAAAGGCTCGCCGGCGTCCGGTCGGCACTTCATCCCCCATCAGAATTGTCGCTCCATGCGCGACCGTCGCTCGTCCCTCGAGCGCCCGGTCGGCGTGATCCAGTAGCTCTCCGCGTGCGGGTCGCGACGGAAGGGAGACCGGCCAATGGTACGCCTCAGGAGGGCGATCGGGGTGACGACCAGGAAGTACAGGATCGCGAGCACGATCGGCGTGGTGAACCGGGCCAGGGCCGCTGCGAGCGCCATCCACCGCCGCGCGATCGGATCGAGGAGCGAGGGCCGCGCCAGAGCGCCCGCCACGAGGACAGCGCCCAGCCCGAAGAGTGACGCAGCGGCACAAGGCCGATGCACGAACCACGCGATCAGGATCGCCGCGAGGCCGATCTCCAACCCGAAGCGACGGCCCGGACCTGTGGACTTCCTCAGTCGAGTGGAAATGTCTGCGTCCATGAAGGATGGTCGTTGGCGGCAGCGGCCGGCTGGTTCTCGCGCAGCATCAGGAAGGGGAAGACCACGAGCGCGTCCATCTCCGTGCGCAGAAAGCAGCGGTACGCCTCGGCTGGCGTCGAAACGATCGGCTCGCCGCGGACATTGAACGAGGTGTTCACGAGCATCGGACACCCCGTCCTCGCCTCGAACGCCCGCAACAGGGCATGATAGCGCGGGCTCCTGGCGCGACTGACGGTCTGCACCCGGGCCGAATGATCGAGGTGCGTGACCGCCGGCACGGTGGAACGGGGCGCGGCGGCGCGCTCGACGGGAGGGCGCGAGGCACGATCGGCTGGCGTGGCAAGGCGATGCGCTTCGCGCACCGCCGTCACGATGAGCATGTACGGGCTCTCGTCGCTCAGCTCGAAGAACTCGCCGGCACGCTCGGCGAGGACGCTCGGTGCGAATGGCCGGAAGCTCTCGCGAAACTTGATCTTGAGGTTGAGCGTGCGTTGCATCGCCGGATCGCGCGGATCGGCGAGGATGCTGCGCGCACCGAGCGCGCGTGGGCCGAATTCCATCGGCCCGTCGAACCAGCCCACCACCTTTCCTTCTGCCAGCAGCTCAGCCGTACGCGAGAGCAGCGTGCTTTCGTCCAGCCGGTCGAATCGCGCGCCGAGGGCGACCAGTTCGGATTCCACCTCGGCCGCGCAGAACTCCGGCCCGAGCAGCGCGCCGCGCATGACATCCTGATGCGGTGCCCGACGAGGCGCCTGGAACCAGCGGTGCCAGGCCAGCAGCGCAGCGCCGAGCGCACCGCCGGCGTCGCCGGCGGCGGGCTGGATCCACACGTTGCGAAAGGGTCCCTCGCGCTGGACGCGGCCGTTCGCGACGGCGTTCAGGGCGGCTCCTCCGGCCATGCACAGCGAGTCGGCCCCTGTGTCGTCGTGGGCCGTGCGAGCCATCCGCAGGACGATCTCCTCGCATACCACCTGGACCGAGCGGGCGAGGTCCATTTCGCGCTGGGTGAGCGGTGCCTCGGGTGAGCGGGGCGGCCCATCGAAGCGCTCGGAGAAGTAGCGGCTGGTCATCGTCAACCCGCCGACGTAGTCGAAGAATCGCTGGTCGAGCGTGAACGAGCCGTCCGTCTTCAGGTTGACGACCTCGTCGAGAATCCGGTCTGCGTAGCGGGGGGTGCCGTAGGGGGCGAGTCCCATGAGCTTGTACTCGCCCGAGTTCACCCGGAATCCCGCGTGATAGGTGAAGGCGGAGTACAGCAATCCCAGGGAATCCGGATAATGCAGCTCGCGCAGGAGCGACACATCCGACTCTTCCCCGATCCCGATCGCGGCGGTGGCCCACTCACCGACGCCATCGATGGTCAGGATGGCGGCGCGCTCGAACGGCGAGGGAAGGAACGCGCTGGCGGCATGAGACTCGTGATGCTCGGCGTAGAGCAGCTGCCCGCGGAAATCGTCGAGCTCCTTCCGGAGGATCGCGTCGGTGTGAATCCGCTCATTGATCCAGAGGGGCGCGGCCTTCAGGAACGATCGGAATCCGCGCGGTGCCAGGGCGAGATAGCTCTCGAGCAGCCGATCCAGCTTGAGCAGGGGCTTCTCGTAGAAGGCCACCGCGGCGAGCGCGTTCGGAGCGAGCCCGGCGCGGTGGAGACAGAAACGGGCGGCGTTCGTGGGAAAGGCGGCGTCGCCCTTGACTCGAGTGAAGCGCTCCTCCTGTGCGGCAGCCACGATCTCACCGTCAGCCAGCAGGCAGGCGGCACTGTCGTGATAGAAGGCGGAGATCCCCAGGACGTACTGCGTCAACGGGGGGGAGGGGGGAGGAGGGCCACGATCCGGTATGGAAGGGTGGCAGAAGATACCATACATTCAAGCCCATGGCACTCCTTCGCGACCTCTGGGCGTACATGCGCGAGCGGAAGAAGCTCTGGCTGGCCCCGCTACTGGCGGTGTTTCTCGTCTTTGGAGGGCTGATCGCCGTGACCGCCGGCTCCGCACTCGCGCCGTTCATCTATTCCATCTTCTGAAGGCCGGAGGGGGCGACGGAGGGCCGCGAGACGAGGCATCCGCCGCCACCTGCGGGCCGGAATTGGCGGGGCGGCGGCGAACAGCGGTCCGAAGCGCAAATCTGGCCCCCGACTTGCCTTCCAGACCGTGAGCCCCACCCGTCCGGGGGGTGCCGGAGGCAGTGGACGCGGGAGAGTATTCGGTGCACACTGATGGCGCGGAGCTGCCACCAATCCTGGTGGTGGACGACAATCACGACAACGCCGAGATCATCCGGCAGTACCTGGAGATCCGCGGCTATCCGATCACGGTGGCGCACAGCGGCGACGAGGCGCTGGCGCTGTTCGAGACGGTGAAGCCGGCGATCGTCCTGCTCGACGTGATGATGCCGGGCCGCGACGGCTGGGAAGTGTGCCGGCTGATGAAGCAGCACCCGACGCTCGGACGCAGCGTGCGCGTGATCATGGTCACCGCGCTCGACGCATGGGACGACAAACGTGAAGCGCTGCAGCTTGGCGCTGACGATTACGTGGAGAAGCCCTTTGATCTGCCGACGCTCGCGCGGACCGTGCAGCGCAACCTGGACCAGATGCGGGTCGCGTCGTAACGGCGCGCCAGTCCCCGCGCGCCACCAGTGGCACGCGTGAGCGACTCGGTTCTCCTCACGGATTCGGACGACGCGACGATTGACGCCGCCGTCGCCAGGCTGGATGGGTGGCGGGTGGAGCGCCGGGCGCTCCCCGAGCTCGGGACCGCCCTCGGGGAAGCGGGGGTCCGCGTGCTCCTCATCATCACCACCGATCCCACGCTGCTGCGGACGAGCGTCGAGCAGGCGCACGCGCGCGGCGTACCGGTGATCGTCGGCTGCACCGACGAGACGGCGCGCCGCCGCGCGGTGGAGCTGAAGGCCGAGGAGTGGTTCCTCCTTCCGGCCACGCCGGAGGAGATCGCGGCGCGCATCTGGTCCGCGGTGGCGCGCGGGATCGCGCTCGGCAGCGAGGCGGCGCAGCGCGTGGACCAGGTGGAGTACGAGCAGATGCTCCACGACTCGCTCACCGGCCTGCCCACGCTGCCGGTGGCGATCGAGCGCTCGCGCCAGTTCTTCAAGGAGCGCGGCGAGCTGGTGGTGCTCTACTTCAACTTCGTCCGCTACTCCAAGATCGAGGAGATCTACGGCTGGGAGAAGCTGGACGCGGTGCTGGAGACCACGGCCAGCGCGGTGCGCGAGTTCCTCGACGACGACGATCTCGGCGACTCGCGCGTGATGGTGAGCTTCACCAACGACGACGACTTCATCTTCTTCCACGTGCCGGCGAGCGGGGTGGCGGCCGCCACGGAAGGCGAAATCACCGAGATGGTGACGCGGCTGCAGCGGCACGTGGGCGCGCAGATCGAGGCGGCGCACGGAGAGGACATCGCGGCGCTGTTCGACATCTACGTGGGACGCGCGCACCTCTACTACAACCCGAAGATCCGGCTCGAGCGGCTGATCTACCGCGGCATCCGCGAGGCGCAGAACTCGTCCCGCTCGCTGGAGGAGCGCGAGCGCGCGCGGCGCGTGAACGACCTGCGGGCGAGCCTGCGCGACCGCCTGGTGTACGTGGACTATCACCCGATCGTGCTGGCGACGACGCGCGAGATCTTCGGGTACGAGGCGCTGGCGCGCGGCCAGATGCGCACGCTGCGCAGCCCGGAGGTGATGTTCGAGGTGGCGGCGGAGGCGGACCTGATCTGGGAACTGAGCCGGCTCTGCCGCGCGCGGGCACTGGAAGGGATGAGCACGCGCCTCGAGGGCGACCAGCTCCTCTTCCTGAACGTGGATCCGATGGACTTCAACGATCCGGCGTTCAACGAGCTGGAAGTTGCTGACCCCGGACGGGTGGTCATCGAGATCACCGAGCGCACGGCGATCAAGGATTACCCGAAGTTCCGCGACCGCCTGAAGGCCTTCCGCGACATGGGCTACCGCTTCGCCGTGGACGATGCGGGGAGCGGCTACGCGGGGCTGGGCTCGATCGCGAACCTGGAGCCGGACTTCATCAAGCTCGACATCTCCCTCATCAGCGCCATCGACACGAACTTCATCAAGCAGAACCTCGTGCAGACGATGGTGAAGTTCGCCGACGATCATGGCGCGAAGGTGATCGCCGAGGGGGTGGAGCGCGCCGAGGAGTTCAAGACGGTGCAGGACCTTGGCGTGCACCTCGTGCAGGGGTTCTTCCTGCACCGGCCGCAGGCGGCGAACGCACCGATCGTGACGGCCATCGCGCGATAGGGCGCCTGTCCGGGGGGACAGGCGCCCTATCGGGATGTTTTCCGAAGCTGGCGAAGCGCGTGAAGCCGCTTACGCGTTGCGGTCGATGCAGCCGGTGAAGTTGGGGTTCGTCAACTCATCGGTCGGCACGGGCAGGTTCACATCCGGACCGTACTCGCCGCCCCGGTAGTGCTCTCCCACGGGGAAGGTGTTCTCGGGGGTGTGGCCGGGATAGAAGCGGATGAGGCGGCGGAGGTCGCCGAGGCGCTGACCACGGCTGAACGTCCAGAAGGCCTTCTCACGGAAGTAGAGCTGCTCCGCCTCCGCTGCCGTCGCCGGCACGGCCAGCGGCGGAAGATCGGTCGTCTTCAGCTGGATCTCACCGATCTTCAGGCCGGCGGCCCGAAGGCCGTTGAGGATCGTCATCATCCCCGGATAGTCCGCCGCCCGCAGCCTTCCTTCGGCCTCGATCAGCCGTGCATCGAGCCCGCTCACCAGCGGCACCGGCGTGGTCTGATTCCACAGCGACGTCGTCCGCGAGAAGGTGAAGCCGTCCTGCGACTTGGTGGTGTCTCCCTTGGCCGAGATGGTGTACTTCACCGGCAGGCGCGGGTCCTTGGCCGAGAAGAAGGGAATGACGTTCTTCACCAGCAGGTTGCGGGCGTTGCCTTCCAGGCTGTCGCTCACCGTGTAGCGGCGCGAGCTGGTTGCCTGTCCCCAGATGGCGTTGGAGCCGCCGCCGGTGGACATCGTCACGTCGTACGAGTAGCTGGTCGGCACGTTGGCCACCGACACGAGTGCCGCCGCTTCCGCCACCTTGTCGATGCCGAGCAGCGCACGCGCCTTGCCGACACGTGCCGCACGCGTGATGTCGATGGACGCCGCATCGGTGCCTGCGGCGAACGTCAGGGCCGAATCGTATGACGCGATGGCCCTGGCGAACACCTCGGCCACCGTGAGCGGCGTGCCCAGACCGGTCGTGTAGTCTTCCTGGGTACCATCGCTCAGCGGGATGCCGTTGCAGTAGTCCTGCGCGAGCTGCATCTCGGCGAATCCGCGCGCGAAGTACATCTCGGCGATCTTCGTCTTCTCGTTCGGCAGGAATTCGTTGAGCGCGGCGATGGCCTGGTTGGCCGCCGTACGCACGCGCTCCAGCTCGCGGAACTGATCGCGCACCGACGAGTTGTTGAGCTTGATGTTCCGCTCATCGACTTCGTCGTTCTGCACGAAGGTGGAGCTGGTGGACCACTCGTCAGCGAGCAACCCGCTGAAGAGGAACTCCGGCTCCTGGAGACCGGACGTGGCTGCGGTGGACGTTCGCAGGCGGCCGATGGCGCCGATGTACAGCGCCTGTGCCCCCTGCGCGTTGTTCACGTTCCCCGGGAGGATCAGGTCGGGATCGTTGGCCTCGAGCAGCGAGTCGGTCATGCTGCTGCAGCCGAGCATGAAGGAGAGACTCCCCGCCGTGACGACCAGGGTCGCCGCGGCCGCGAGCCGGCTCCGGGTGAGCATGTGTCTCATGAGTATGATTCCTTCGCGGCTCAGAAGCCGACGTTGACGCGGAAGATGAAGTAGCTCGGCGGACCGACGGTCTGGAAATCCTGCGGCGTGTTGCTCGTCTCACTCGCCGTGAAATCCGTCTCCGGATCGACGCCACGATAGTTCGTCCAGGTGTGGACGTTGCGTGCGCTCGCGGTGAAGCTCAGGCTGCGCGCGTGACCATACGTCGCCGCCCAGCGCTCCGGCGCGGTGAAGGTGGCCGAGATCTCGCGCAGCTTGACGAACGAGCCGGGCTGGAAGAAGCCGTCGAGGGTCTTGGATGGATCGTCGCGGGTGGCCACGACCATCGCCTGCTCCTCGAACGAGGCGTTCGGGTTCATGAGCCCGTTGCAGTTCTGGCGGCTCACGCAGCGAATGCGCTCCGTGTTGTTGTAGTACTTGTAGCCGCCCTTGTAGTCGATCAGGCTGCTGAGACGGAGCTTCTTGTTGAAGAGATCGACGCCAGGAGACACCGTCGCGGTGTAGCGCGGCGACGAGTATCCGCGGAAGATCGGATCCGCGCCAACAAAGATCTCGTTCTTGGCGGGATCGGCGTCGTACACGATGATGCCGTCACCGTTCTTGTCCTGGTAGCCGTTGATCGGACGCTCCCAGAGACCGAACAGCGGATAGCCGGCGACCGCGCGCCACGTCGTGTTGATCTGCTCGGGCACGTCCTTGCCGAGGCTCACGAGCTTG
>DASUXT010000183.1:0-3070 GCA_036377775.1 Gemmatimonadaceae bacterium | reverse complement strand
CGGAAGCGTGTCGGGCGAGCGGCGCAGCACGGTGTGGCAGCAGCTCCGTCGCATCATTCCCGCCGAAGTGCTGGTGTTCGGCGAAGTGCCGTGGGACAGCTACACGCTGATCCAGATCGCCGACTCCACCTATCCCGGGGCGAGTGGGCTCGAGCATGCGGCGAGCCACGTGGACGTCGTGAGTCCGCTCGCCATCGGCAGCGACTTCCAGCCCTCGCTCTATGCGCACGAGATCTTTCACGCGTGGAACGTGAAGCGGCTGCGTCCTTCGGAGATGGTGCCGTACCGCTATGAGCGTCCGCAACCCACGCCGTGGCTGTGGGTGAGCGAAGGCGTCACCGACTACTACGCCGACCTCGCCGAAGTGCGCGGCGGGATCGTCGACCCGGCCGGCTTCTACGCGCTCACGGCGGGGAAGATCGGCGAGATCGAGAACACGATCCCCTTCGCCCTCGAGGATGCGTCCCTCAATACGTGGATCCACCCGAAGGACGGCACCGAGTACAGCTACTATCCCAAGGGTTCACTCGCCGGCCTGCTGCTCGACATCACCATCCGCGACGCGAGCGACAACGCGAAGTCGCTCGACACCGTGATGCGCGAGCTGTACGAGACCACGTACAAGCAGGGACGCGGCTTCACGGCCGCCGACTTCTGGGGTGCCGTGAGCCGCGCCGCCAACGGCCGCTCGTTCGACGACTTCAGCCGCCGGTACATCGACGGCCGCGAGCCGTTCCCGTGGGAGGCCGCGCTGCGCACCGTGGGCCTCCGCATCCAGCGCGACAGCGCGCCGCGCATCGGCGTCTCCACGGCGCCGGACGCGGAGGGCGCGATCCGCGTGATGGAGGTCTCGCCCGGCAGCGCCGCGGCGACCGCCGGCGTACGCACGGGCGACGTGATGGTGCGCGTGGGCGACGTGGCGGTCGACGATCCCAACTTCGGCGTGAAGTTCCGCTCGGAGTACTTCGGCAAGCCCAGCGGCACTCCGCTCCCGCTCACCGTGAAGCGTGGCACCGACACGATCACGCTTCGCTCGATGCTCACCTACGGCCCAACCGCCCCTCGCATCAGCGAGGATCCGAAAGCGTCGCCGCGAGCCGTGCGATTGCGGAACGGAATCCTGCGCGGCACGACGGGAAAATAGGATTGTCATCCTGCGGGATGACTCAACGTCTCGAACTCCTCACTCACGTGCGTCAATTTCTTTCCGCCGTGCTCCTCGCCGGCATCGCGGGCCCTGTGGCCGCCCAGGCCACCCCCCCGCGGCCGGCCGAGCAGCCGCCCGCCACCTCCATCGCCGTCCGCACGGCCGGCTTCGAGAAGCTCGACGGATTCATCCCGCTCTACGTGGACGCGAGGCAGGGAAAGCTCTACGCCGAGCTGCCGCGCGACGACACACGCGCGCTGTTCTGGACCATGCTCGCCACCGGGCTTGGCTCCAATCCCGTCGGGCTGGATCGCGGGGCCAGTGGCGACGAGCAGGTAGTGCACTTCACCCGCGAGGGTGACCGCGTGCTGATGGTGTTCGAGAACAACGCCTTCCGCACCTCGCTGAACGACGTGGCACACCAGCGAAGCATCGAGGAAAGCTTTCCTGCCAGCACGGTGGCCGCGTTGCCCCTCGTGGCCGCCGAGGGTGGCCGCCTACTGATCGACCTCACCGACATCGCCTACCGCGACTGGAACGACGTCGCCGGTACGCTCGCACGTTCGAATCAGGGCTCGTACAGCGTGGCGCGTGACCGCTCCTACATCGACCGCGCGCACACGTCGGCGCACCCCGGCAATTCGGAGATCGACGTCGCGCTCACCTTCGCGGCCAGTGGACGTCCGGGCTCCATCGTCAACCGCATCACGCCCGACGGGCGCGCCTTCACGCTGCGCCAGCACCTCACCCTGCTCCCGCTCCCGGTGGGCTACCAGCCCCGCGCCATGGACCCGCGCGTCGGCTACTTCGGCGTCACGTTCAAGGACTACGGCCAGCCGATCCAGCGCGCGCTCGAGCAGCGGTGGGTATCGCGCCACCGCCTCGAGCGTGTGAACCCGAACGACCCGAGCTCACCGTTCAAGGATCCCATCATCTACTACGTGGACCGCGGAATCCCGGAACCGATCCGCACCGCGCTGCTCGACGGCGTGCGCTGGTGGGCGGAGGCGTTCGACCGCGCGGGTCTCAAGGGAGCGTTCCGCGCCGAACTGCTTCCCGAGGGCGCCGACCCGATGGACTCGCGCTACAACGTGGTGCAGTGGGAGAACCGCAACGAGCGAGGCTGGTCGGTCGGCGGCTCGCTCGGCGACCCACGGACCGGTGAGATCATCAAGGGCATGGCCCGGCTCGACTCCCATCGTGCGCGCACGGACTACAACATCTACGCGGCGCTCATGGGCGCCGATGCTTCGGCGGCGGACACTGCGTTCGTGCTCGCGCGCGTGCGCCAGGTCGGCGCCCACGAGGTGGGACACACCCTCGGCCTCGCGCACAACTACATCGCATCCATCAACGAGCGCGCATCTGTGATGGATTATCCCGCGCCGCGCGCGCGCGTGACCGCCGACGGGAGGATCGACCTCTCGCAGGCATACGCCGTGGGGCCGGGCGACTACGACGTGTGGGCCATCCGCTGGGGTTACGGCATCTTCCCCCCGGGCACCGAGCGGGACTCGCTTGCCGCGATCGTCAACGAGGGGCTGAAGAAGGGCTACCTCTACCTCAGCGACGCCGACGCGCGTCCCGAGTACGCGAGCGATCCGCGCACCAGCCTCTGGGACGACGCCGCCACGCCGATGGAGTTCATCCAGCGGCAGGTGGCGGTGCGCCGCGTGGCCCTCGATCGCTTCGGCCTCCGCAACATCGCCGTCGGCGAACCAGTCGCCACCCTCGAGGAGCGTCTCGCCCCACTCTACTTCTTCCACCGCTTCGCCATCAACGGCGTGACGAAGACGATCGGCGGCATGGAGTACGCCAATGCGGTGCGAGGCGACAATCAGACGGAGACGAAGCCGGTGTCCGGCGTGCGCCAGCGCGCCGCACTCAGCGCGCTGCTCGCCGAGCTGCAGCCCTCGGAGCTCG
>DASUXT010000182.1:0-3474 GCA_036377775.1 Gemmatimonadaceae bacterium | reverse complement strand
CGGGCAGTACATCAACGACTTCAGCCTCACCTACACCGATCCCTTCATCAAGGGCTCACAGATCTCGGGGACGGTGACGGCGTACCACTCGCAGCAGCGGTTCTACGTGAGCGACGTGGGCCGGCAGACGCGCGTCGGCGGGCAGGTGCAGTTCGGCTTCCCGCTCATGGGCTCGCGCTTCTCCCGCCTGTTCGTGTCCTATGGTGCAGAGAAGGTGAGCTACGGTGGCACCGGTCTCGTGAGCACGATCAACTGCGACATCATGATCTGCGCGCGCTCCACGCTCGGCCTCACCTTCGACCACGACACCCGCATCGGCCTGCCCTTCCCGACGGACGGTGGCCACCAGACGATCACCGGACAGGCGAACGGATTCTTCGGGGGGGCGAAGTACACGCGTTACACGGGGGAGATCCAGCATTTCGCGTCGCTCGCCCACTTCGGTGGCAGCGTGCTGGGTGCCGAACCGATCGTGCTGTCGCTCGGCCTGAAGGCGCGCGCCGGCGCGGTGTTCGGCGATCCCGGCGGCTTCTTCGTGTCGCAGAAGTTCTCGCTCGGCGGCGTGCAGTACGGCGAGCCTCTGCGCGGCTACGAGGAGTTCTCCATCACGCCGCAAGGGTATGATCCCACGGCGTCGGTGAGCCAGGCGCGGGCCAACGCCTTCGGCAGCGCGTTCTACACGAACACCGTCGAGCTGGGCCTGCGGTTCAACCAGCAGATCTACCTGGACGCGTTCTACGACGCGGGGAACGTCTGGGCTCGCCCGCAGGACTTCAATCCCACCCGCCTCTTCCGTGGCGCCGGGTTCGGCGGCTCGGTGGTCACCCCGCTCGGACCGCTCGGTATCGATCTGGGGTATGGATTCGATCGGGTGGATGCGCAGGGCCGCAAGGCACCCAAGTGGCAAATGCACTTCAAGCTCGGACAACTCTACTAACCTCTGGAGTCTCAATGCGTCTGTTTCGCCGCGCGATCCCGCTCGCGCTCGTTTTCCTCACCCTGGGGAGCGTCGGTGCATCCGCGCAGGGTCAGAAGATCGGCTACATCCGCTCGTCGGTGATCCTGGACCAGGCGCCTGGCCGCGCCGAGGCCGAGGCGCAGTTCGACAAGGAGACGGCCGGCTACCGCGACCAGATCAAGCGGATGAGCGACTCGCTCGATGCGATGGTCGCTTCGTTCCAGAAGGCGCAGGCGTCGATGACGGCCGCAGCCCGCGACGCGAAGCAGAAGGATCTCCAGGCCAAGAACGCCGAGTATCAGCGTCGTTCGGCGGACCTGCAGCAGAAGGCGCAGCAGCGGCAGGGCGAGCTCGTGCAGCCGATCCTCGACAAGGTGAAGGCGGCGATCGAGGATGTGCGCGTGGAGGGCGGCTACTCCTTCATCCTCAACGCCGACGAAGGCTCCAGCATCGTGGCGATGGACAAGAACCTCGACCTCACCGAGCGCGTGCTCGCGAAGCTCCGTGCCGGAGCGGGCACCGCGGCCAAGCCGGCCACGCCCGCTCCCGCTGGCGCACCTTCCGGCGTGACGCGCCCGCAGAATCCTCCCGTCATCTGACGTGACGGACGGTACGACAGCATTCTCCGGCGGCGGTGAGGGTCCGAAGACCCTCACCGCCGCCGCTATCGCTGAGGCGGTGGGGGGCACGCTGAAAGGCGACGGTGCAGCCGTCGTCAGCGCGGTGGCGCCGCTCGACCGCGCTCAGCGGCATCACCTGACCTTCCTCGCGAGTGCGCGATACGGCTCCCTGTTCGCCGAGTCGGGGGCGGGGGTGGCGCTGGTGTCGCCCGAGCTCGAGGACCTGCCGGGCAAGGTGCTGGCGCGCATCGTGGTGCCGGCGCCGCACGACGCGATGCTGAAGCTGCTCGGGTCGCTGTACCCGGCGCCCCCGCAGGAGTCGGGAGTGCATCCCACGGCGGTGATCGGACGCGGTGCGAGTATCGGCGAGGGCGTCTGGATCGGCCCGCACGCCGTGGTCGGCGCGGGCGCGACGATCGGCGATCGCTCGCGGATCGAGGCGAATGTCGTGGTGGGCGACGGCGCGGCGGTCGGCGCGGATTGCCACATCTATCCCGGCGTCTGCCTGTATTCCGGCACGAGCATCGGCGACCGCGTTCGCCTGCACGCCGGCGCGCGACTGGGGAGCGATGGTTTCGGCTACGTGTACCGCAACGGCCAGCACGAGAAGATCCCGCACGTGGGGCGCTGCATCGTGGAGTCGGACGTGGAGATCGGTGCGAACTCGACGGTCGATCGCGGAAGCATCGACGACACGGTAATCGGCGCCGGCACGAAGATCGACAACCTCGTGCACATCGCGCACAACGTGCGCATCGGCCGGCTGTGCCTGATCATGGCGCAGGTGGGCGTCGCCGGCTCAGTGCGCGTGGAAGACGGCTGCATCCTGGCGGGGCAGGTGGGGATCGCCGGCCACCACACCATCGGCCGCGGCGCGCGGCTCGCCGCGCAGGCCGGCGTGTTCGGCGACATCCCGGCGGGGGAGACCTGGTCAGGATACCCGGCGCGGCCGCACCGCGAGGCGCTCCGCGCGCAGGCAGCGATGTTCAAGCTCCCCTCGCTGCTCCGGGGGCTCGAGCGCTTGCTCGCCGCCGAGGACAGGAAGAGCGGGCAGGAACCGCGCTGATGCGTCGCACCATCGCACGGCCGATCTCGGTCACGGGAGTCGGCCTCCATCTGGGCGTGCCGGTCACGCTCGAGTTCCTTCCTGGCCCGTCCGGTGGCGGGGTGGTGTTCGAGCGCCGGGACCTGCAGGGGGCGTCCCCCATCCCGGCACTGGCCGGCCACGCCGTGCTCACCGAGCGGCGCACCCAGCTTGGCGAGGAGCCGAATGCCGTGCACACGGTGGAGCACGTGCTCGCCGCGGTGCACGCGCTGGCGATCGACGACCTGATCATCGCCCTCGACGGTCCCGAGCCGCCGATCATGGATGGGAGCGCCGGGCCGTTCTTCACCGCGTTGCGCGAGGCGGGGCTCGAAGGTCATCCGGGGTGCACGCGCACCGGCCGCCTTACCGAGCCGGTTCGCGTGGTGGACGGGGAGTCGGTGTACGAGGCCTTCCCGGCCGACGCGCTCGAGCTGGACGTGACGATCGACTTTCCCCACGCACTGATCGGGGAGCAGCGGTACACGGCGCGCCTGAGCGAGGAGACCTTCGCGAAGGAACTGTCGTGGGCGCGGACGTTCGGCTTCGTGCGGGAGGTGGAACCCCTGCGGCAGCGCGGGCTCATCCGCGGCGCGTCGACGCAGAATGCCCTGGTGCTGGACGACTCAGGGGTAGTGGAGAACGAGCTCCGCTCGCCAGACGAGTTCGTTCGGCATAAGATGATGGATTGTGTTGGCGACCTCGCGCTGGCCGGCGTGCGCCTCGCGGCGCGCATCGTGGCGCACAAACCCAGCCATCGCGGCACCGTGCTGTTCGTGCGGGCGCTGCAGGCGTCGTTGTCGCAGGAGAGT
>DASUXT010000181.1:0-10091 GCA_036377775.1 Gemmatimonadaceae bacterium | reverse complement strand
CCCAAGATGAACACTCCCGAGGCCTCAGAGCCTCCTGAAGGGCCGGGAGAGACCATCCCGTCAATAGGCCGCCCGTGGACGTGGGGCAACCCACTCCGAGCGCAGCGGTCCTAATCGCCCGTGTGGCTTGACTACTCCCATATAGTTGAGCGCAAGCAGAGCAACGCATTGCCGGGATTTTTTCGACCACGATCTACCAGTCTTTCGCTGTCTTCCATCGCACCACGGTTCGACAGCCCTCCTCGGGTCGGCACGTCCGGCCGGCGACACCAGTCGCCGCTCGTACACCGACACCACAACGAGGAGAGCGAGCGAATCGAGCATCAGAACCTTTGCATCACCAGGCATTCGCTGGCGATTAGAGCGTAGGGGCCACACCCGTTCCCATCCCGAACACGGTCGTTAAGCCCTACAGCGCCGATGGTACTCCGATCGAGAGATCGCGGGAGAGTAGGCCATCGCCGGCACCCCTGTGAAAGCCCCCGGGCGCGACTGCGCCCCGGGGGCTTTCGTCTGTCGAGGGGAAGGGCCGGTGGATGCCAGCGAGGACGATCGACCCCAGGCCAGCGACCCCAGACCAGTCCTGGTCGATAGCGGGTGGTCCGCGGTCGATCGTCGAGCGCCGATAGCTGCTCCTCAGCCGCTGCCAGCTTCGTACTCCGACCTCCCCTATATTCCCTCCATGCCTCACGCTGGGATCGTCACCGTCGTCGGCAAGCCCAACGCGGGCAAGTCCACCCTCCTCAATCGGATCATCGGCGAGAAGCTCAGCATCGTGAGCGAAAAGCCGCAGTCCACGAGGAACCGGGTCGTCGGCATCCGCACCACCGATGACTCCCAGATGATCGTCCTCGACACGCCGGGATTGCTCAACCCACGCTATGAGCTGCAGCGCGCCATGCGCAGCACGGCCATCCGCGCCCTCAAGGATGCTGATGTCATCGTCTACCTGGCCGACGCGACGGAGCGAGTGCCGCCCCCGCTCGCCGAGGCTGCGGAGCTCGAGTCACTCCCGACCGCGCCGATCTGGACGGTGCTCAACAAGGTCGATCTTCTTCGGCCTGTCGAGCGAGACGAGCTGAAGGACGCTCTCCCCGACGCGCGCCTCATTTCCGCGATCACGGGGGAAGGGGTGGACCGGCTCCTGGCCGATCTCGAGGCCGCGCTGCCAGCGAGCCCGTTCCTGTATCCGGAAGACGAGATCAGCACGGCCTCCACGCGCTTCTTCGTCGCCGAGCTGGTTCGGGAGACTGCGCTCGAGCAGCTCGACGAAGAAGTCCCCTACAGCCTGGCCTGTGAAGTCGAGGAGTTTCGCGAGGGGAGCACGCCGCTGTACATTCGGACAGTCCTGTACCTGGAGCGCGAGAGCCAGAAGCGGATCCTGATCGGCGCTGGCGGTCGGCGCATCAAGGAGATCGGTCGTGTGGCGCGGGAGAAGGTGGAAGCGTTCCTCGGTACCCGCGTCTACCTCGACCTCTGGGTCAAGGTGCTCCCCAACTGGCGAAAGAGCGACAGCGCGGTCCGTCGCTTCGGTTACCGGCTCCACGACGACTCTTCAGTATGACGCTCTCCCCGAAGCTGCTGGACATCCTCGTCTGCCCGAAATGCAAGGGCGCGCTCGAGTATCGTGAAGGCGAACAGGCGCTGATCTGCAACAGTTGCCGCCTGCGCTTTCCCGTGCGCGACGACATCCCCATCATGCTGCTCGACGAAGCCACACCGCTCTGAACGGTTTGACTTCACTTCCCGCCCGTCCTATCTTGCCGCCTCAATCCCCGCCGGGCCCCCGCGTGGTCAAGAACAGCGCCATCCTCTTTTCTCCGGACGACGCCACGCCCCCTGCCGCGCTCACCGAGTGGCTCGCGCGGCAGGCGGATGTCGTGCTCAAGGTCAGCCAGGTCGACGAGCTGATGGCGATGTCCCTGCGCGGACGTCCGCGCCTTGTCGCCTTCGACGCACGGACCGATCCCGAGCCGGTGTACGCCGCCTGCCGTCGGCTGAAGCGCGACTCCTACACGGGGGTCGTGCCCTCCGTCGTCCTGTCTGCCGACAGCGATCAGGCGTTCGCGAACGCGTTTGCGGCCGGCGCCGACGAAGTGGTGCGGGAGCGGATCGACGTCCAGGAGCTCATTACCCGACTCGATGCCATGCTGCGTCGGTCGGACCGGGATCTCGTCGTGCATCCCTCCACCCGGTTGCCCGGGGCTGCCGAGATCGAGGCGGACGTGGCGCGCCGGCTGAAGCAGGAGGTCCGCTTCGCGATGTGCTATGCGGACCTCGATCACTTCAAGGAGTTCAACGACCGCTACTCCTACTATGACGGGGATCGTGTCATCCGCATCCTCGCCAAGATCCTCCACGACGTGGTGAAGGGCGTCTGCGGTGAAGACG
Organism: Gemmatimonadaceae bacterium; assembly: GCA_036377775.1. Taxonomy (GTDB): domain Bacteria; phylum Gemmatimonadota; class Gemmatimonadetes; order Gemmatimonadales; family Gemmatimonadaceae; genus AG11. The sequence goes on along the minus strand of DASUXT010000181.1, from coordinate 7,700 downwards.
GGTTCGTTGGCCACATCGGTGGCGACGACTTCATCTTCGTCATTCCCACGCAGTGTATCTCCGAGGTGTGTTCGGAGATCGTCAGCGTGTTCGATACGCTGATCCCCTACCAGTACTCGGAGCAGGACCGCCGAGCCGGCTACTTCTTCGGCAAGGACCGGCGCGGGCAGCTGCATCGCGTGCCGCTGATGACCGTGTCGATCGGCGTGGTGACGAACGACCGACGCCATTTCACCCACGCCGCGCAGGTGAGTGAGCTGGCGACCGAAATGAAGAGCTACGCGAAGACGCTGCCAGGTTCGGTGTACTCCGTCGATCGCCGCACGGACAGCCAGCCGACGGGAGTCGGCCAGATCACCGATCCGGCGCTCGCCGCGCCAAGGGGAGACAAGGCATGAACGTCCTGTGCCCGGAGTGCCGCTCGATCTTCCGCGTCGATCCGGACAAGCTGCCGGCGGAGAGCGTGCGCGCCCGGTGCTCCGTCTGCGGCGGAGTCATCCCCATCACGCGCGAAGCGGGAGGCACGTCCGACCTCGGTGCCCGACCTGTCGCAGCGGCACCTGCGGCACCTGCGGCACCTGCGGCACCTGCCGCAGCTCCGCCGGCTGCTCGGCCGACGCCGGCGAGCACCTTTGCGCCGGCTCCGAAGTCGATCGCACCGGCCCCCGTGACCAGCGCGCCGGCGGCCAACCCTCCCTCGGCGCCGCAGCCGTCTCCAGCTCCCGGACTCGTCGTGCCTCGGCTCACGCCAGCCTTCACCGCGCCCGCGACAAGTGCCACCGCACCTCGACCGGCAGCCGCGTCGGCACCGCGCGCACCCGACGCACCCGCAGCCGCACCAGCCGCACCAGCCGCACCAGCCGCACCAGCCGCACCAGCTGCACCAGCTGCACCAGCTGCACCAGCGACGGGTGCAGCTGGTGCTCGTCCGGCGCCTTCGCCCAGTGCCGCTCCGCGACCCGCCGCACCGCCGTTCATGCGGCCCGGGGCTCCGGCTGCGCCGGCCGCTGCTCCGGCCGCTCGTCCCGCAGTCGGTACCGCACCTGCGGCGCCGGCGCCGTTCGCTCCACGCGGTCCGGTGGGACCCGCAGGGTCGCCGGCTCCGTTCGCGCGCCCGGCATCGCCCGCGCGCCGCGTCACGCCGCCATTCTCGGGACCGGCGGTCCGCCAGACCCCAGCGGCCCAGGCGGGACATACCCCTGCCGTGCCGTCTGCGCCGGTGGCTGCGGCGGCCACCACGCCGGGCGCCCCGTTCGCCCCCGCGCGTACGCCCGCCGCGGGCACGCCCACGCCGCGAACCGGCGCAGCGGTCTCGCCCACCGCAACGCCGGCGCGAGCACCGATCAATCCGTTCCTGGCCAACGACCCGAATGCGAAGGCGAAGCGCCTGGCGCGGGCGCTGGTGTCCGACATCGTGACGTACTTCCCCCAGAAGCGCGAGGAGGGACTGCGTGACGGCACGCTCAAGCAGCTCTTCCGGGACGAGATCAAGAAGAGCTATGAGGAATACGTGGATCAGGTGGGGCGCGACTTCGCCGAGTCCACGACCCACTTCCAGGAAGCGCTGAACGACGTGCTGGCCGGGGGAAAGAAGCTCTTCTAGTCGCACGCTCCGGCGACTATCTTTCACTGGTCACCACGACACGGTCCGAGCCGTCCGCCCTCACGAGCCGGACGGCTCGTGTCTTACCAGGGAACAGGATCATGGCGGAGAGCGAGCGCGCTCGGCAGCTGTCCTCGTACGACGATCAGCTCGCCGAGCTGAGGAGGTATCTTTGACCTCGACCACAAGCGCACGGAGCTGACGGAGCTCGAGACGCGGATGGGCGAGGGCGACTTCTGGTCCAACCAGGAGCGCGCCCAGGAAATCGTCCAGCGCGTGAAAGCACTCAAGGGATGGGTGGAACCGTTCGAGCAGCTGCTCGCTCGCGTGGCGGGTGCGCGCGAGCTGGACGACCTGCTCGCGCTGGAGCCCGACGCGGAGATGGACGCCGACCTGTCGGCGGAGGTCGAGCGCATCGGGACGTCGATGGAGGAGCTGCGCCTGCGCTCGCTGCTGTCGCAGCCCGATGATTTCCGCGATGCGCAGATCGAGATCAGCGCCGGCGCCGGTGGCACGGAGGCGCAGGACTGGGCGCAGATGCTCATGCGCATGTACACGCGGTGGGCGGAGCGCCACGGCTACACGGTGGAGATCACCGACGTGAGCGAGGGGGAGGAGGCCGGCATCAAGGGCGCCATCCTCGAGATCAAGGGCGAGTACGCGTACGGCTACCTGAAGGCCGAGTCGGGGGTGCATCGTCTCGTGCGCATCTCGCCGTTCGACTCGCAGGCCCGGCGGCACACCAGCTTCGCCTCGGTGTTCATCTATCCGGTGGTGGACACTGACATCAACATCGAGATCCGCGAGGAAGACCTGAAGATCGACGTCTTTCGGGCGTCCGGTGCCGGCGGACAGCACGTGAACAAGACCAGCTCCGCGGTGCGCATCACCCACCTGCCGACGGGGATCATCACGGCGTCGCAGCAGCAGCGGTCGCAGCACAAGAACAAGGCGACGGCGATGCAGATGCTCAAGAACAAGCTCTATCAGCGCGAGCTGCAGAAGCAGCTCGACCGCAAGGCGGAGCTGGATGCCAACAAGTCGGACGTGTCGTTCGGCAGCCAGATTCGCAGCTACGTCTTCCAGCCCTACACGATGGTGAACGACCACCGCACCGAGCTCAAGATCCCCGACGTCCAGAAGGTGATGGATGGCGCGATCGATCCCTTCATCGAAGCGTACCTGAAGCAGCTCGGGGGCAGCGAGGGCGCGAGCGGGGCGGGGAACGCCGCGTGACGGAGGACCTGAACTTCGTCCAGCGGGCGCGCCGCGAGAAGCTCGACGCGCTCGTGGCGGCGGGAGTGACGCCGTTCGCGTACAAGTACGAGCGCACTCACCAGGCGGCGGACGCGGTCGCGGCGCTTCCGGAGGGCGTGGAGGAGGGGCCGGCGGTGCGAGTGGCGGGGCGGCTCGTGGCGTGGCGCGGCCACGGCAAGACGGCCTTCGCGCACCTCGCCGACGCGAGCGGCCGGATCCAGCTCTACTTCCGCCGAGACGAGCTGGGCGACGATGTGTTCGGCCAGCTGGCGATGTACGACATCGGCGACGTCATCGGCACCGCCGGGTCGCTGATGCGCACGAGAACCGGAGAGGTCACCGTCCGGGTACGCGAGGTCGAGATGCTCGCGAAGTCGCTGCGTCCCCTCCCGTACGGCAAGGAGGAGGTAGTGGACGGTGTGACGGTGCGCCACTCGGGATTCAGCGATCCGGAGCAGCGCTATCGGCAGCGCTATGCCGACCTCGCCGTGCATCCGGAAGTTCGCGCGCTCTTCGTGGCGCGGTCGCGGCTCGTCACGGCGCTGCGCGCGTTCCTGGACGATCGCGGGTACCTCGAGGTGGAGACCCCGGCGTTGCAGCCGCTGTATGGTGGCGCTGCCGCACGGCCGTTCACGACGCACCACAATGCGCTCGACATGCCGCTCTTCCTGCGGATTGCGGACGAGCTGTACCTCAAGCGGCTCATCGTGGGCGGCTTCGACCGCGTGTACGAGATCGGCCACGATTTCAGGAACGAGGGGATCGACCGGACGCACAATCCGGAGTTCACGATGCTCGAGTTCTACCAGGCGTTCGCCGACTACCGTGAGATGATGGACGTCGTGGAAGCGCTCATCACGCACGCCGCCGCCGCGGTGCGCGCGGTACCCGGCATCGGCGAGAAGGCGCCGGCGCTGAGGCCACCGTTCGCGCGGATCGAGTGGGTTCCGTCACTGGCGAAGGCGCTCGGCAGGGACGCGCTGTCACTGAGTGAAGAGGAGCTGCGTGGAGAGGCGCGGCGGCGTGGCGTGGAGAAGACGGACGCCATGAGCCGGCCCAAGCTGCTGGACGAGCTGTTCGGGTTGCTCGTCGAGAGCCAGCTCGAGGAACCGACGTTCGTCATCGACTATCCGGTGGAGCTCTCCCCGCTGGCAAAGCCGAAGCGTGGAGATCCTCGACTGACGGAGCGGTTCGAGCTGTTCGCGCGCGGCCGCGAGCTGGCCAACGCCTTCAGTGAGCTCAATGACCCGCTCGACCAGCGCGCACGGTTCGAGGCCCAGGCGCGGCTGCGCGCCGCCGGGGACCTCGAGGCCACGGGCGTGGACGAGGACTACCTCCGCGCCATGGAGTACGGCATGCCGCCGATGGGCGGCGTGGGAATCGGCGTGGATCGTCTCTTCATGTACCTGACCGACACCATGAACATTCGCGACGTCATCCTCTTTCCCACCATGCGTCCGGAATGAGCCGTCTCGAGCTCCGCATCGCCTTCCGCTACCTGCGCAGCCGCCGCGGCTCGCGCCTGCTGTCGCTGATCAGCATGATCGCCATCGGCGGCGTGGTGATCGGCGTGAGCGCGCTCATCGTGATCATGGGCGTGATGTCGGGGCTGCAGAACGACCTGCGGGAGAAGATCCTCATCGGCAGCCCCGACGTGCGAGTGCTGAATTACGGCTCGGACATGGTGTTGAAGGACTGGCAGCCGGTGCTCGCCAAGGTACGCAAGGACCCGGAGGTGGTGGCTGCGGCGCCGTTCGTCCTCACGAAGGCGCTCGTCGGAGCGGGACACAAGTACAGCGACGGCGCGTACGTGATGGGAATCCTGCCGGAAGGAGAGGGTGGCCCGCCGGTGACGAGCATCCGTGAGCACGCGACCGCGGGCGACTTCCGCTTCGCCACGACCGACGGTCAGCAGCGCGGAGCCGTGCTGGGGTCGAAGCTGGCGAACCGCCTCGGCGTGTATCCGGGTGTCGACTCCATCACCCTCACCACGGTGGGGAGCGAGGTGAGCCCGGTGACGGGAACACCGATCCCGCGCGAGGTGCGGCTCGAGGTCACGGGCATCTTCGACACGGGGATGTATGAGTACGACAACGGATACGTGTACGTGTCGCTTCCGGTGGCGCAGGAGCTTGCCGGGCTCCACAGTGACGTGACGGGACTGGAGCTGCGCACGTCCGACCGATGGAAAGCCCACGAGGTACAGGAGCGCCTCGCCAACGAGCTGGGCTATCCCTATCGCACCGAAGACTGGCAGCAGCAGAACGGGTCGCTGTTCCAGGCGCTGAAGCTGGAGAAGGCTGGCATGTCGCTCATCCTGATGCTGATCATCCTCGTGGCCGCGTTCAACATCGTGGGCACGCTGACGATGGTGGTGGCGGACAAGACCAAGGAGATCGGGATCCTGCGGGCGATGGGAATGCCGGCCGCATCGATCCGGCGGATCTTCCTGGCGCAGGGATTCATGATCGGCATCGTCGGCACCGCGCTGGGGCTGGCGCTGGGGCTGATCGCTGCAGTCGCCCTGGACCAGGGGCGGCTCATCAAGCTGGACCCGCAGGTGTACTTCATCGACCACCTGCCCGTGGCGCGGCAACCGCTCGACATCGCGACCACGGTGGTCGCCAGCCTCCTCATCGCTGCCGTGGCGACGATCTATCCGGCAGTCCAGGCGTCGCGCCTGCTCCCGGTGGAGGCGATGCGCGAGTGACGGCGATCGAAGCGCGGGGGCTGGGGAAGAGCTACGTCGGCGGAGATGGCGGCATCATCACCGTGCTCGATGGCGTGGACCTCGCCGTGGAGCGCGGTGAGATGGTGGCCATCATCGGGGCGAGCGGCGCAGGGAAGAGCACCCTCCTTCACCTGCTCGGCGCGCTGGACAAGCCGACGACGGGCGAGGTCTTCATCGCCGGCCGCGCCCTGAGCGGACTCGACGACGACGCGGTCTCCGCCTTGCGGAACCGGACGGTGGGATTCGTGTTCCAGTTCCACCACCTGCTTCGCGAGTTCACGGCGCTGGAGAACGTGATGATGCCCCTTCGCATCGGCGGCACCGACGACGTGGAAGCGCGTCGCCGGGCGCTGGCGCTGCTCGACCGAATGGGGCTTTCCGGGCGCGCGCACCACCGGCCGGCGCAGCTGTCGGGCGGCGAGCAGCAGCGTACCGCGGTGGCTCGCGCGCTGGCCTCCGATCCGACGGTGCTCCTGGCCGACGAGCCGTCAGGTAACCTGGACCATGGGAACAGCGAGCGGTTGCACGACCTGTTCGCGGAGCTGACGCGGGAGCTGGAGATCGCGATGGTGGTGGTGACGCACAACCGCTCGCTCGCCTCACGGGCGGACAGGGTGCTGCAGCTGGAGGAAGGCCGGCTCGCACGAATCGAGCTGCCGGAGGTGGTGGCCTGATGCTCTGCGACAACTGCCACGAGCGGGACGCGGTGGTGAACGTGACGACGGTGGAGAACAACGCCGTCCGCCAGCTTCACCTGTGCGAGCAGTGTGCGGCCGAGCGCGGCGTGGAGACGTCGTCGGCGGCGATGAAGCATCCGCTCGGCGCCTTCCTGCAGGCGGTGCAGCAGCAGTCGGTGCCGGCGAGCGCCGATGCCGGGCGATGCACCTTCTGCGGGCTGACGATGAAGGACTTCCGCGCCACCGGACGGATGGGGTGTGCGCGCTGCTACTCCACATTCGAGCCGAGCATGCGCGAGCTGCTGCGCCGGGTCCACGGCAGCGCCCGGCACATCGGGCGGCCGTATCACGCGCCGCAGGACGAGCTGCTGGAGCGTGCGTCGGTGCTCGGCGAGCTACGCGAGAAGCTGCGGCGCGCCATCGAGCAGGAACAGTTCGAGGTTGCCGCCGAGCTGCGCGACCGCATCAAGGTGCTGGAATGACACTCGATCTCTCGCTGCTGCCGGATGGCGGGGTGCGCTGGCTCGACGCGTCGGGGAGCCACTCCGACGTCGTGCTGTCGACGCGGGTTCGGCTGGCGCGGAACGTGGAGGGCTACGCGTTCACAGGACGGGCACGGGACGGGGAACGGCTGCGCGTGCTGGCACAGGTGCGTGACGCGCTGCGGGCACTGCCGGGCATGGCCGGGAGCCTCGTGGTGCGGGTGGACGAGCTCGATCCGGGGGAGCGGGCGCTCCTCTTCGAGCGGCACCTGGTGAGCAAGGAGCTGGCGGGCCTCGAGCCGCAGCATCCGTTGCGCTCGGGAGCCGCCGTGTATCTGTCGGACGGCTTGAGCGTCATGATCAACGAGGAGGATCACCTGCGCCTCCAGTCGCTCCAATCCGGATTCGAGCTGCGCGCCGCCTTCGCTGCGCTGGACCGGGTTGACCGCGACATCGGTGCGCGGGTCCCTTTCTCGTACCACCCCGAGTTCGGGTTTCTCACGGCGTGCCCGACGAACGTGGGAACCGGAATGCGGGCGTCGGTACTGATACATCTACCGGGCCTCGTGTTGACGAAGGAGATCGGCCGCGTGCTGGCCGGCCTTCAGCAGATGGGATTGACGTACCGCGGGCTGTATGGAGAAGGATCGGAAGTGGTGGGGAACTTCTTCCAGATCTCGAACCAGACGACCCTCGGTCGGTCGGAGGAGGACCTGCTCGACCAGCTCGTTCGCGTGGTGGGTCACGTGATCGAGCGAGAGGAAGAGGCGCGACGTGTGCTGCTTCGAGATGCCGGCTATATTATCGAAGACAAGCTGTGGCGCGCGTACGGGACCCTGCGATATGCCCGTAGCCTCACGTTCGATGAGGCGATGAACTACTTGAGCGGCGTGCGACTCGCCGTCGGACTGAAACTGATCCGCGGCCTCAGTGTATATACCCTCAACAAG
>DASUXT010000180.1:0-13900 GCA_036377775.1 Gemmatimonadaceae bacterium | reverse complement strand
CCCAAGATGAACACTCCCGAGGCCTCAGAGCCTCCTGAAGGGCCGGGAGAGACCATCCCGTCAATAGGCCGCCCGTGGACGTGGGGCAACCCACTCCGAGCGCAGCGGTCCTAATCGCCCGTGTGGCTTGACTACTCCCATTGGAGTTTCAACGGCAGATTACCCATTGCCTTGCTTCGCTTCGGCGCGCTGCGCCCAGGCGATCCATCTCCCCGAATCACCCATCCTCTTCCTTCCCTTTTGTTCTGTCGGACCGTCTGACGGTCCGACTGTTCTATCGCTGGCGATTAGAGCGTAGGGGCCACACCCGTTCCCATCCCGAACACGGTCGTTAAGCCCTACAGCGCCGATGGTACTCCGATCGAGAGATCGCGGGAGAGTAGGCCATCGCCGGCACCCCTGTGAAAGCCCCCGGACGCGTTCGCGTGCCCGGGGGCTTTCGTCTGTCTGGTGGTCCGCTTTCCGCTTTCCGCGTTCCGCTTCCAGCTTCCAGCTTCCAGCTTCCAGCTTTCCCCGCCCACTTCTTGCCCTCCCTCCCGGCGATGCGACTCTCCAACTCATCCATCGCCACCGCCACCGCCGCCGCTGCCCTTGGCGCAGCAGCCATCTGGCGCAACCGTCAGTCGAAGCAGGCCGCCGAACGCATGGCCGCTGCCGCGCTCGAGTCACTCCTTCGCGCCATCGATGCCAACGACCCCGATACCGGCGTCCACGTCCGCCGCGTGGCGGAGTACGCACTGCTCCTCGCCGATGCCGCCGGGCTCTCGAAGCAGGAGCAGCGCAGCGTCACGCGTGTCGCCCTCTTTCACGACATCGGCAAGATCCACGAGGCGCTCTTCGACATCATTCACGACGTCAAGCGCCTCACTCCCGCCGAACGCCGAGCGGTGATGACGCACCCGCGCCGCGGCGCTGACGTGCTGCAGCCGCTCGCCGGCTTCTATCCGGAGCTCCAGCAGAGCGTCCTCGCGCACCACGAACGCTGGGATGGCTCAGGCTATCCGCGCGGCCTGAAGGGCCGACAGATCCCCATCGCCGCGCGCGTCGTCGCCATCGCCGACACCTTCGACGCCATTACCCATCGGCGTCAGTACAGCGATGGGCGCAGCGTCGAGGAGGCGCGGCGGATCCTGCTGGAGGGGCGCGGCGTGCTCTTCGATCCATGGCTGATCGACGTCTTCCTGATGCCGCCGGTCTGGGCGGACGTCCTTGCGGCCTACCGCCGCGTGTCGCGCTGGAGCGAGCCCGTCGCACTGCGCCGCCCCGGTCGGCGCGAGACGCAGGTGCCCGACATCATCTTCCGCTGGCGTCCACCGCGGCGCGCAGGGCGCGCGCGGCACTCAGCGGGTCATCGGCCCCGAGCAACGCGCTGATCACCGCGACGCCGACGGCGCCGGCAGCCATCAGGTCGCCCACGTTCTCCGGCGCCACCCCTCCGACGGCGATCGCCGGCACGCCGCAGAGCCGCGCGAGCTCGCTGAACTGCGCCACCCCCATGGTGGTTCCTGCGCCGCCCGCTCCGCTCGCGGCGAACACGGGGCCGATCGCCACGAAGTCCGCTCCCTCGCTGCGCGACAGGTCTTCGGATGCGCCGACGGATGCGCCGATGATCAGCGATGGCGGGGTGAAGCGCCGCACCACCGCTGCCGACAGGTCGCGTCCACCGACGTGCACGCCGTCGGCATTCACCGCGAGCGCGACGTCCACCCGATCGCTGACGAGCAGTGGAACGCCGGGCGCCGCCTCGCGCAGCGACCGCGCCACCTCGATGAGCGTCCGTGCTGATTCCTCGGGCAGGCGCAGTGTGAGCATCGTCGCGCCGCCCGCGACCGCCGCAGCCGCGCGGCGCGCGAGGCCGTCCATCCCACCGCTGAGCGAGTCCGTGACGGCCACCAGCCGCAGCGCATCGGCGCGCAGGCGTGGCGTCGCGCTCATTTCTTCGCCTGCGGGAGCAGGTTGGCGGGCGCACCACGCGTCGTATCACGACGTACCGTGGCAACGGAATCCCACGCGCGTCGCGCCCTCTTCACCGCAGCGCTGTGCGCCGAGAAGCTCGTCGTGAATTCGTGGTGTCCATCCGGATACGCGACGAAGAACAGGTACGGCACCGACGCCGGGAAGAGCGCCGCCACGATTGACGGCTTCCCCGGCGACGCGATCGGTCCGGGCGGGAGCCCCTTGTACCGGTACGTGTTGTACGGTGAGTCGATCTCCAGGTCCTTGTACAGCACGCGCGACACGTGATGCCCGATCGCGTACTGCACGGTCGGATCGGCCTGAAGCAGCATCCCCGCCTTGAGCCGGTTGAGATACACCGCCGCGATCACCGGACGCTCCTCCGGCAGCTTCGCCTCCTTCTCGACGATCGACGCCAGCGCCATCACGTCGTTGCGGCTCATCGCGCTCTTCTGGAGCTGCGCATTCCACTCCGGCTGCCAGACGGTCTGGAAGCGCGAGACCATCATCCGGACGGCCTGGCGCGGCGTCGTACCGTCGGGAAAGACGTACGTGTCGGGAAACAGGTAGCCCTCGAGGGTCGGCGTCGGAATGTCGAGGAGGTGCAGCAGCGCCGTGTCACGCGTGGCGGCGCGGACCGAATCGAGCGGGGCATCGAGCACGCGCGCGAGCTGCGGCACGATCTGGTTGAGCGACCAGCCCTCCGGGATGGTGATGCTGTGCTCGATCCCCCTGCCGCCGCGCAGGTCGTCGAGCACGCGACCCCAGGAGATCGGGCGCTTGAACAGGTAGGTGCCGGCGCGGATCGAGCGGTCGCCACGCCGCACCAGTGCGTAGAGGCGGAAGGCCGTGGCGTTCTGGATCACGCCATGACGCTCGAGCGAGTCGGCGGCCACGCGGAGCGTCGCGCCGCGGGGGATGATCACCCGCACTTCGCCTGACCCCGAGCCGCGATACCAGAACGCGAGCACTCCCGCGGCGATGAGCACGAGCAGCGCGAGGACGATCCCGCGCCCGCATCCGCGGCCGCGCGCCTTACGCTTCGGGCGTCGCGTCATCGTCGGTAGCGGTCGGATCCACCGTCGGCAGCGCCGACATGCGCATCGCCTGCTGCAGCAGGACCGCGGCGGCAAGTGCGTCCACGTCGCCCTTCCGCTCGCGCGTGCTGCCCCCCGCCTCACGGACGCCGCGCAGCGCGACCGCGGTGGTGTAGCGCTCGTCTACCAGCGCCACCGGCAGCGACGTTCGCCGCGCCAGCTCCCGCGCCACGCGACGGCATTCCAGCGACCGCGGCGTGTCGTTTCCCTCGCCGTCCAGCGGCAGTCCCATCACCACGCCGCGTGCCTCGAGCGTCTCGCTCCGCCGCACCAGCTCGGCCACCGGCGCGCGCTTCCCCGTCCGGCGCACGATCACGCCGGCCGGACTGGCGATGATCCCCCCGGGATCGCTGATCGCCAGGCCGATGCGTCGCTCGCCCCAGTCGATCCCCATCCAGCGACCGCGGTCGGAGGGCATCAGGCCGCCCATCTCACCCTTCGCGCATCTGCACGAAGAACTCGCGGTTGTTCTTCGACCGCGCCATCTGCTTCAGCAGGAAGTCGATCGCTTCCGCTTCCGGCATGTCGGCGAGGAAGGTCCGCAGCAGCGTCACGCGATTCAGCTCCTCGGGCGTGAACAACAGCTCTTCCTTGCGCGTGCCCGACCGGTTGATGTCGATCGCGGGGTAGATCCGCCGCTCGGCGATCTCGCGGGCCAGCACGAGCTCCATGTTGCCCGTGCCCTTGAACTCCTCGAAGATCATCTCGTCGGCGCGCGAGCCGGTCTCGATCAGCGCCGTGGCGATGATGGTGAGCGAGCCGCCGCCATCGATGTTCCTCGCCGCGCCGAAGAACTTCTTCGGCTTCTCCATCGCCTTCGCATCGAGCCCGCCCGACATGATCTTGCCGCCGCTCGGGATCACCGTGTTGTGCGCGCGCCCCAGCCGCGTGATGGAATCGAGCAGGATCACCACGTCCTTCCCTGATTCCACGAGCCGCTTTGCCTTCTCGATCACCATGTCCGCCACCTGCACGTGGCGCGTGGCGTCCTCGTCGAAGGTGGAGCTGATCACTTCGCCGCGCACCGACCGCTGCATGTCCGTCACCTCCTCCGGCCGCTCGTCGATCAGCAGCACGATGAGCGTGACCTCGGGGTGATTCTCGGTGACGGCGTTGGCGATCTTCTGCAGCAGGATCGTCTTTCCGGCGCGTGGCGGCGCCACGATCAGTCCGCGCTGTCCCTTGCCGATCGGCGCGATGAGGTCCATCACGCGCATGCTCAGGTCGCCGTCCCTCGTCTCCAGCCGCAGCCGTCCGTCGGGATAGCGCGGCCGCAGGTTGTCGAACGCGATGCGCGCCTTGGCCGCCTCGGGTTCGCCACCGTTCACCGTCTCCACCTTCAGCAGCGCGAGGTAGCGCTCCCACTCCTTCGGAGGGCGTACCTGGCCCGACACGGTATCCCCCGTGCGCAGGTCGAACCGCTTGATCTGCGACGGCGAGACGTAGATGTCGTCCGGGCTGTACAGGTAGTTCCAGTCCTGGCTCCGCAGGAAGCCGTACCCCTCGGGCAGCACCTCGAGCACCCCCTCACCCACGAGCGTCTCCGATTCGTCCAGGAGCCGCTGCTCGATGCGGAAGATGAGGTCCTGCCGGCCGAGCGCGTCATGCGCCGGCACGGCGAGCCCGTCCGCCATGTCGTGCAGCTCTGGCATCGACTTGCGCTTCAGCTCAGCGATGTTCACGGGGCGAACGCGCGCGGAAGGGAGAGGAGAAAGCGGAGGGGGAGGGCAGGGGCCGCGACGAGATGGCAGGAATCGCTGGAGCGGCGATGCGAGTGACGGCGTGACGCCGTCGTCGATCGGCCCGCGGCGAAGATGGCGGCGGGTGGCCCGTGCGGCATGGGAAGCTAGGAGCGGCCCGAAGGGGGGTCAAGTGCGGCCAACGCGCTCAGAACGACGCGGACAGGTAGCGAAGGGGATGCTTCTTGATGTCGGCGAAGAGCAGCGTCATCTGGTTCTGCGCCTCGGCGAGTTGCAGGGTGATGGCGCTGTCGCGCGCAAAGCGTCCCACCGTGCCGTCCGGGGAGTCGAGCTGGGCGCGAAGCTGCGTCAGCTCGTCACGGATCGAGCCCACCTCGTTCAGCAGCGTGCTGTCGCGACGGAATCGTCCGAGCGACGTGTTGGGCGATGCGACCAGCAGCTTCACCGAATCGGCTCGCGCCATCACGCGCTTGGCCTGCGCAGCCAGGTCGCCGCTCATCACCCGCCCCGCGGTGCCCCCGCCACTCAGTGAGCCTCGAAGCTGCTGCACGCGTACCTTCGCACGCTTCAGCTGGCTCATCCCCTCGCCGTCCATCAACGCACCCATCGTCCCCCGCGTCGACTGGAGCTCCGCGCGCAGCACCTGCACGTTGCTCATGATCGCCGGGAAGTCCTGAGCCGCCGCCGACAGCTGGCTCGTCGCGCGACCGAAGTCCGGTGCGGACGCAATGCGTATCGTGTCACCCGGCTGGATGGGCGCGCCCCTCGTCGTGCCGGGCGTCAGGTAGATGACCGCTGGGCCGATGAAGCTCCCGCCCGATCGGATCTGTCCCACCGCATCACGTCGCATCGCGTCGCTGTACTTCGACAGGACCTCCATCTCGATGGCCACGCGATGCAGCGTATCGGCGCTCCGCGGCGGCCGGAAGCTGATGTCGGTGATCTTTCCGATCTTCTGCCCGCTCAGCCACACCTCCGACCCCTTCATCACGCCGCTCGCGTCGCCGACCGTGGCGTACAGCGGGAACGTGTCACCGTGCAGCGCACCGACACGTGAGAAGCGCAGGATCGCCACCGCGGCGACACCGAGCACCACGCAGGCGATCAGGCCCCCGCGAACGTCGGACCAGGAAAGTCGACGCGGCATCTGGTGGGGGACGAAGGGGACGAGGGATCAGCGCCGGAACACGAGCGTATTCGCGCCGGCAACGATGGTCAGCGTCGTGTCATCGGGGAATGACCCCGTGATCGTTCCCGAGGTGCTCACGAGCGTCACGCTTTCGCCGGAGCGCGTGTAGGTTCCTGGCGACTCGAGGGTCTGTACGGAATTCACGCCGTCGCGGGTCGTCTGGAGGTGTCCCCGCTCCAGGTAGGTCCCGTCTCCGTGGAAGACGAAGCTGTCGTCCAGCAGCACCACCTTGCTGCTCGCGTCGGCGCTGATCAGGGCAGGGAGTGCGCCGCCGTTGAAGCTGTGAAGCGTATACGTGTCGCTGGCAGCGATGCGCGGTGCGAGGAAGTCACCGCCCCCGCACGCACCGGCGAGGACGAGGGTGGCGAGGGCGATTCGGCGAAGTGTGGTCGGCATGCAGCTACTCATGGCATCTTCCGGTCCGCGGCGGCGAACCATCTCTTGTGCGTTATCAGCGCGCGCGATCTATTAGCGCCCAGTCATCCAGCGCCCAGGACATCCGGGAGGAGTGCTTGGTAAGGTACGGCGGGATTCAGGGTTTCGCGGGCCTCTTCATGATCGCCCTCGTCGTCGCCGGATTCGTCCAGGCGGGTTGGCGCGGCGTCCTGACCGCCATCCTCGCCTCCTGGAACGCCTGGCCAGCCATCGCCCGTCAGGAGCCCCCTACCGGGGTAGTTCGCCCCCCCACCCTGCTCGAGCGGGGCCAGCGGCTCGGCGGCGTGACCGGCGCGGTGCTGGTGTGCATCGGCCTCGTCTACGGCGGCTGGCGCATGGGATGGGCCTGGGGCGCCGCCGGTTACGTGCTCGGACTCGCCCTCGGCTTCATGGCGGTCGCGGTGATGAGCTTCGTGCGAGGGCACCGCCAGCAGGTCTAGGAACCCGCTCCGCTCCGCCCCTCCGGAACACTTCTGCGCTTTGTCGACGAACCCCGCCGTGGAGCGCTCCACGGCGGGGTCGTTCGCTACTGATGCGCGCGGCGGGATTCGAACCCACGACCTCTTGCTCCGGAGGCAAGCGCTCTATCCAGCTGAGCTACGCACGCAGTTTCATGCCCGTGCAGACCATTCCTTTCGTCGTCCGCACCGGCCGAATCATATAGTTTAACCGATCCGGGAGTCGCTCACAAGCAACGAGAATGAGCTCCCGGGCTGGCCACCAGCACTTCCCGGATTCGGTGTGACGAAATCGGCCATGCGACAAGTTGTTATGGACGGCATGAACGATCTCGCGATCATCCACCGGGTTCTCGAGGGCGACGCGGAGGCGTACGCGCGCCTCGTCGATCGGCACTTCGATCGCTGCGCGCGTATCGCCTTCCGGATCGTCGGCAATCGCGAGGACGCCGAGGAGGCGCTTCAGGACGCCTTCTTCCGTGCCTGGAACGCGCTCGGCGACTACGAGGAGCGTGAGCGGTTCTCTGCCTGGCTCACCCGCATCGTCGTCAACCAGTGTCGCACCGTCCTCGCCCGCACGCGCCGTCGTGAGGCCATCTTCCTCGACCTCGAGGCTGGCGACCTCTCCCTCGCCGCCGTCGGGACGGAGGAAGAGCACGCGTGGCTGGAGCTCGAGCGAGCGCTGGCGCAGCTCCCCGCGGCGCAGCGTGAGGCGCTGGTGCTCCGCTACGCCGACGACCTCACCTACGAGGAAATGGCCAGGATCACCGGCGCCGGTGAATCGGCGCTCAAGATGCGTGTGCAGCGCGCCTTTGCGCGACTGCGAGCCCTGCTGTCGGAGGTTACCTGTGTCTGACGTCGAGTTCGAGCGTCGCATCGCCACGCTGCTGCGCGCACCGGTGGATGTCCGCCAGGATGTCCGCGAGCGGGTCATGTGCCGGGTGCGCGAGGCGGCACGCTCCCATGCACCGCGACCACGGACGCACCCGCTCTCGTCCCGCTCCTCACGACATCCCCTCGTCGGCCTCCTCATGGCGGCGAGCATCGGCTCGGTGGCCGTGCTCTCGAGCGTCGTGCCGCGTGCCAGCTTCGACCGCGGCGGACCCGTCCCGCCCGGAGATTCGCTCTTCGGCCGCCTGCGCGACACGCTCCTCCTCGAGCGCGTCGTCCACGACGGGGAGCACCGGTATGCCTTCGTCGTGGATGGCGCGCGCTGGGTGCCCGATCGCACCGCCGTTCCCGCCGGTTCCCCCCACCGCCTGCCCGCCATCCTTCGCGTCGCCGGCGACAGCAACTGACGCGCAGCTCGAACCACCCACCGGAATCCCTCGTGTCATTCCCCCTCACGCGGCTTGCCCGCGTGCACCTGCTGCGATGCCTGGCCGCGCTCGCGCTGCTGGCGGGGTACGCCGCCCTTGCTGCCGGTAGCGCGACGCTCGCGCCGCTGCTCCTCGTCGTCGCCTACGTCGTGCTCGTTCCGCTCGCGCTCATCGTCCGCTGACGCCATGACTTCGTCACGTCTCCACGAAACGTCCCGTCCCTCCTATGGCGCGGCGGCGATCGCCGGTGCGCTGGTGCTGGTGCTCTACCTGCTGACCCTCGCGCCGACGACGGCGATGTGGGACACGAGCGAGTACATCACCGCCGCGTACACACTGGGCATTCCGCACCCGCCGGGCAATCCGCTGTTCGTCCTGCTCGGCCGGGTGGCGACGCTCGTTCCCCTGGGAAGCGTCGCCGTCCGCGTGAACTGTCTCGCTGCGCTGTGCAGCGCGCTCACCGCGGCGGTGTGGTTCCTCGTGGCAGAGCGCGTGCTCGCCAACTGGTTCGCCACGCGATGGGCTCGACTCACTGGAGCGGCCGTCGCGGCGCTGCTCAGCGCCACGGCGTTCACGGTGTGGAACCAGAGCGTCGTGAACGAGAAGGTCTACACCGTTTCGCTGGCCTTCTTTGCCGTCGTCTCCTGGCTCACGGTGCTCTGGTGTGACGACTCCGATGGCCGCCGTGCCGATCGCATCCTGGTCCTCATCGCGTACCTGATCGGGCTCGGCTACGCCAACCACCCCGCGGGGTTCCTCGTCGGGCCAGCCGTCGGCGTGGCCGTCCTCGCACGCCGCCCGCGCATCCTGCTGCGCTGGAAGCTCATCCTCGCCGCACTGCTCGCGCTCGGGCTTGGCCTCACGCCGTTCGCCGTCGAGCCGATTCGCGCCGCGCATCATCCGGCGCTCAACGAGGGTGAGCCCACCGGGTGCACGGAGTCCATCGGCTTCGAGTGCACCTTCTCCAGCACGACCTACCACCGGCTGATGGACAACATCAACCGGGTGCAGTACGCCAAGCCGAGCCTCTCCGACCGGCAGGCACCGCTGTCGGCGCAGGTCGGCATGTGGTGGCTCTATTTCAAGTGGCAGTGGCTGCGCGATTCCAATGGCACACAGTCCGGGCTGCAGCTGGCATTGGCCCTCCTCTTCTTCGGTCTCGGCGTGGCGGGAGGGGTGGTGCACTGGCGACATGACCGGAGATCGTTCTGGTTCTTCGGCCCGTTGATCTTCACGGTGACCGTGGCGCTCGTGTACTACATGAACTTCAAGTACGGTGCTTCACAGGCCCCGGAGCTGGCGGCGGTACCGCGTGAAGTGCGCGACCGCGACTACTTCTACCTGTGGAGCTATTCGGCGTGGAGCGTGTGGGCGGCGCTCGGGCTCGCGGCGCTCTGGCGCACGCTCGCCGTCCGGATGAACGGCGAGGGAAGCAGTCGCTGGCTCACCACTGCTCCCATCCTGCTGCTGGGGGCGTTTCCGCTCGTCGGCAACTGGCGCGACGCGTCGCGCGCCGGCGAGACCGTGACGCGCGAATGGGCGCACGACCTGCTGAACTCCGTCGAGCCGTACGGCATCCTCATCACGCTCGGGGACAACGACACCTTCCCGCTCTGGTACGCGCAGGAAGTGGAAGGCGTGCGTCGCGACGTCACCGTCGCCGTCACGTCGCTCCTGAACACCGACTGGTATCCGCGCGCCCTGCTGCGTCGGCCCATCGTTCCATATGACGTGGAACATGGCCCCGCCGCCTACCGCGGCAGAAGCTGGCCGATGCCCACGACGCCCATCTTCTCCGGCACCGTCGCGCAGCTCGACTCGGTGCCGGAGTACGTGGAGCTTCGCACGCCGCAGCTCTTTCAGCAGGGAAAGCTGCGTGCGGTCGTCGACCCTCGGCGGCTCGAGTATGGTGTCCCGGTGCGGTCCGACCTCCTCGTGCTGCAGTTGCTGAAGGACAATTACGGGGTGCGCCCGTTCTACATCTCGCGCACCACGGGCGGATACATCCAGGCTCTCGGACTCGAGCCGTATGCCCTCATGCAGGGCCTCGCGAACAGGATCCTCACGGCGCCATCGCCTACCAACCCCGATACCGTGGCGGTCCCGGGCCTCGGGCACGTGGACGTGGCCAGGTCGCTGGCGCTCTGGCGTGGCTTTGGCGGTCCCTCGGCCATCATTCGCCAGGGAGACTGGGTGGACCGGCCTTCGGTGAGCATTCCCGTCACCTACATCAGTACTGCCCTGATCCTGGGCCAGGTGTTCGCGAGTCAGGGCGATACCACGCTCGCACTGCGCTTCAAGGAGACCGCTGTGGACATGGCGGCGGCAACTCACACCCTGGACGTCTTCATGGGGCCCGCGCCCACGCCCCCGCCCGCCGCGACCGGGGGGGATGTCCCACGTTCGGCGCCTCTTCCGGCGAATCCGTAGGGCTCGCCAGCGGAACAAGCCTTGCAAACAGACGGCGCAACGGCCTGAGCTGACGCTTCGGCCGGACATCACCCTCTCCCGAATCGACTACTCCCATGTCGACGCTGCGTCGTGGTCTCCGCCGGTCTGCTTTCCTCCTTGTCGCGACGCTCGGCGTCGCCAGCGTCTCGTGCGGTGGAGGAGGCGATTCGGGTACCGGACCGGGTGGGGGCGGTGGCCCCGTCGTCACGAGGGTGGATGTCAGCCCCGGAAGCGCCAACGTCTTCGTCGGGAAGACCGCCACCTTCACCGCCACTCCGAAGGACGCGGACGGCGCCACGGTCACGGGCAAGAGCATCGCCTGGAGCAGCTCCGACCAGTCGATCGCCACGGTCAGCAACGGTGTCGTCACCGCCGTGAAGCCGGGCAACGCGACCATTACCGCCGCGGTCGGCTCGGTGCAGGGAACGGCCACCGTCGCCGTCGCGGCGCCCGTCGCGAGCGTCGACGTCACGCCGGCGACGGCCACCATCGTGATCGGGGGCACCACGCAGCTCACCGCCACGCTCAAGGATGCGGGCGGCAATGTGCTCACCGACCGTACGGTGGCGTGGACGACCGACAACGACCTCATCGCCTCCGTCTCGAGCACGGGGCTCGTCACCAGCAAGAGCGTCGGAAGCGCGACGATCACTGCGACGGTGGAAGGCAAGTCCGCCACCGCGAAGATCACGATCACGCCGGTTCCGGTGGCGAGCGTCAGCGTCACGCCTGCAACCTCGTCGCTCGTCATCGGCGGCACCGTGCAGCTGAACGCCACCACGAAGGACGCGTCGGGCAATACGCTGAGCGGTCGCACCGTGACGTGGTCCACCAGTGACGCGAGCATCGCGAGCGTGGATGGCACGGGCCTGGTCACCGCACACGCCCTTGGGAGCGCGACCATCACCGCGACGTCGGAGACGAAGACCGCCACCGCGCAGATCACCGTGACCGAGGCGCCCGTGGCCACGGTGGCGGTGAGCCCGGCGACGGTCTCGGTGGCACTGAACGGAACCACGCAGCTCAGCGCGACGACGAGTGATGCCACCGGTCGCGTGCTCGCCGGTCGCACGGTCACCTGGTCGAGCAGCGACCCGAGCAAGGCGACCGTCGACGGGACTGGCCTCGTGAAGGGGCTCGCCTATGGGCAGGTGATCATCACGGCGACCAGTGAAGGAAAGTCGGGTACGGCCACCGTGAAGGTGAGCGATGGAATCGCGCCGGTACTCGTCGGTCTCACGTTGACGCCCAACCCGGTGGACGTCACCACCGGCACGAAGACGGTCACCGCGACGGCACACATCACCGATGCCGGTGGCTCCGGGGCTTCGCAGTTCGCCATTACCGCCACGGCGCCCCATGGTGCATTCACCAGCTGTGTGGACACCACCCTCGAATCGGGTACGACGAGCGACGGCACCTGGAGCTGCACGCTCACCGTCCCCCTCGGCGCCGAACCGGGCAATTGGAATCTCGTGGTGCTGATCTCCGACGCGGGTTACGCCTCGCAGATGTACGGCAGCACCGACCTGACCAGCGCAGGAATGCCCGGAAGCTTCAAGGTCATCAGCACCTGGGACCAGACGTATCCCGTCTTCCACAGCCTTACCGTGACGCCCACCAGCGTGAACGTGGCGAACGGCGCGCAGACCATCACGGTTACCGCCAACCTGACGGACGATCGCTCCGGAATCTCCCAGTTCGACTTCCACGCGACGTCGCCGAGCGGGCAGCGGGTTGCCTGCAGCGCGAGCACCCCGACGACCGGTGACATCCTCAACGGCACGTGGAGCTGCACCGTCACCGTCCCGGCAACTGCGGAGGCAGGCACCTGGCTGATCACGGTGCGCGCGACGGATCGGGCGTTCAACTACCAGACGTACGGCCCGCAGGATGGCGATGGGACGGTGGCCTTCCCGTCGGGTTACCCGACGAGCATCACCGTGACGCGCTGAAGCGTCGAGCCCCCGCGGTGACGAGATTTCTCTCGTCACCGCGGGGGCTTTTTTTCTTCGTGTGATCAGGGCCTGATTTCGACCGGCGTGCCCACGGGTACCGAAGTCCAGATCTCCTCGATCTCCTCGTCGGTGAGGGCGATGCAGCCGTCGGTCCAGTCGGCGGTGCGGTGATAGGCGCCGGTGGCCCCGCGCCCGTTCTGCAGTCCGTGGATCTCGATGTTTCCTCCCGGGGGGAGGCCGAGGGCGGCAGCACGCGCACGATGCGCGGAGTCGGGGAAGGCGATGCGTAGTGCGAGGTGATACTCGCTGTTCGCGTTTCTCGACTCGATGTAGAACAGGCCCGTGGGCGTGCGGCGATCACCGGCGCTCACCTTGTCCTTCTCCGGGTCAGCCCCCAGTGCCACGCGGTACTGCCTGATCGGGCGGCCCAGATGGTAGAGGGTGAGCCGGTGCGCCTTCTTCTCGATCACGACGCTGTCGGCCAGCGGGACGGGCCCGCCGGGGCCGGCGTCGGCGCGGAGCGTGGCAGGGCCGGGCGAAGCCGAAGCGGCCAGGCAGCTGGCAACGGCACAGAGGAGGAAGGCGGACATGACGCGACGGTGACCGAATCGGACTGATGACGACCGGGCTGGCGAGCGACACGGATGCAGGAATCACTCCGGCTCGCCGGGCCCGGGCAACGATGAAACGGCGAGCGGCCCTCATTCGGAAGAACGAGGGCCGCTCGCAGAACGCTGCAGATGAATGGTCGGGGCGACTGGATTTGAACCAGCGACCTCCTGCTCCCGAAGCAGGCGCGCTACCGGGCTACGCTACGCCCCGCCGGACCAGCCACTGCCGAAGCCATCGTCGATGCGCCCGGAGGAACTCGAATCCCCAACCTTCTGATCCGTAGTCAGATGCTCTATCCAATTGAGCTACGGGCGCGTTCGATACGACGACTGCATCGACCGGTGAAGCAGGTCGAGTGCAGACATGAATTATAGACGGCATCGGGGGCGGAGTCAACGGAGGGACCACTCAGCCGCAGAGGGAGCGTCGCGCGCAGCGTCCGACGCGCATTCGCGTGGCCAGCGGCCTGGGTCGTCGTACGAAGTACCTGGTACGTACTGCTCGTAGTTGTCGTTCGGAAAAGAAAAAGCCCCCGGCCTGAGCCGGGGGCAATCCTTCAATGGGCGGTACAAGACTCGAACTTGTGACCTCCACGATGTCAACGTGGCGCTCTAACCAACTGAGCTAACCGCCCGGCGATCAGAGCGGGAAACGGGACTCGAACCCGCGACCCCAACCTTGGCAAGGTTGTGCTCTACCAACTGAGCTATTCCCGCAAACAACTG
>DASUXT010000179.1:0-22476 GCA_036377775.1 Gemmatimonadaceae bacterium | reverse complement strand
AGGTCGGCGAACTTCGCGTCGTGGTAGGTGAGGTTCAGCTTGTACTGGAAGAAGATCTCGCCGCACCCGGAGCACGACTCGCAGTAGGCGTCATTGCGCAGCGAATAGTTGGGCCCGAACCCTTCCGACGTCTCGCCGCTCGCGATGCCGCCGGTGACGTAGTACTTCCGGTTGACGATGTTGTCCCAGAGCGACTTCACGGCGCTGCGGTAGTCCACGTCGTGCGTCTCCATCGCCACGTCGGCCATGCCGGAGTAGCAGTAGGCAGCACGCACGGCGTGGCCGACGGCCTCGTACTGCTCCTGCACCGGCAGGTGGCTCTGGTCGTACTCCGACCGCTCCCGATCGCTCGTCGCGGCGCGGTAGCGGTTGTCGAGCAGGAACTTCGCCAGGCCGATGTACCTGTCCCCCTTTCCCTGGCCTTCGTAGTCGTTGACGAAACGGCCGAAGCGCACGAGCGCCTGCTCCATCTCCTGGTGCCCGTCGTACCACGCTTTCTTCGGCGCAGGGCCGATGTTGTCGTACCAGCAGTCGGCGAGCTTCTTCGCGGCATCGTAGAGCCGCGCGTCCTTCTTCCCCGTCATGCTGAAGTGCACGATGGCCGACTCGAGGAAGTAGCCGGCGGTGTAGCCCTCGTGATCGGCACGGCGCGTCCAGTGAAGGAAGGGTCCGGGCGTCTGCTGCCCGCCACGGTTGCTCACGCGCGGCAGGGTGAAGGCCGTCTGCATGTAGCCGTCCGGCTCCTGCGCCGCGAGGATGATCGGGATCCACCGGTCGAGCGTCTCGCGCATGCGGTCCTGCGCCTTGATGATCTCCGGGTCACCCTTCGGATCGACCATGAGGGCGATGCTCATCGCCTCCACGCAGTTGTGCACATAGGCGTTGGCGAACACGTACCCCTTGTGCGGCCCGTGCGGCTCGCCGCGCAGCGCCTTCCCCGCCTCGATGAAGTTGTCGATCCCGCCGACGGGAATGTCGGTGCGCTCGAGCATGTCGATGCAGTGCGGGATCCACGCCGTGATGAGCGCCTTCGCGCGGTCATTCCACAGCGGGCTGTCGATGGTATAGCGCGTGGTGTGTACCACGCCGAGCTGGCGCGCCGGCGGGGGCAGCTCGGCCTTCACCGTGAGCGACGACGTGGCCGTCGTCTCGCCGTTGTCGGCCACGAGCTCCAGCACGTAGGTGCCCGGCGCGGTGAAGGTGGCGGTCGTCTGGAGCGCCGTCGGGTTGGCGAAGGTCACGCGCCCGGGCCCGGACTTCCTGCGCCAGCGCACCTTCGGCGTGGGGCCGGTGGGGACGACGGCAGTGGAGTCGGCATCGCGCCGCGGGCGCCAGCGGCCGGGATGCGGCGCCTCGCCGTAGCCGGCCCACCCGCGCAGGTAGGTCTTCCCCGGGAGCACGACGACGCGATCCACCCCCGCCTCGCCGGCCACCGGCGCGCCCTCCCCGCGCGGACGCGCGAGGCGCGACGCACCGGCAGCGAGCGCCGTGTCGGGGAAGATCATCGTGTCCAGCGCGGGCTGGAGGATGGCCGCCGCGACGGCGGCCTTGCCCACCGTGCCGAGCATCCTGCGGCGGCTGATGCGGGCGGGTTCGTGATCGGACATGGGGTGCCTCAGCGGAGGAAGGAGGTCGGCTGGCGGGCTTTGGATACAGTATACGACTCGACCGACGGCCGGCGGAAGAGCAGCCGGCCTACGGCAGCTGTCGCGCCTTCGCGTCCACCAGAGCCCCGACCAGCCAGAACGCCCCGCCGTCGAACCAGAAGATCGCTGACTGGTCGAAGCGGCGAGCGAGCGCCACCACGTCGTCACGCTCCAGCCACACGGCGAACCCGTGCTCGCCGTGCCTCCCATCCGGCGACGAGCCGGTGGCGGCGCGATGCACGTACCCGTGCTCGACGATCCACTGCTTCAGCGCCGCGTGCCGCCGCTGGTTGGCCGACTCGTCCACCGGCGCCCCGGCGGGATTGGCGGCGGTGACGATGCCAAAGCTCGAGGACGGTCCCAACGTGGCGAGGGCACGCCGGTCATCCTGATCGAGTGGCTTGCGCAGGTCGATGCTCAGCGCGCCTTCCTCGCGCTCGATTTCGAGAATCGTCTCGACATAGTGCGACCAGGCGGAATCGTCACTGGGAGTCAGCGGTGGCTTGGGCATTGTTCCTGAATAAACTGGAACGGCCGCGGTATGCCACCCTGCACGATCGAAATCCAGGTGTGCTGCGGTAGTCCACAGCTACCGCGCGTAGAACTCCACCACCAGCGACTCCTTCACCACGAACGGCACAGCCCCTCGCGCCGGCGCGGAGATCACGCGTCCGGCGCAGGGGTCCACCGGGTCGCGCTGCAGATGCGACGGTATCCTGAGCACCGGCTCCTGTTCCGCCGCTGCCCGCAGCGC
Source organism: Gemmatimonadaceae bacterium (assembly GCA_036377775.1). GTDB lineage: Bacteria > Gemmatimonadota > Gemmatimonadetes > Gemmatimonadales > Gemmatimonadaceae > AG11. The sequence continues at coordinate 20,076 of DASUXT010000179.1, read as the reverse complement.
GTCGCTCTCCCGCGCACTCGGCGCGAGCGACAGCGTGTCACCCGTGCTCACGAGATACGCCGCGCGATCGAGCCGGCGTCCGTTCACCTGCACGTGGCCATGCGCCACGAGCTGCCGAGCGGCGGGAATGGTCGGCGCGAAGCCGAGCCGGAAGACCACGTTGTCCAGCCGCTGCTCGAGCAGGAGGAGCAGGTTCTCACCGGTGCGTCCCGGCAGCCGCTTCGCCGCCTCCAGGTAGCGGCGCATCTGTCGCTCGGTCACGCCGTAGTTGAAGCGCACCTTCTGCTTCTCCTCCAGCGCCAGCCGGTACATGCTCGGCTTGCGTCGCTGGCGCGGTGCAGGCGCCGTGGCACCGACGCACTTGCGGGTGAGGCCGGGCAGCTGCACGCCGAGCCGGCGAACGATCTTCAGGCGGGGACTGCGAACGGGCATTGGGTAACCGTATGTCGTGATGAAGTGATGCGTCTCGGAGCTGCGTCCTGCGTCAGTCCGTTTCGCTGTCGTCGCCGAGCGGGCCAAGCGCGTCGAGCAGCGGGCAGTCTCCGGTGGGACCGCGGCCTCCATGACAGCGCCCCGCGAGGTGGGCGAGCGCATCGCGAATGCGCGTCAGGTCGCGCAGCCTGCCATCGATCTCGGCGATCTTCCGCTCGGCGCGTGCCTTCACCGTGCCGGCGGTCGTGCTCGGCTCCAGCCGCAGCTGCAGCAGCTCGCCGATCTCGCCGAGCGTGAAGCCGAGCTCCTGGGCGCGGCGGATGAAGCGCAGGCGCTCCAGCACCGACGCGTCGTACTCGCGATAACCGGAATCCCGGCGGTGAGGCTCGTCGAGCAGGCCGCGTCGCTCGTAATAGCGAACGGTCTGCACGTTCACGCCCGCCCGCCGCGCGAGCTCACCGATGGTGACCTTGGGGTTGTCGCTCATGCCTGCCATCTCCGCCCATCCCATCCATCCGCAGCATTCATCCGTCTTCACCACGCAGCACCTCCGTCGTCGTCTGCCGCCCTGCGGTCGGGCACGACGAAAGGTGGAGGCTATACCATGGTATAGAGTCAAGGGCCGATGCGCACGGGTGCTTCTGCTAGGCCGTCGTCCCGAAGATCCGTCCCACGGCAGCGGTGAGGACGAGCGCCAGGGCGCTCCAGAAGGTGACCCGCACCGCGCCGCGCAGCCTGCCCGCCCCCCCTGCCTGCGCGGCCACCGCCCCGAGCACCGCGAGACAGGCGAGCGAGCCGGCCGATACCACGGCAATGACGAGTCGTGACGGCACCACTGCGGAGAGCACGAGTGGAAGCGCCGCGCCGATCGAGAAGGTGACCGCCGACGCGAGCGCCGCCTGGATGGGACGCGCGGCCTGCTCCTCGGTGAGTCCAAGCTCGTCACGCGCATGCGCCGCGAAGGCATCGCGCGTCGTGAGCTGCTCGGCCACCTGTCGCGCCAGCGCATGGTCGAGCCCGCGCTTCTCGTAGATCCCCGTCAGCTCGGCCAGCTCCGCCTCCGGCTGCTCCGTCAGCTCGCGTCGCTCACGCGCCATGTCGGCCTTCTCCGTGTCCGACTGCGAGCTCACCGACACGTACTCCCCGGCTGCCATCGACATCGCCCCGGCAACGAGGCCGGCCAGCCCGGCGAGCAGCGTCGCGTGCCGCGAGCTCTCCGCCGCCGCCACGCCGACGATCAGCGCCGCGGTGGATACGATGCCGTCGTTCGCTCCCAGCACCGCGGCGCGCAGCCATCCGATCCGGTGCGTGAAGTGGAGCTCGGAATGAATCGCTCTGGGCATGGGTCTCCTCGGTTGGGATGGATCATCGCGACCATTTCGGGTAGTATGGATTGTCATGCGTTCCCTCCCCTCCTCCGTCCTGCCCCTGGCGGCGCTGTCGCTCGCGCTCGCCTTCCCCGCCCATGCGCAATCGCTGCGAGGCTCCCAGGCCAGCATCGACCGCATGTACCATCACGCCCTCGACGAGAACCTCCCGTTCTACGAGACACCAGGGGGCGTGCGCAAGGCGGCGGCGAATGGACGACTCGTCCGGCTCATCCCCGACGCGACGATGACCCTCCACTCCGTCTCGTATCCGTACGTGCGACCCTCCACGCGGCTGTTCGTGGATCGGCTGTCGGCGCAGTACATGGATGCATGCGGCGAGCAGCTCATCGTGACGAGTGCCGTGCGGCCGGCACGCCGTCAGCCGGCCAACAGTACCGAGCGCTCGGTGCACCCGACGGGCATGGCGGTGGACCTTCGCAAGCCGCGCAACGCGAAGTGCCTGCGCTGGCTGCGCTCCACCCTGCTCGACCTCGAGGATGCGAACCTCATCGAGGCCACGGAGGAACACTCGCCGGCGCACTTTCACGTCGCCGTCTTCCCGACGCCGTACACGCGCTACGCGACGGCGAAGGCGAAGGCCGAGGGCGGCACCGAGCTCGCGTCGCATACGACGACCACTACGTACAAGGTGCACAGCGGAGACACGCTCTGGGACATCGCGCGCGATCATCGCACCACGGTGGACGCGATCCTCAGCGCGAACGACCTCTCGGACGACGTGATCCAGCCCGGGCAGGAGCTCAGGATTCCCTCGGGCGGGTGACGTCGCATGCCCGACCATCCGTACGACCGGATTCCCGAGCTCGCCGGCCTCGCATCCTATGAGGATGCGGCGCGCATCGGGTACTCGGTGGACGAGAATGTCGCGCGCCTGCTCCGCTATCACTGGACCGAGCGACGGCTGATGGCCGTGCTCGTCGCCCACCTCGCCGCCGAGCCGGTGTGGGAGGTGAAGTGCGCCATGGCCCTGCACCAGTGGCAGGGCGCCGAACATGTGAGCGCGCTGCGCGCGCGCATCGCCGAGATGCGGCATCCGGTGCCCCCGCTCGACGTCGCGCCCGATGCGGCGCTCGACCGGTTTCTCGCCGAGCTGCTGCACGCGTCGAGCACGGCGGAGCTCCTCGCCGGCGTGTACGGCGTGGCGTATCCGGCGCTGGCCGATGCGTATCGCGAGCACATCGCGCGCACGAATCCGCTGGTGGATCATCCCACGCGCCGCCTGCTCGGCGTCGCGCTCACCGAGACGGAGCAGGCGATCGCATGGGGGCGTGCGGCGCTCGACGTCGTGCGAGACGCGAGCGCCGATGAGGCGCGTGATGCCGAGGCATGGTCGTCGCACCTGCGCGCTCTGCTCGACGCGGCGGGCGGCATCGCGGGCGACCGGCCGGTCGTTCCATCGAGTGACGCGACGCCGCTCCGCTCGGCGAAGCCGTTCACTCCCGACTTCCACCCGCGCCGCGACGAGCGGTTCGGCGGCTCGTACAACTTCGAGTTTCCGCCGCACCTCGTGTACAACACCGAGGGCGTCCCCGACGACGAGCGCAATCTCGCGCTCATCTGCAAGCGCGCGCTGGAGATGGACGTCCCGGAGATGATGGCGTCGTTCATCACCGAGCGCGCAGGCCAGCCGTGGGAGTTCCACCATGACTACTCGCGCCAGCTCTGGGACGAGGCACGCCATGCCATGATGGGCACGGTGGCGCTCGAGGCGCGCGGAGTGGACTGGAAGGCCGAGCTGCCCCTCAACATCAGCTTCGCGCTCCGCCTCAACCTCCACGCCACTCCGCTCGAGCGGCAGGTCATGCTCTACGCCATCGAGCAATCGCTCATGCCCGCAGAGACGGGAAAGCGGTTCGAGTACGAGACGGCGAAGGCCGCCGGCGACGAGTTGTCGGCGCACTTCCACGATTACGACTGGGCGGACGAGGTGCTGCACGCGCAGATCGGCCGTCGCATGCTCCGCCGCGACGGCATCACGCGCGAGGACGCGATCGAGCGCGCGGCGGCGATCCACGAGAAGACGTGGGCGGCGCTGGAGCAGTACCGCTCGCGCGCGCCGCAGGTGAACTGGTGGCCGGAGTTCGTGCGCCGCGTGCTCGGCCACGAGGGAAGCGACGTGCAGATCGGCGCCGAGCGGCCGACGGTGATCGCGGAGTGATCGCGGCGGGACGCCTATCGTCCCGCCTTCACCACCGAGTCGGCATGACTCGCCACGGCCTCCCAGGTCGTGCCCGCCGGCAGCCAGTGAGCACCGTTCACTTCGGTGCGCTGCGCATCCTCGTAGGTGATGACGAACGTCATCTCACCCGACGAGTCGGCGCCCTTCGTCGCCGGTCCGCACACCGTCCAGCCGGTCGGCCCGCGCTGCATCGGAAACGTGAGCGTGTCCAGCCGCTGCTCGAGCTTCCCTGCCCAGCCGAGCGAGTCGCGGTAGATCTCCGCCACGCGCACCACCTCGGCGCGGCCGGTGGCTGACTGGCCGGTAGTGTCCGAGGACGAGACCTTCGCATCGAGCACGCGCGGAAGGACGAGTCCCACGTAATCGTCCGGCTCCCACCCTTCGTCCACGCCGTCCTCGCTCGCGTCGAACGGCGGACAGTCACTCAGGCCGTCCTCGCCCGCGGGCGCGCCACGGAACGACGCGTACGCGAGGTAGCGGGCGAGCGCCGCTGCCGGATCGCCCGCGGCGACTGTCGCCGAGGGGAGCACCGGCGCCGGCGTCGGAGCGATCACCGGCGCGGCGGCAGATGCATGCGCGCCCACCGAATCGGCGCGTCGTGCCGATTCCATGCTGCAGGCGCTCAGCACGAGCACAGAGGAAAGAATGATCGTTCGCATGGTGACCTGGAGGGAACGGTACACCCGCCGCGCGCCCGCTGTTGGTGACCCTCGTCACCGGTGCACGGTGAGGATACTGACAACTCGGACCGGCACCCATCTTCCATACTTCGGGGTACGAATCTGCGAGCCGTGCGCTTCTGCGCGGGCCCGCCTTCAACACCGCCGCCCTCGATGAGCGACACTCCCGACAGTCCAGCAGAATCCACCCCGCCGCGCTGGCGGAAGAACTCGGGCAAGTGGCCCGTGCAGTCGTCGCCGACGCGGCGGGATCCGGCATCGATCACCGGCAAGCGCCGCCGGCTCGAGCGAGCCTCCACACCTCCGGTCGCCCCGGTCACGGTGCTCGTCCCTGCCTACAACGAAGCAGCGAGCGTCGGGGATACGATCCGCAGCCTGCAGGCGCAGACCCTCCCCGCCGCCGAGATCATCGTCATCGACGACTGCTCCACCGACGACACGGCCGCGGTGGCGCGTGCACTCGGAGTGCGCGTGATGCGCCCGCCGAAGAACACGGGCTCCAAGGCCGGCGCGCAGAACTACGCACTGCAGTTCGTGGACACGCCGTTCACCATGGCCATCGACGCCGATACTTCGCTCGCCCCCGACGCGCTCGAGAAGCTCATGAAGCCGCTCGAGGATGCGTCCGTCGCCGCGGCGTGCGGCTTCGTCATCCCGCGCCACGTGCGCACCATCTGGGAGCGTGGCCGGTACGTGGAGTACCTGTTCGCCTTCACCTTCTACAAGCAGGTGCAGGACTTCTACGGCAAACCGCTCATCGCCTCCGGCTGCTTCTCGGCATATCGCACTGACGTGCTGCGTGCGAACGGCGGATGGAACACGCGGACGCTCGCCGAGGACATGGACCTCACCTGGAGCTTCTACCAGTCGGGGCAGCGCGTGCGCTTCGTGCCCGAGGCGGTCTGCTATCCCATCGAGCCGCACGATTACGACTTCCTCGGCAAGCAGCTCAAGCGCTGGTCGCATGGCTTCGTGCAGAACGTCGTGCTGCACTGGCGTGGTCTCGTGCACGTGCCCTACCTGCGCTCGGCGGTGGCCGTGTCGCTGTGGGACGCCACCCTCGCGGCGATCGTGTACCTCTTCCTGCTGCCGATACTTGCCATTGCCTTCCGCAATCCGTGGCTGCTGCTCGGCTACGTGATCGACGCGCCGGCGGTCGCGGTGCCGGTGCTCGCTGGCGCGATCCCACGCGGCGAAGGGATGAAGGCGCTGGCGAGCATTCCCGCGTTCCTCGTGCTGCGCACGGTGAACGCCCTGTTCTTCCTGCGGGCCGCATGGATGGAGCTCGTGCTCCGGAAGTCGTTCCGCACCTATGAGAAAGGTCATTAGATGACGGCTGGGCTCCCCGGTGTCGGCATTGGCGGCATCTTCTATCTCGCGTCGGCGATCATGATGCCCATGCGCTCCCTCTACGCGGTGCTCACCGGCCGCGCGCACGAGGCGCGGTGGCGCGTGGCCCTGATCCAGGCAGGGATCGCGGCTGGCATCCTCGGCGCGCTCTGGCTCACCGGCCTGGCCCTCGGCTGGATCATCACGACGCTCTTCCCGCACGCCGCCGCCGCGATCAGTGGCACAGGCGCCGCACCCGCGCACGTGCGCAACGTCGTGCGCACGAGCGCGCTCCTTCTCTCGCTCGGCACGCTCGCCGCGGTCCTGATGTTCGTGCAGCTGCTGCGCGTGGTGTTGCCCGTGCGGCCCACCGAGCAGGGCGCCAGCGGCCAGTCGCGCCGCTCGGCGCGCAGCGCGGCCTGACGGATCGCCCATGCGTACTTCCCCTTGCGTCACGCGTTTCGCGCGCCTCGCCACGCTCGCGCTCGCCTGCGCAGCACTAGCTCCAGCCGCTGCACGCGCACAGGGCGCGACCGCATCCGCGAACGACTCCACGTCGTCGTCGGCCATCTTCCACCTTGCCCAGGCGCGCGAGTCCACCGATCGCGGTGCGGCCATCGCGCTTTATCGCCGATACGTGGCGCTCGAGCCAGGGGACGCGTGGGGTTACATGGCGCTCGGCGACGCGCTCGGCCGCTCCGGCGACGTGAGTGGCGGGCTCGCGCAGTACGAGAGGGCCGAGCAGCTCGCGCCGAACGAGCGCGACGTGCACGTTGGCCGCGCCCGCCTGCTGGCGCTCGCCGGCCATACCGACGACGCGATCACCGCGTACGAGCACTGGCTGGCCCGATCGCCGGACGATGCGGAAGCGTGGCGCGAGCTGGCCGCGCAGCAGCGGAAGGCCGGACAGTTCGACGAGCAAATCGCGTCGCTTGAGCGGGCGCGTTCGGCAGGGGGTGCAGGCGCGAAGCCGGCCGCCGTGACCCGCGAGATCGAGCGCGCGCATCGCGCCGCCCAGGCGACCATCGAACCGCGGGTGAGTGGCAGCCGTGATTCCGACGGCCTCACCACCACTGCCGTCGGCATCACAGTCACCAGCCCGCTGCTCGGCCGCGCGCGTCTCAGCGCATTCACCAGCGCCGGCAGCGCGGGCGACGGCGCCAGCTCGCGCGCCAGCCAGGACGTCACCCTCGGCATCGAGTATCGCCCGCTCGCGCAGCTGCGGCTCCAGCTCGCCGGTGGCGTCACGCGCGCCGACCGCGCGCTGATCGACTCCATGTATACGCCTACGCCTGCACCGACTCCCGGGCCGGGCCGCCGGCCCGTCCCGGTCGGCCAGCCTCCGGCCTCCGGCACGAGCAGCTTCGAGAGCTTCCCGGCAGGCAGCGCGCGCCTCACCTGGCGGAAGCCGGGCGATGCGATCGCCGTGGATCTCCGCGCCAGCCGCCAGCTCCTCGATGCGTCGCCGTATCTCGTCGCCCAGGGTGTGCTGCGCGATGAGGCGAGCCTGGCGCTCGACCTCCGTCTGCTCGGCCCCATGCGCGTACGCGGCTTCGGCAAGTTCGGTAACGTCCACAACGCCGACGAGTCCAACGGCCGCCGGATCCTCGGTGGCGCACTCGCCTGGGTGCCGGGCGCGTACGAGCTCTCGCTGCGCGCGCAGACCATGCGCTACGACACCGCCACCGTGCTCGCCTACTTCTCGCCGCGCAGCGTGCAGACGGTGGAGCTGGGGACATACTTCGAGCGGGAGACCGATCGCGGCATCACCATCGCCATGGATCTGGGTGGTGGTGGACAGCGGGTGCAGGAGTGGTCGTCTCCCGTATCGGGATGGTCTCCTACCTTTCACGGCTGGACGCAGGTCGTCGCGCCGCTGAACAGTGCCCTCGCGCTCGGCACGGAGATCGAGGCCTACGACTCGCGCGTCGGCAGCGACGTCCGTGCCCCGACCGTGCCCGCCTCGCGCTGGCGCTACGCGTCGGCCAACCTGTCGCTGCGCGTCAGGTTCTGATCACGCACGGGCGGGAGTTGCCCCTGCGCCGTCGCTCGAGCAGAATCAGTCATGCGTCCCCGCCTCCTTCTCGCAGTAACCGCTGCCGCGTCCGTCGTCGGCTGTTCCACCGTTCGCACCACTCCTGCGGCAGCGCCGGAGCAGCCCTCCGCCGTCATCGCCCACTCCCAGTGGCAGGTGAGCCCGCCGCTCGGCTACGCGGCGGACGCGATGCGCCGCAACAAGCCCGTCGGCGGCACGCTCGACTTCCACGACCTCTCGATCACGGTGCTCGACGTCGCCACCGATTCGGAGAAGCATGATACAGCGCGTCTCCGCCTGCACGTCGGCAACGCGACCGAGGAGCGCACCGCACGCGAGGGCGAGGCGTTCAACTGGAATGGCTACCATGTGGCCGTCGTCGCCATTTATGGGAAGGGTGAGCTCGGCGGAGGGCTCGTCGCGCTCGAGGCGGGCACGCTCGCGTCGCTGCCGAGTGTCGTCGCCAGCTCCGAAGTCGCTGGCGGTGCCGCCCTGCGCCTGCGCGTGCCGCAGCACATCACCAGCATCACCCTGCACCACGAGGGAAGCGCGAAGCCTCTGCTGCCGACGGACGATCCCGTCGCCGGCCTGCGCGCGCTGCAGTCGTGGGGAGAGCGCGACCGCAACTGGTGGGACGTGCCGTACCACTACCTGATCGACCTGGACGGCCACGTCTACGAGGGGCGCGACTGGCACTACATGGGCGAGACGAACACCACCTACGATCCATCCGGCCACCTGCTGATCAGCATCCTCGGCAACTACAACCTGCAGGAGCCGACGAAGGCACAGCTGAATGCCATTGCCGACGTGATGGCGTGGGCGGTGAAGAAGTTCGACGTTCCCCTCGACAGCATCAAGGGACACTACCAGTACGCGCAGACCGATTGCCCCGGAAAGAACCTGCGGAAGTACCTCGAGGACGGAACCTTCCGGCGGATGGTGGTGACGCGGCTGGAAGAGAGCCGCTGAACCGGCGGGGCTGCGGCGCCCCGCCCCTCAGCCCACCGCCTTCTTCAACAGCTGGACGATCCTCGCTTCCTCGGTCTTCGTCAGCGCCTTCAGCGCGAACGACGTGGGCCACATCTCGCCGTCGTCCAGCATCGCCTTGTCGCTGAAGCCGAGCGTGGCGTAGCGCGCCTTGAACTTCGCCGCATCCTGGAAGAAGCAGACGACCTTGCCGTCCTTCGCGTAGGCGGGCATCCCGTACCACAGGCGCGGCTCGAGTTGCGGCGCCCTCTCGCGGATGATCGCGTGCAGTCGCTCGCCGAGCGTGCGGTCGTTGCCCTTCATGGTGGCGAGCTTGGCGAGGACGTCGCTCTCCTCGGTCTCCCCCTTGGCGCGCGGGCGTGAGGCGGCCTTCAGCTCCTTCGCCCGTTCCCGCATCGCGGCGCGCTCCTCGGCGGTGAAGCTCTCGGCGGAGCTCCGGCGCGTGGTGCGGGTGGCTGCCTTCTTCGTCGCCTTCGCTGGTGATTTCCGTGCGGCCATGACGTTCGAGCTCGTTGGGCTGTTGGTCTGATGGATCCGCCGCGTGAGCCGCGGCGCGAGTGGCACAATGTGCGGCCGCGGACCCGCGGACTCAACCTGGAGCCCCCGGGAGCCGCAACATCCGGACTATTGACACAATTGTGCCATGATAGCACAGTAGTGCCATGACCGACGCCACCCTTCGCGAACGCCAGGCCTCGCTCGCCCGCCGCGCCGTCTTCCATGCGCTCCTCCACCACCTCGAGGCCGGCGACGCCGACGAGGTGCCGATGGAGGACCTGGCCAACGAGGCCGGCGTCTCCCGACGCACGCTCTACCGCTACTTTCCCACGCGCTCGGCGCTTCTCGCCGAGGCGGCGGAGTGGGTCCGCTCCGAGGTGCTCGAGCTGCCGATCGAGGTCGGCGACGAAGGGATCACCCGCAGCTTCCGCCTCGCCGCTTCGCGCCTCGCGGGACGCCCCGGACTCGCGCGCGCCCTGCTTCGCTCCCGCACCGGCCGCTCGCTCCGCGGTGAGTACCGCAGCGCCCGCGTCGACGCCATCCGCCGAGCGCTCGCGCGCGAGGTACCCGGGCTGTCGAAGCGCGAGATGGACCGCGCCGCGCCGGTGCTCACGTACCTCTGCAGCTCCAACGCCTGGATCACCATCCAGGACGAATCCGGGCTCGACGCCCGGCACGCACAGGCTGCCGTCGAGTGGGCCATCGAGACCCTGCTCACCCGGCTTCGCGACGACTCGACCCCGACCCCTGACCGCAAAGGAGGCAAGCGATGAACGCGACCACTGCGACCGACCCCCGCACCATCAACTTCCTCGGCAACAACGAGATCACCGTCCTCCTGTCCGGCAGCGAATCGGGGGGAACGTTCTCAGTCATGGAGCTCGTCGTCCAGCCCCGCGGCGGGGCGAACGCGCTGCACACGGATCGTTGGGCGGAGGTCTTTCACGTCCTCGACGGGGAAGTGGAATGGACGCTCGAGCGCGATGGGCATCTCGACACTTGGACGGCGCGGAAGGGCGACACCATCGTTGTCCTCCCGGGCGCGAAGCATCGCTTCGCCGGGTCCGGTGAGACACCGTGCCGCATGCTCACCATCGGTCCGGCAGAGTACGAGCAGTTCTTCCGCGCCCTGGCCGATGCGTGGCAGGGTCCGTTCGACCGTGAGCGGACGCCGCAGGCGGTCGGGCCGGTGTTCGAGCGATTCGGCATGCGGCTCTGCGCAGCGTAGCTGTTCCGACGCGAGCTGGCGGGTCGGTGGGCCGCTGGCCATCGTTGGTGATGATCCGTTCCCGGACTCTCCACGCGCTGCTGCCACTGCTTGCAGCGTGCGCATCCTCCGCGCCCGCCGCACGGCCCGGCACCAGCCGGGAAACGCAGCCGCCAGCGCTCGAGGTGCGCGCCGTGCACGCCACGTCGAACCCGATCCTCTCCGACGGCACCGACTATACCGCGGACCCCGCGCCACTCGTTGCCGACGGAAAGCTCTACATCATCACCGGCCGTGACACCGCACCCATCGGCGTCAACGACTTCATGATGCCCGAGTGGCAGCTGCTCGTGACCAGCGGCGACCCGATGGCCGGCCAGTGGCTGCACTATCCGCACTTCATCAAGCCGAACGAAGTGTTCAAGTGGGCCGCGCCCGGCCGAGCCTACGCCGCACAGATCGTGCGTGGTCCCGACGGTCGCTTCTATCTCTACGCGCCGGTGATCCACGCCGCGGCCACCACGCGCGACAAGTTCGCCATCGGCGTCGCCGTCGCGCCCACGCCGCTCGGCCCATGGGTCGACGCGCATCCGTCGGGGCCGGTGGTGTCACAGACGTATCCCGCGCCGAACAGCATCCAGAACATCGATCCCACCGTGCTCGTGGACGACGACGGCCGCGTCTACCTGTACTGGGGAACGTTCGGCCGCCTGAAGGGCGTCGAGCTCGAGCGCGACATGATCACGTTCAAGGGGACGCCGGTCGACGTGCGCACCCTGAACGGCTTCTTCGAGGGGACGTGGCTGTTCAAGCGGAAGGGCACCTACTACATGGCGTACGCCGCCAACACCGCCGGTCCCACGTCGGAGTGCACGGAGGCCGTCTACTACGCCTGCATCGCTTACGGCACCGCGCCCTCCCCACTCGGCCCATGGACCTATCGCGGTGTCATCCTCGACCCCGTCTCGTCAACCACCTCGCACCCTGGCATCATCGAGTACGAGGGGAAGTGGTACATCACCTATCACACCGCCGATGCGAAAGGAGGCGGGCACTTCCGTCGCTCCGTCGCCATCGACCGGCTCGAGTGGGACGACGGCGTCTCACCGGCGCGCATCCGGAAGGTGATTCCCACCGGCGGCGCGCCGCGCGATACCACGCCCGTCCCGAACATCGCGTCCTGGGCGCGCGTCACGGCGTCCAACGCGCCGGTGCCGGTGCAGTACTGGCTGCGCGCCGTGAACGACGGCAAGGTGCATCCGGCTCCGCTGCCGCCCGACATGTGGGCCACCTGGTCGCGCACCAACCCGCCGCAGCAGTGGATCATGTACCAGTGGGTGCAGCCCGAGACACTCACCGGCGCAAGCCTGCACTTCTGGGGCGATCACCCCGCCGGATCTGGCGTCGGCGTGGCACCGCCGAAGAGGTGGCGCCTGGAGTACCGCGACGGCAATGCATGGAAGTCCGTGAACGCGACGTCGCCCTACACGAGCACATTGAACGCCGACAACCGCGTGACGTTCACCCCGGTGACGACGCGCTGCCTCCGTGCCGTGTTCGACGCCTCCACCAACGACACGACCTATGCGGCCGTCGCGCTGCAGGAGTGGGAGGTGTACTCGAGCCACCCACGCGCCGCACGGCGCCCCTCGGCGAGGGGCGCCGCGTCTCCGGACTGCTCGTGAGGGTCAGGCGCTGACGCTCAGCCGCGAACCGCCGCCTCGATCTTCGCGATGTCGATCTTCTGCATCGTCATCATGGCATCGAAGGCGCGCTTCGCCGCGGCGGGGTCGGGATTGGAGATCGCCTTCGTGAGCGCCACCGGCGTGATCTGCCACGACACTCCCCACTTGTCCTTGCACCAGCCGCAGTCGCTCGCCTTGCCGCCGTTGCCGATGATCGCGTTCCAGTAGCGGTCCGTCTCCTCCTGGTCGTTCGTCGCCACCTGGAAGGAGAACGCCTCGGTCTGCTGGAAGTGGGGGCCGCCATTGAGTCCCATGCACGGGATTCCGATCACCGTGAAGTCGACCACCAGCGCGTCGCCCTGCTTGCCGTCCGGATAGTCACCCGGCGCGCGATGTACGGCCAGCACCGACGAGTCGGGGAAGGTCGCGGCATAGAATCGCGCTGCCTCCTCGGCGTCGCGATTGAACCAGAGGCAGATCCGATTCTTCGGTGGGTTGGTCATGACGTTCTCGTCTCCTGTCGGATGTCACCCTAGCTGATCGAGGTTCGCCCGCCACACGGAAAGGGTGAGCGCCGAGGCGAACAGGACCCAGCCAAGGTACGGCACGAGCAGGAGCGCCGCGACCCGATGCACGCGCGCGAAACCGACCATCGTTGCCACGATGAGCACGAGCAGCACGATGATTTCGGCGAACGCGAAACCGCCGCGCCGCCAGGCGAAGAAGATCCAGCTCCACAGTGCGTTGGCCACGAGCTGGGCGACGAACAATGTCAGCGCCCCGGACGCCCCGGACCATCCAGCCTGGCGCCAGACCAGCCAGGCGGCGATGGCCATCAGAACGTAGAGCGTCGTCCATACCGGGCCGAACAGCCATCCTGGCGGTGCCCACTCCGGCCGCGCGAGGCTGCCGTAGAAGTCCCGCGCATTGCGCGTAGCGAGCGCCCCGACGGCACCGGTGGCGAGGCTCACCACCAGCCAGCCGATGAGACCGAGCCACCCTCTCATGGTTGCCTGCTCGTCCGCGTGACGCGGACGTCCCGCCACACGACGCCCGAGGGATTGTCGAACGTGCCGAGGAGCGTGTCGCCGGTGGATGCGGACGCGGCACGAAAGACCCACCGCCACCCGCGCATCGGGCAGGTGAGGACGCCGGAATCGCGGTCGTACGTGCAGCTCATCGTGCCCATCTCCTCTTCCACTCCGTTCACGACTTTGTTCGCCTGCCATACCAGCCGATCGGGTTTCGAGCTGTCTGCGGCGACGATGGTATCGATGCGGAAGTGATAGACCGCGATCTCGTCGTGGCAGGCGGGTTTGCCGACCGGCCGGCAGATGGAGGTGCCTCGCCATGTGCCGACGAGTGTGGACGGCGGGCGTGCTGCACCGCCCTGCGCGTGGGCGAGACAAGGGAGCATCAAGGGAACGAGCAGCAGCTTCTCGAGTCGCATGGTCGCGCCTCCGCGCTCATGTCGGTGGTCGTCATTCGTCGACGAGCTCGACGTCCGGGTTCCGCTTCTCCGCCAGCGTCCCCGCTCCGGCTGCGAGCAGGCACACCACGCCGCCCATCGCGATCAGCGCCCTCGCCCCGAAGGTGTCCGCCACCCATCCCGAGATCGGGCCACCGAGCGCCGAGCTGCCGACGAGGAATATGGTCTGGATGGCCAGCAGTCGGCCATGCATGTCCGCCCGAGCCCGCACCTGCACCAGCGCCGTGGTGGACGTCGTATACAGGATGCTCGCCATGCCGACGAAGAACGCCACGGCGACGGCGATGGCGACGGTGGGCGACGCCGAGAGCACGAGCAGGGCGATGCCGAGCACCGACGAGCCGAAGATGGCGTGTCGTACCGTGATGCGGGCGCGGCGCGCGACCCAGAGCGCGCTCACGAGACTACCCACGCTGAGGATGGAGTAGAGGATCGTGAACTCGGCGTCGCTGCCATGCAGCCCGTGCGTCACGAAGAGCGGCAGCGTGACCGGGAAGTTGTAGGCGAAGAGCCCGATGGCCGCAAGCATCGCGTAGGTGATGGAGAGGGCGGGCACCGAGCGCAGGTAGCGCAGCCCCTCGCGCACCTCACCGGGCTGCCGCGGTCGCGGAGGCACGCGTCGCAGCTCCTGCGGACGCATCATCGCCAGACAGGCGAGCACGGCGAGATACGTCACGGCGTCGACCGCGAAGCACCAGCCGTAGCCGAGCGTCGTCACGAGCACGCCGGCGAGCGCGGGGCCGAAGACGCGCGACAGGTTCACGATCATGCTGTAGAGCACGACCGCGTTCTGCCGGTCCTCCTCCGACACCATCTCCGTCACGAACGAGCGGCGGAGCGGATTGTCGAGCGCGAGCACGATACCGCCGGCGACGGCAAGTGTGTACAACGCGAACAGCGACGGATGGGGCTGGAACGCGAGCACCGCGAGCCCGATGGACTGCGCCATCTCGAGCCCCTGCGTCACGAAGAGGAGCCGCCACTTGTCGGTGCGATCGGCGATCGCCCCGCCCCACGGCGAGAAGAGCATGATCGGTCCGTACTGACAGGCCGCGAGCCAGCCGATGGCGACGCCGCTTCCCGTGATCCGCAGCACGAGCAGCGTGAGCGCAATGCTCGTCAGCCAGTTGCCGCTGTTCGAGATGGACTGCCCGATGAAGAACAGCCGGAAGTTGCGGTGGCGGAGGGACTGGAAGGTCCGCGACATCAGGCGGCGCTCGGCCGTGTCACCTGCGGCTCGTCAAGGCGCCGATATGGCTGAACTGCTGAGCACCTCGTAATGCGTCACGAGCGGCTCACGCTCCAGCAGGTAGTCGTCATCCTCCGCATAATACTGCGCCCGCTCGTAGTCTGGCCCGGCGAAGGTCTTGATCGCCTCCACGGAATCCC
This sequence comes from Gemmatimonadaceae bacterium, assembly GCA_036377775.1. Taxonomy (GTDB): domain Bacteria; phylum Gemmatimonadota; class Gemmatimonadetes; order Gemmatimonadales; family Gemmatimonadaceae; genus AG11. The sequence goes on along the minus strand of DASUXT010000179.1, from coordinate 4,772 downwards.
AGAGGGTCAGCAGCAGGAAATGCGTCACGTCACCTTCAGTCCGCCGAAGGACGACGACACCCTGATTGCCGGGAGTGCTGGCGTAATCGGACAGCCCCGTGCGACGCAGATAGTCGTAGTACGCGTCGGCCTTGTCCGTCGGCACACGGCCGTGCCAGGTGCGTGCGATCATGTGGCCCCTACGCTGGCCAGCCCTGCAGCAGGGCTATGCCGAGCAATGCACCTATCATCGCCGAGAGGCCCGCCCAGACAGGTGCCAGACCGGCGGGACGAGCGGTCCGTCGGTTGACGGACAGCTGCCGGCGACGGATCCAGGTAGCCGTGAACGCAGTCAGGCCACAGAAGAGCGTGATGACCGCCGTTCTGGCGACAGGATGTTCGAGCATCACGCCAGCCCGCTCCTGATCGCGCGCGACACGCGGTCGGCGAACAGGTCCACCTCGTCCAGGGTGGTGTAGACGTTCGGGGTGATGCGGATTCCCTGGAACTCGTCCGTGACCATGGGCGTCGTGACGATGTGGTGTCGGTCGAGCAGCCACCCACCGAGCTTCCCCATGTCCATCCCGTCGATCGCCAGCACGCCGATGGCACCGCTCTTCGTCGGGCCGATCTCGGTGATCATGTGCGCGCGGTCGCTCGACGCGAGCACCTGCTTCGCCCACCGGTCGCGCAGCAGGCGCAGCCGCGCGATCTTCCGCTCCGCGCCAATGGACCGATGGAAGGCAATGGCGACGGCGATGGCGTTGTGGTTCGCGGCGGGATGCGTGCCGATCTCCTCGTACTTGCGGATGTTGTCCTCCTGCTCCACCCCGCCCGCCATCAATGGCCAGAGAGACTTGATCCTGTCACGCCGAACGTACAGGAAGCCGGTGCCGATGGGCGCGTGCAGCCACTTGTGCAGGCTCGTGCCGTAGTAGTCGCACCCGAGGTCGTCGCGCTTGAACGGGAAGTGGGCGAACGCATGTGCGCCGTCCACGAACACCTTGATGCCGCGCGGCCGCGCCAGCTCCACGATCTCCCGCACCGGCGCGATGTAGCCCGTCTGGAAGCTGATGTGCATGACCTCGATCACCTTCGTGCGCGGCGTGATCGCGCTCGCGATGTGATCGACGTACGACGCCATGCTCGCCACCGGGGTCTCGATCTTCACCCGCTTCAGCACGATCCCCTCACGACGCTCGCGCTGCCGCCACGCATTCTGCATGCGCGGGTAGTTCTGCGTGGTGAAGATCACCTCGTCGCCGCGCGCGAGGTCGGTGCCGAAGATCATCGTCTCGTTGGCCTCCGACGCGTTCCTCGTGATCGCCATCTCCTCGGGATCGCACCCGAACTCGGCGGCGAGGTCGCGGCGCACCGACTCGATGCGGGGCTCGAGCACGCGCCACATGTGATCCACCGGCAGCTCGTTCGAGAAGCGCAGGTCGCGGATCATCTGCTCAAGCACGTGCGTGGGCGCCGGGGAGCAGCCGCCGTTGTTGAGGTTCACCATCGTGCGGTCGATGTCGAACGCGCGCTGGATCTCCCCCCAGTACGCCTCGTCCTCGGCGGCCGCGGCCGGCGGCAGGTCGCCGAGCCGCTCGCCGGCACGCAGGAGATGGCGGAAGGCGTCGCCGCGCATGGTGGGCAGTGAGGCGCTCGCGCCGAGCAGGGACGCGACGAAGGTGCGGCGGCTGGGCATGGGAGTCCGGGCTGAAGAGGGGTCCAACATCGTGCCGGAGCTGGCGCTCGTCCAGTTGCCCGGCTCACCGGACGCGATAAAACTTAGGTATTGACCTAAGTATTTGGCGGTGGTAGACTCTCCATCAGCCAAGGTTACCGCACACTCGAATGGTCCTGCCATGGTTCAAGCCGCCACGACCGACGACGTCTTCTACGCCCTGTCCAACTCCACTCGCCGGAAGGTCCTCGAGCGGCTGTCCGCGGGGCCGGCCACGGTGAGCGACCTGGCGGCACCCTTCGACATGAAGCTCCCCTCATTCGTGCAGCACCTGTCGGTGCTCGAGAGGAGCCGGCTGGTGAAGTCGAGGAAGGACGGACGAGTGCGGACCTACGAGATCGTGCCCGAACGGTTCAAGGTCGCCGAGGACTGGCTGAGCGCGCGACGCCAGGAGTGGGAAGCCCGCCTCGACCGGTTCGACCAGTACGTCAGACAACTCATGGAGAAGGAGACCGGTTCATGAACAAGCAATTCGCCGTCAATCCGAAGCTCGACATCGTCTTCGAGCGGTTCATCGATGCGCCCCGCCGTCTGGTGTGGGAGGCGCTGACGAAGCCGGAACACCTCAAGGAGTGGTACATGCCCCGCGAGTGGGGGCGCGTGGCGCGGGCAGAGATGGACGCGCGTCCGGGCGGCATCTTCAGCATCGACATCGCCGTCGGCGACGGGCGTGAGGTGCCCAACCTCGGCTGCGTCCTCGATGCGGTTCCGATGGAGCGGCTCGTCTGGACCTCGATGCTCTTCCCCGGCTATCGGCCGGCCGTGTTCGACGACATTCCGATCACCGCCATCATGACCCTGGAAAGCGTGGGGGAAGGCACGCGCTACGTGTTCACGGCGCTCCACCGTGACGAATCGGATCTCGTGAAGAACAAGGAGTCGGGTTGGCAGCAGGGCACCGAGATCGCCCTCGACCAGCTCGCCGAGCACGTCATGACCATGAAGCAGCCCGCGTGATCCGCCGCGGGCTCGCCACGCGATTGAGGTGACTAGCGAGCCCGCCCGGTGAAGCGGAACACGTAGCTTCCCTTCACGAAGAAGGAATCGCTCGTCCTCCGCAGTCGCTGGAAGGCGAGCGGATCCTCCTCCGTCATGCTCCCGCCGTAGCCGGCGAAGAAGACCGTCCCCGGCGCCGGCCGGTACGAGAAGAGCCAGTCCGTCCGCAGCACGTTGCTCTTCGTCGCCGAGGACGGGCCGGATCCGAGCACGATCACGCTGCCCGTGCGGGGATCGATGAGCGCTTCGCGCCGCGTGGCGGTGTACTGCGACACGACGCGCACGAAGATCGGCCGCGCGAGCTGGTACTCCACCCGAAGCCGCGGGATGCGCGCGAACGCCGAGCGCTGGCCGTCCGACCGCCGCGTGAACGACGTCGCCTGGTATGTGGTGCTCACCCTTAGCCGATCGCTCGGCCGCAGGTCCAGCGACGCCGAGTAGTCCAGTCGCCGCACGCGCGACGTCTCGAGGAAGTCGACGTCATTGCCGACGTTGGTGGAGACGCTCGCGTTCAGCTTCTGGAACTGCGGCGTGGAGATGCTGAAGGAGGTCGTGCCGACCGCGATGCGGTCAGACGGCGTGAATCCGCCGCCATAGCTCGCGTAGTCCGCCGGATCGAAGGCGTAGCTCCCGATCTTCGGCGTCATCCCCACGCTCCAGCCGCCGCGCAGGGTGAGCTGCATGTTCGCCGACGCGGCGTCCTCGAGCAGGGAGCGGGCATGCAGGAAGTCGTCGTACCGCCAGAGCCCGTTGGTGTTCAGGAACAGGTTGAACCGCTCGACGAGCGCGCCCGGCCTGCCGTACCAGGTGAGACGGTTCATCGCGTTCGGCTTCACGTAGCCTACCCGCGGCACGAAGCCGTTGTCGGTGCGGAAGTCGGGATGGATGCCGAGCACGTTGTAGTGGAATCCCCAGCCGCGGTTGGTCGCGTCCACGACGGCCTCCCACATCGGCCCCGACGTGGTCACGCCGTTCTCGGTCGTCATGCTCTGCACGGCCTGGACCTGCGCGAAGTAGATGCGCCCGAAGACGATCTTCGTGTCCAGTCCGACCACGTTGTTGTTGCGCCCTTCACCGGTGCGGCCGCTGTAGAGCAGCCCCGCCTGCGACTGCTCGCCGATCGCCTGGCGCAGTCGCACGATGTCCACCAGCCGCCCCTGGTCGCGCGCCGAGAGGAGTGCGACGTCCGCGCGCCCGAGCTTGCCCGTCAGCTTCCCCGCCGCGTCGGGCTGGGTGATGGTGCGGGTGTACACGAGCTGGTTGGGGACGTTGAACTGATCCAGCGCCTCCACGAAGAAGGGACGCTTCTCCGGATAGAAGAGCGCGAACCGCTCGTCGGCGGCGACCTGCGTCGCGTCGGCCTCCACCTGCGAGAAGTCCGGCTTGATGGTGCCGTTGAGGACGAAGTTGCTTCCCATCGCCCAGCGCACGTTGCCGCCAAGCTGCGGATTCGAGGAATACCTCCACTCGTCGAGCGTCGGCGCGCAGCACGCCGCGCCGAGCGTGGTGTTGGTGAGCTCGGGGTTGAGCTCCACGTTCTGGCCGTGGACCATCCCCGTGAGTCCGGTGAGCGTTCCCGACTGCGCGATGAACGACGCCGACGCCTTGCGCGCCGGAGTCCACGTCTCCTCGTAGCCGTTGCGCTGCACATGCCGGTCGACCTGCAGCCCCCACGTCTGCACGCTCGCGGAGGAGTAACGGAGTGCAGAGAACGGAATCCGTACTTCCACCTCGTAACCCCATGCGGTCACATGGCCGCGCGAGTCCCAACGGAAATCGGCGCTCAGGTCGTTCTGGCCCGGTCCCACGTTCGAGCCGGGAATGAAACCGCCTCCCTCGCTCTTGGTGCCGTCGGCCTGGATGCCGAGCGGATTGACGATGAACACGAAGGCGCGATTGCGCTCGTGGAAGGTGTCGAGGTGAATCTCGACGTTGTCGTCACTGCCGATGCGATCGCGGTCGGCGAGCGTCGCGGCGACGGTCGCCGGATCGGCGTACGCACGGATGCCGAAGTGAATGGCGGTCGGCGAGTACCAGACCAGGACCTCGGTGGAATCGG
>DASUXT010000178.1:0-10856 GCA_036377775.1 Gemmatimonadaceae bacterium | reverse complement strand
CTCGTACTCCGGCTTCACCATCTTCGTGGCGATCACGCCGCCCAGCGTGGAGAGCAGCACAACGGCGAGCAGCAGCCACTTGTAGCGGCGGATCGCCGCGAGCGGACGCTCCAGCGGCGACTTCGGCGGAGCCAGGGTGGGTTCGCCACCCCAGCCGACCTGCGATGCCGGCGCCGGTGGCTGCACGGTGCCTGCCGGTACGAGATCGAACGATGCTGCGTCTTCAGCCATGGAACTGCACTCTCTCTGAAAGTTTCCTTCTATAGTCAAGACAGATCCCGACAGGCACTTCGTGCCTGCGGGATGCACTCCTTACCGCCTGCTCAGCGACACGACCGCGACCAGCGCGCTGATCGCGATCGAGCCGATCTGCAATATGGTAGACCAATTGAAGTGACTGTTCTGCGGCACGTAGATCTCGTCCCCCGCCCGCAGGTGCAGCCGATCCAGCGACAGCCCATCCGTCACCGCCGTCCGCGTGTCCTGGGCGTTCCAGATCGTCTCGCCAGACCGACGGATGGTCATACCATTGAGATTGGCGTCTCCAGCCGGCCCGCCCGCCTGCATCAGCACGTCGCTCAACAGCACGTCCGCCGGAGTGTAATAGAACCCCGGCGAGCGCACCTGCCCGAGCACTGCCACCCGGAGCATCGGCGTCGCCCGTGCCGTGGAATCCCGCAGGTATCTGGCCAGATGGTGCGACAGCGCATCGTTCAGCTCCGACCGCAGCACTCCCTCCAGCGGCAGGTCGTCCATCCGCGGCAATGGCAGCATCTTCCCTGCCCGCACGGTGATCGTGTCGTTGTAGGGAATGCTCCCCAGGAGCTGGACCACGATCCGGTCACCATCCTGGAAGTCGCCGTGCTCCAGCCGGTTCCGCAGCAGGAACGCCTCGCCGGTGCGGTGGTTCTGCTCCGCCGCCTTGAGCTCCTGCTCCAGCGTCGCCCGCGTCTCCAGGTCCTTCGTCTGCTGCGTCACCCGCGCCTGGGCCTGGGCAGCCCCGCCAGCACACGTAACGAGCGCCACGGATAGAACCAGCTTTCTGCCACCGATCATTAATAGCACTCTTTCAATTGGTCCAAATCATTTCCCCGTAAGCTCACGAGGCAAATCCGTCTCATTCGTGCTGCTATCCGTACGATGGCAGTTCAACCGTCAAGAGCCTGAACTACCAGTAGAGGATGCGCGATGACAGTACGACTCGTCGCGCCTCCACACCAGCTGTTGCGCACACGCCACACTACCACCCACCCGTGCCACACCGGGCGGGCACCTGCGCAACGCCAGCACTGCCCCACGGCCGGTTCCGGCGCCGCAAGTGACGCCCTGCCAACCTGCTCGACCGTCCGGCACGCTTTTCGACAGTGTCTCCATAGCGAGGAAGATGCCGCGGCGTTCTGGCTGCTTGCCGCCCATCACCCCTCATCCTATGGTTGACCCGTTGGCCGACACCTGCCTCCCTACCCCGCTGCCGCTGTGAAGTTGATTCGCCGTACTCGCCGAGCCCCCGGCCGCCTGGCCGTCGTTGCCCTCGCCACCTCGGCTGCGCTCGCCTGTGGCTCCGGCACCGAGCCGAAGCCCACCGTGAAAGTCTCGGCGGTCCTCATCGACCAGCCCTCCTTCGCCATCGAGCGCGGCTACCACGCGCCCCTCACCGCCACCGTGAAGAACGACGCCGGTGAGACCGTGCCGGTGCCGGTGGTCTGGCGCAGCTCCGTGGAGAAGGTGGCCACCCTCGACGCCAACGGTAAGCTCGCCGCGCTCGACACCGGCATCACCCTGGTCACCGCGTCCACCCTTGGCGTTACCTCGCAGCCGATCGCCGTGAAGGTGGTGTGGCAGGGGGCGGCGAAGATCGAGACGTATCAGTTCACCGCGCCAGGCGCCGCCAGCCCGTCCGCTACCGTGGGCGACTCCATCCACGCCCGGGTGCTGGACCTCAAGGGGAACCCCGTGCCCGGCGTGCGCGTCGCCTTCGCTTCCACCGTTGGAGGCGGAACGGTCTCTCCCGCCATCGATACCACCGACCGGAACGGCGTCGTCGGCGCACAGTGGACGCTGGGCAACTCCAACGGTGCCAACCAGGTCACCGCCTCCGTCATCAGCGACGATGACAAGCCCCTCACCTTCGTCGAGGGCGCACCGGCCACCTTCGTGGTTACCACCTTCGACGCCGTCCGCGCCGTTGACGGTGACAACCAATCGGGCCAGATCCTGAGCAAGCTCCCCGTGTCGCCGAGCGTGAAGGTGGTGGACGTGGACGGCAATCCGCGGCCCGGCGTGCCGGTGACTTTCACCCCCACCGCCGGGGGACGCGTGGCGACGACGACGGTATCCACGGGCGCCGACGGCGTGGCCTCGCCCGGCACCTGGACGCTGGGCGACGTGACCGGTGACCAGCAGCTCATCGTCACCGTGGAGGCCGCGAAGTTCGTCATGCACGCCACCGGTACCGGCACCGCGGTGCACCTGGTGCCGACCCTCGTGGCCGCGGGGGGCTACGCCACCTGCGTCATCAACCAGAACGCCACCGTGAGCTGCATGGGCCAGCAGCCCCTCGTGGGCGACGGCACCAACGTCAACCGCACGAGCCCCACTCCCACTACCGGCGGCGTGAGCTTCACCACCCTGCGCGGCAGCGCCACTCACTTCTGCGGCGTGGCAGTGGACCAGAGCATCTGGTGCTGGGGGATCAACTCCCTCACGGATACCACCGGTGCCGCTGCCGGCAGCCCGACGCCAAGACAGCTCGGGAGCACGCGCACCTGGACCACCGTCGTTCCGGGCTACGCCCACAACTGCGCTATCGCCAGCGACGGCCTCACCTGGTGTTGGGGCGCCAACGCGGCCGGCCAGCTCGGCGACCGCACCACCACGCTGCGCTACACGCCGGCGCCGGTATATGGCGGATACATGTTCTCCGCGCTCTCGGCGGGCACCGATCACACCTGCGGCCTCGCCAACGGCGCGGCCTTCTGCTGGGGCCTCAACCTGAACGGCCAGCTCGGCGACGGCACGACCACCAATCGCCTGAATCCGACGGCGGTGAGCGGCGGCCTGCAGTTCATGGCCATCGGCGGCGGCGAGGCGATGACCTGTGCCTTGTCCACCGCGGGCAAGCCGTACTGCTGGGGGAACATCTCGGCCGCCCTTCCCAAGCAGACGACGCCAAAGGATTACCCGAACGCGCCCACCTTCAGCCAGCTCACGGTGGGAGGTGGCCACGCCTGCGCACTCACCGCCGACGGTTCGGCGTACTGCTGGGGCGACAACCGCGCCGGCCAGCTTGGCGACAGCACCACGGTGAACCGCGCCGACCCGGTTCCGGTCGCCGGCGGGATGAAGTTCAAGGCGATCAGCGCCGGCTACGAGCACACCTGTGCGCTCACGCTGGACGGATCGGTGGCATGCTGGGGGCTCAACAGCGTGGGAGAGCTCGGCGACAGCATCACGGGCCCGCGGCTCGTTCCTCGGTACGTGGTGGTCGGGGTGAACCCGTGATCGCCAACTACAACTGAAGTAGCACGTACCTGGTACCTCGTACCGGGACCCAGGAGTCCGGCCCCTCCAATGTGGGGCCGTTCCCTTATCGCCGAGATGGATTGTCGGCACATTGGAGAGCCCAGCCCGCGGGTCCCGATTCGAAGTACGAAGTACATAGTACGTCTCTTGTCTTTCAATGACACCCATGCGTCGACTCTTCGCGTTAGCGCTCGTTCTCGCGCCGCTTCCCGCCCTCGCCCAGCGCGCCGTCACGATTACCGGCCACGTCTCCTCCGGCCGGATGCCCCTGCAGGGGGCGAGCGTGCGCATCGAGCAGCTCGACATGGGCACCGTCACCAACGCCGACGGGCGGTACAGCATCATCGTCCCCTCGTCGCGCGTGCAGGGCCAGACGGTGACGCTCACCGCGCGCTACCTGCGCTACGCGCCGGCGTCGGTGCAGGTCGTGCTCGTGGGTGGCTCGCTCGTGCAGGACTTCGACCTCGCGCCCACCGAAGGCGCCCGCGTTCCGCAGCCGCGCCCCACGGATACCACCGTCGCCGTGTCGCGGCCGACCGCGGCGGCCACGGTTCCGGCCGGTGCACTGCCCACGATTCGCCTTCCGCGCGCGCTCGGCGGCATCGTCGTGGACTCGAGCGCGTTCCTCGAGGAGGCGGGTCCTGTGGATCTGCCGAGCGCACTCGCCGGTCGCATCGCCGGCGTGGAGGTGCAGAGCTCCGGCGCACTCGGCGGCACGAGCGCCGTGCGCGTGCGCGGGTCGCACAGCATCGTCGGCAACACCCAGCCCCTCTGGGTGGTGGACGGCGTGGTCCTCGACAACTCGAGCGTCTCCCTGCTCTCCTCCCAGCGGTTCGGCACGGGGGGCTACGACTACGGCACCCCGGTGTCCGACCTCAACCTCGAGGACATCGAGTCGGTGCGCCTGCTGCGTGGTCCCGCGGCGGCGATGCTGTACGGCGGGCGCGCGGCGAATGGCGTCTTCCTCGTGACCACCCGGAACGGGCGCGGCCTCTCCGGCTTCGACATCTCGGCGTCGCAGCAATTCAGCTTCGAGGAGCCGCTGCGCCTCGCCGACTTCCAGAACCAGTACGGGCAGGGACTGGGCGGCGCCTTCTCCTTCTTCGATGGCATGGGCGGCGGAGTGAACGACTCGGTGAGCCAGAGCTGGGGTCCCGCGTTCGCCGGACAGCCGCTCGCGCAGTCGAGCTATACCGAGGCAGGACGCGCCGACGTGCGTCCGTGGTTCGCGCAGCCGGACAACGTGAAGGACTACTTCGATCGCGGACGCACCCTCGCCACCAACGTCGCCGCGCAGGGCGCGAACAGCACGGGGCAGTTCCGCCTCTCGCTCGCCAACCGCGTCTCGAATGGCATCACGCCCGAGACGCAGCTCACGCGGCAATCGGCAGCCTTCACCGGTGGCATCCGCCCCTCGTCGCGGCTCGACCTGACGGCATCGGCGCAGCTCCATCGCGACAAGGGGCAGGATCGCCCGGGCTCCGGGTTCGACGAGAGCAACCCGGTGTCGGTGCTCGCCGTGCTGCCACGCCAGGTGGACATCAACGCACTGCACAATCACGTGCGCGATGCGAATGGGGACCAGATCAGCTGGAACTACACCAGCCACAACAATCCCTTCTTCGCCGCGCTCGCCAACGACCAGCATGACGATCGCACGCGCATGCTCGGCGATGTTTCGGTTACGTATGCGTTCAGCGACATGATCCAGGGGACGCTGCGTGGCGGCGCCGATCACTACACGGAGAGCCGTCGCTTCGACGTGGCGCCGGGATGGATGGGCGGCTTCCCGTACCTCGCCGGCCGCGGATCGTTCGCCACCGGTGGCTTCGAGACGAACGACATCACCGCCACGCAGAGCGACGTGGAAGCGTCGGCGCGCATCACGCCGCGCGGCGAGTTCGCGTTCACCCTCGGCGCAGGGCGGCGCGGCAACTCGCTCAGCCTCACTCCCGCGGGCTCCGACACGCTTCCGGCTCCCGGCCCGTTCCCATCGGTCATCCAGAACACTGACGCCGGTACCTTCTACGCCTTCGGCGGCATCCAGGCCTCGCTCGCCTCCTGGGCCACCCTCGACGCGACCGTGCGCCACGAGAGCTCGTCGCTCGAGGGGGCGACCGCATCGGAGCTCTATCCCGCCGTGCTGGCGAGCCTCGACATCACGCGCGCGAAGCCGGCGATGCGCGGCATGCTGCTCGACGCGCTCACCGTGCGCGCGGGGTGGTCGCGCTCGGGCAACGACGTGCTGCCGGCGACGCTGTTCCAGGTGCCGCAGCCGGCGGGTGGCGTGACGGCCGAGCAACTCGTTGCGCCGGAAGTGACGAGCGGCTTCGAGGTGGGCGCGAACGCCGGGCTGCTCGGCAGCCGGCTCGTCGTGGACGTGAACTACTACTCGGACCGCACCGAAAACCTCCTGGTCCCCGACGTGCTGGGGCTCCTGCGCGGCGGCGAGATCACCAACCACGGCGTGGAGGTGCAGGCCGACATGGTGCCCGTGCGCCGCGGCAGCGTGGAGTGGCGCGTCGGCGCATCGTTCGGCCAGAACGCCAGCAACGTGGTCAGCCTCCCCGTCGTGACGACGCCAGAGAACCGGATCAGCGTGCCACTCACCACGCCGGTAGGCGGCGTGACGCTGGTCGCACGCGAGCGGAATTCACTCGCCGTGATCATGGGCACCCGCTTCCTCCGCGACGCGAATGGCGCCCTCCTGCTGCGTGACGGCCACCCGCTCCCCGACAGCATCACCGGCCCCGTGGTGCTCGGCAATTCGTCGCCGAGCTGGACGGGCGGCCTCTCGAGCGGCCTGCGCATCTGGGGGCTCGACCTGAGCGTGCTGTTCGACATCCGTCAGGGCGGGCAGATCTTCAGCGCCAGCAACCGCGCCGGCGCCTACGCGGGCACGCTGGCCGAGACGTCGTTCCGTCCGGACACGGGCCTTCTCATCGCCGGCACGGATGCAGCCACGGGCAACGCGAACACGGTGCACGTGAGCACCGAGGACTACTACCACTCGCTCGGCGCAATCGGCGAGCGCTGGGTGTACGACGCGAGCTTCGTGAAGCTGCGCGAAGCGCGCGCGACCCTGGACCTCCCGCTGCATTCGCTCGGACTCCATGCACAGCGCATGCGTCTCTCGATCATCGGCCGCAACCTTGCGTTGTGGACCAACGTGCCGAACATCGATCCGGAAACGGTGCTCAGCACGGCGTTCATCGGTGGTGCGGAGCTCGGGCAGCTGCCCTCGGTGCGAAGTGTGGGAGTGCAGGTGACGCTGACGCCTTGAGACCGGTTTTTCGGTTTTTCGGTTTTTCGGTTCACGGCCTGCGTCGGGACGCATGGACTTCCCGTGGCAGGCCGTGAACCGATGAGCCGAGAAACCGATGAACCACCTTCCCCATCCGCCGCTACTGCCGCACCCATGCAACACAACTGCGGTCCCGATACCCCACCTGTATCGCGAGCGCCGCACAGCGGTGGGGGTTACGCAGCCGCTAAACTGTTACGGCAGCGCAAGTTGATGGTCTGCACGACAATGGTCCGCCGGGAATGGAAGATGCCATCCCGCGGCAGCGCTTCACCTGATCACCTGTCCTGACTCATGACCGAACTGACGTTCCCGCAGCGATATACGCAGGTCCGCGAGCAGCTTGCGGCCAATCCGCGCACCTGGCTCGTGACCGGTGCCGCCGGCTTCATCGGCTCCAACCTCGTGGAGGAGCTGCTCGGGCTCGGCCAGACGGTGGTGGGGCTCGACAACTTCGCCACCGGCTACCAGCACAACCTCACCGACGCCGTGGCCGGTGCGCCGGGGGGCAGGGGATCGTTCCGCTTCGTCGAGGGCGACATCCGCGATCCCGAAGCCTGCAAGGCGGCGATGGAGGGAGTGGAGCTCGTGCTGCACCAGGCCGCGCTCGCCTCGGTGCCCCGCTCCATCAAGGATCCGGTGAGCAGCAGCCAGGTGAACGTCGAAGGCTTCCTCAACATCCTCATCGCGGCGCGAGATGCGGGAGCGAAGCGCGTGGTGTATGCGTCGTCGAGCTCCGTGTACGGCGATGCCACGACGATCCCGCAGCAGGAGGACAAGACGGGGCGCGTGCTCTCTCCGTACGCCGCGACGAAGGCGACGAATGAGCTGTATGCGGCCGTGTTCCAGAAGAACTACGGCCTCGAGACGGTGGGACTCCGCTACTTCAACGTGTTCGGCCGCCGGCAGGATCCGAACGGCGCCTACGCCGCGGTGATCCCGCGCTGGATCGCCAACCTGCTCAACGGCGTGCCGTGCGAGATCTTCGGCGACGGCGAGACGAGCCGCGACTTCTGCTACGTGGCGAACGCCGTGCAGGCAAACATCCTCGCGGCGGTAGTTCCCGACAGCGCTGCGACGGGTGGCGCGTATAATGTTGCGTGCGGGCAGGAGACGTCGCTCAACCAGCTCTTCACGATGATCCGCGACGGTCTCGTGAAGTACCAGCCCTCGGTGGCCGATGCCGAGGCAGCGCACTCCGCGCCGCGCCAGGGTGATATCCGTCGTTCGCTCGCCGACATCGGCAAGGCGCGTCGCCTCCTTGGCTACGAGCCGAGCCACCGTGCAGCGGACGGGCTGGCGAATGCGTTGGAGTGGTACGCTAACACGCAGCTGAAAGCTGAAAGTTCGAAGCTTTAAGCTTTCGGCTCTCAGCTTTCAGCTCTCAGCTCTCAGCTTTCAGCTTTCAGCTCTTACCAACCGAACCTCAAATGGTCGAACTCCGTAAAAGGCCGCATCTCGTGTTGATCGCCAGCCACGGCGAGTGGATGGGGCGGTCGGTGGAGAGCGTGCTGGAGTTGAATGGCTACTCCGTGCTGCGGGTGGACGGCGGGCGGCGGGCGCTGGAGCTGGCGCGCGGCAGCAGCCCGGACGCGCTGATCCTCGACACCTCGCTCCCGGAGATCGACGGCATCGAAGTCTGCCGCGGGCTGGTGGACGATCCATTGTTCGACCATTCGACACCGATCTTCATGACCTCCACCGCGCCGGTGAGCAACCGCGTGCGCCTGGAAGCATATGAAGCGGGCGCGTGGGACTTCTGCGCCCAGCCCCTGGACGTGGAGACGCTGCTGTTCAAGCTGCGCACCTTCCTGCGAGCGCGCCGTCGTGCCGAGGCGGCGCAATCCATCTCGCTCATCGATCCGCTCACGGGGCTGTACAGCGCGTTCGGGCTGCGCCACTGGGCGGAGACGCTGGGCGCCCGCGCGGCCCGCAACCACGAGCCGTTCGCCTGCGTGGCGGTGTCATCGCTCGGCAGCGGAACCGACGCGCGAACGGCGAAGTCCTCGAGCGCGCGCCTGAACTGGCTGGCCGATGTCTGTCGCGCCCAGGCGCGGAAGTCGGACGTCATCGGCTACGTGGGAGAGAGCCGGTTCGCCATCCTCGCCCCCGATACCGACGCGCCCGGCGCCCGCCGCCTGGTGGACCGTCTCCAGGATGCGCTCGAGGGAAGCGCGGGCACGGCGAAGGAGGTGGAAGTGGAGGGTCGGCACCCCGCCCTGCACGCCGGCTTCTATGCGGCGAGTGACTTCAGCGCGGTGAAGGTGGAAGCAGCCGAGGTCGTTCGGCGGGCGGAGACGGCGCTGCAGTACGCGCTGATGGGCGGCGCTGAGGGAACGCTCAGCTTCGACGAGCTGCCGGGCGGCGCGTAAGCGCCGCTGCTAGTCGGGGTGGGGGGCGTGGAACGCCCCCCTTTCCGGGCGCTTGGCTCGCTACGCTCGCCTATGCTCTCGGCGCGGCCGCGCTTCGCGCTGCCTTTCGGGGAAACGCTCCCCCCATCGGGCTTAACGCGTCACCACCAACGCCTTGCCCCACAGGCGCGCCCCTGCGCGCCGCCCGGAAAGCGAGCCGCAGGCGAGCGCCCTGAGAGCATAGGCCCGAGCGAAGCGACGGGCCCGGCGCCCGGAAAGGCCCGCCTTCCACGCGGGCCGCCCCATTTGTTTATAGAAGCGTTCTCGTTCTTGACAGAATGTCCCATCCTCTCAAGCTTTGGTGACCCGTGTCACCGTTATCTGTTGTTGGGACGCCGCCACACTGTCCCACCTCGGCAACGTTGCACGGACGCACGACCCTCCAATTCCCCCCCGACGCCGGGACGTACATGCACCAGACGCGCAGCTCCTTCGGGCCGTACACGCCTCCTACCGATGCGACGGACTCCGTCAGTCGGCTCACCGATTCAGCAGTCTCCCTGCGCCCACCTCCGGGTGAGCCCATGATCGCCGATTCGGTGGCGGTGCCCGTAGAAGCGCGCTCGTCCATTCGCGTCCTCGTCGTGGACGATGATCGTACGCTGCGCGAGGGCTGCGCGAGCGTGCTGCAGGTGGAAGGCTACAACGTCACCACCAGCGGCCGCGGCGACGAGGCAATCGAGCTGTTTCGGCGCGCGCACTTCGACATCGCCATGGTGGACCTGTACATGACGCCCGTGCCGGGGATCGACATCCTGAAGGCGGTCCTGGAGGCGAATCCTTCGGCGATCGTCATCATGATGACGGGAAACCCGAGCGTCGCCTCGAGCATCGAGGCGCTGCGCGCCGGCGCGTGGGACTACCTGCCGAAGCCGTTCTCGGGAACCCACCTGCACCTGATGTTCGGCCGCGCCGCGTACGCGGTGCTCAGCAGCCGCGAGCGCCAGGCGTCGAACGCCGCGCTCCTCGAGCAGCACGGAAACAGCGACAAGGTCACCCTGCTCGGCATGTCGCCGGCGTTCCGCGCCGCGGTGGACCTGGCGCGCAAGGTCGCGGCGACGAACGCGAGCGTGATGCTCGTCGGCGAGAGCGGCACCGGCAAGGAGATGTTCGCGCAGTTCATCCACAAGCACAGCCGCCGCGCGAACGAGTCGCTCGTCCCCCTCAACTGCGCCGCGCTCCCCGAGCACCTGCTGGAGAGCGAGATGTTCGGTCACCGGAAGGGCGCCTTCACCGGCGCCGACCGTGACAAGGTCGGCCTGCTGGAAGTTGCCGATGGCGGCACCTTCTTCCTCGACGAGCTCACCGAGATGGCGCTGCCGCTGCAGGCGAAGCTGCTGCGCGTGGTCCAGGACGGCGTGGTGCGCCGCGTGGGCAGCGAGCAGCAGGATGCGCAGGTGGACGTGCGCTTCATCTCCGCCACCAACCGTGATCCGCGCCAGGCGATCGCGAGCAAGAACCTGCGCGAGGACCTGTTTTATCGCCTGAACGTGGTGACGATCAACCTTCCGCCCCTGCGCGAGCGGCGCGAGGACATCCCGATCCTCGCCAACCACTTTCTCGCGCAGTTCTGGAAGCGGCATCACACCACGCGCGACGCGCTGCCGCGCTTCAGCACG
>DASUXT010000177.1:0-9101 GCA_036377775.1 Gemmatimonadaceae bacterium | reverse complement strand
GTGAACCGTGAACGGTGAACGGTGAACCGTCACTGCGGACTTCACGTGAACCGTGAACGGTGAACGGTGAACCGTCACTTCGAGTCACCAGTTGCTGGTGAGTGATCCGTCGCTTCGCCGCGGAGGATGTTGATGGCGTGGGTGGCGATCGGCGAGAGCACGTCGAGGCATTCGCGCACGGCGCGCGGGGAGCCGGGGAGGTTCACGATCAGGGTGCGCGCGCGGACGCCGGCAATGCCGCGGCCCAGCGCGGCGCGGGCGACGTCGGCGCCGGTCTCGATGCGCAGGCGCTCGGCGATGCCGATCGCTTCGCGCTCGATCACGGCGCGCGTGGCTTCGGGGGTGACGTCGCGCGGCGAGAGGCCGGTGCCGCCGGTGGTGAGCACGAGGTCGGCGGTGTCGCCGTCGCACCAGGTGAGGAGCTGGCGGACGATGGCCACGGCGTCGTCGGGCACCAGCGCCCGCGCGGTCACCGCGTAGCCGAGCGAGCCCGCCCACTCGGCGGCGGCGGGACCGGAGGCGTCGTCCCGCTCGCCGCGCGAGGCGGCGTCGGAGATGGTCAGGATGGCGACACGCACGTGCGGGGCCTCGCGCGATCAGAGATGCGACGCGTCCTTGTAGAACGGCGGCTTCACGACCGTGGCCGGCACGCGCTTGCCGCGGATCTCCACCTCGAACTGCGTCCCTTCCTTCGCCGCCGCCGTCGGAAGGTAGGCCGTGCCGATGGGAATGCCGAGGGTGGGGCTCATCGTGCCGCTGCACACCACGCCGCTCGCCTCGCCGTTGCTGAACACGGGATAGCCGTGACGCGGGAAGACGCGGTCCTGCATCGTGAAGGCGACGAGCTTCTTCTTCACTCCCTCCGCCTTCTGCTTCGCCAGCACGTCGCGGCCCACGAAGTCGCCCTTGGCGAGCTTCACCAGCCAGCCGAGGTTGGCCTCGAGCGGCGTGACGGTGTCGTCGATGTCGTTGCCGTAGAGCGCCATCCCCATCTCCAGGCGCAGCGTGTCGCGCGCGCCGAGGCCGGCCGGTGCCACCTCGCCTGTGGCCATCAACGCCTGCCAGATGGGGACCGCGTCGTCGTTCGCCACGTACAGCTCGAAGCCGTCCTCGCCGGTGTATCCCGTGCGGCTGATGATCGCGCGGCGCTCGGCCACTTCGCCCTGGGTGAAGTGGTAGTACCTGATGTCGGCGAGGTTCACGTCCACCAGCTTCTGGAGGATCCCCGCACTCTTCGGCCCCTGCACGGCAATGAGCGCCATCTCGTCGCTCGCGTCGTGCAGCTTCACGCCGAAGTCGTCGGCATGGCGGGCGATGTGGGCGAAGTCCTTCGCCGCGTTGCTCGCGTTCACCACCATCATGACGCGGTCGGTGAAGCGATACACGAGGCAATCGTCCTCGATCGTGCCGCGGTTGTTGAGGATGGTGGAGTAGTGCACCTGCCCCACGGCGAGCGCGCTCACGTCGTTCGTCGTCACGTGGTTTACGAACTCCACGGCGCGCGGGCCGGTGATCCAGAACTCGCCCATGTGGCTGACGTCGAACATGCCGCACGATTCGCGCACGGTGCGGTGCTCGGCGGTGATGCCGGCGGGATACTGCACGGGCATCTCGTAGCCGGCGAAGGGGACGATCTTCGCGCCGAGGGCGACGTGGACGTCGTGGAGCGGGGTGCGCTTGAGGGCGGCGGGTGCGGCAGTGTCTGGCATGGCTGCAAATGAAGAGGGGAGAGCGGAATATGCCCTCCCGACGTTCATTCGAGCCAGTGTCGCGGTGCGGTGCTCAGCCGTTGGCGGCGCGGCGGCGGGGGAGGTGCAGCTCCTTCCCGCCGGAGTACTTCACCTCGACGATCGCCATGCGCGTGGCGAGGTCGAGCAGCTCGTCATCGGGGAGGTGGCCGCAGACGAAGCGCAGCCGGTTGGCGATGTCGAGGGTGCGCGCCTCGACGCGCTGGTCGGTGGACGGCGCGCTGCGCGACGGCCGCGGTGCCATGAACGAGTGCGTACACTCGGCGCGAGTGCGTGGCTTCTCGCTCATCGGCCAGGACCGGACCAGAGGCCCTCGTCGATGAGGCGGTACTCGGCCATGCGGCGGGCCGCCTCCATGAGCTGGTCGTCGTTGAGACGGGGGCGCAGCTCGCGAATGGCAGGGAGCAGCTCGATGATGAGCGCCGTGAAGCGCTCGGATCTGGCGTTGCGCATGCGGTCATGGGTGTCGGACATTCGAAATCTCCCGTCATCGGGGCTTCGTCGATCCGTTTCCCATTGGACGCCACAGCACGACCGGCGTCACCGCGCATTCGGGCGCCCGTGACCGGCGTCACGTGACGCCGGTCACGGCGCGCTGCGCACTACGTCATCGCTCTCGCAGCGCCTCGATGGCCTCCGCGACCTCGCCAGCGTGGCCGAGGGGATTCACCTTCTCGAACACGCGCGCGATGCGGCCGTCGGGATCGATGAGGAAGGTGGTGCGCGGGATGCCCATGTACTTCCTGCCGAACATGGACTTCTCCTGCCACACGCCGTACGCCTGCGCGATCTCGTGGCTGTCGTCGGCGATGAGCGTGTAGGGCAGGTCGTACTTCTCCTTGAACTTCCGGTGGGACTCCACCGAATCCCCGCTGGCGCCGAGGATCACTGCGTCGATTCCCCCGAACCGGGGGAAGGCGTCTCGGAACGAGCACGCCTCGATGGTTCAGCCAGGGGTATCGTCCTTGGGATACCAGTAGAGGACCACCCACTTCCCGCGCAGGTCGCGGAGGCGGAGGGTGCTGCCGTCGTCGGTGGCGGCGGAGAAGTCGGGGGCCATGGTACCGGCCTTCACGACGTTCGAGGGTTTGCTCAAGGATCTCCCGGGGTCAGGGTGATGCGGCGTGGTCGAAACGTGGCAGGACGAGGGTGAATCGGGAACCCTGTCCTTCCCTGCTCTCCACCTCCAGGTCGCCGTGCATCTTCCGGGCGAGGTCGCGGCTGATGGCGAGGCCGAGGCCCACGCCGTCGTGGGGACGGGTGAACCCGGTGCGCACCTGCACGAAGGGCTCGAAGATCTCGCCGAGCTTGTCGGGCGGAATGCCGACGCCGGTGTCGGTCACGTGGAAGCGCACCACCGACTGGGCGGCCTCGCAGGCCAGCGCCACGCGGCCACCCTCCGGGGTGAACTTGGAGGCGTTGCTGACGAGGTTGATGAGGATCTGCTCGACGCGGTCCTTGTCGGCGAAGGCGGTGAGCGTGGCGTCGCAGCGGCCCACGTCGTAGTGGAGTCCCTTGCTGGCGAGCTGCGGCGCGGTGAGGGCATGCACGACGGCGAGGATCTCGTTCACGGCCACGTCACCCGCCGTCACCCTCACCTGTCCCGTCTCGAGGCGCGCGAAGTTCATGAGGTCGTTGATGAGCCCGAGCAGGTGCCGCTGGCTGCTGCGGATGCGCTGCAGGGCGCGGCGCTGCTCGTCGGTCACCGGGCCGTGCACCTCGAGCTCGATCAGCTCGGCGTAGCCGGAGATGGCGTTGAGCGGAGTGCGCAGCTCGTGGCTCATCACGGCGAGGAACTCGGTCTTTGCCTTGTTGGCCGCCTCGGCGCGCACACGCGCATTCTCCGCTTCGCGGAGCTGGAGCGCCGCCTCCTCGGCCTGCTTGCGCGCCGTGATGTCGATGCCGAAGGCGACGGCACAATCGAGGAAGCCGTCGGCGTCGTAGCGATTGGCAGTGGTCCAGAGGATCCAGCGCGGCTCGCCCGCGGCGGAGCGGAGGAGCAGCTCGTGGTTGGCCACGTCGCCGCGCTCGAGGGCGGCGTGGAAGCAGCGCGCCGCGTGCTCGTGGCCGTCGGCGGCGAGGGCCTCCCAGAGCGGGTCGCCGATGAGCGCGGCGGGCTCGAAGCCGAGCAGCGAGCGGAAGGCGTCGTTCGCGAAGGCGATGCGGCCGTCGGGGAGCAGCTCGCAGACGAGCGCGGGGCAGCGGGCGATCAGCTCGCGGTAGCGCGCCTCGGACTCGGCGAGGGCACGCTGCGCCCTGCCGAGCAGGATGGGAGTGGCGGAGGCCGGATTGACGACGGCGTCCACCTCGTCGGAGAGGAGCGCCTGCAGCTCCTGCTCCGTCTCGACGAGGCGCTGGACCAGCCGCTCGATGTCAGGGCCCGTCATGACGCGCCCCCTCCGCGGCGGCGGCACCCACGGCGCGCGCCAGGCCGAGCATGTCCATCACGCCGCGCGAGTCGCGCAGCGTGCCGATGATGGTGACGACGGGCTCCGGCTCGACGCGCACGAGGGTGGGCGTGACGAGCACCCCCTGCTCCAGCGCGCGCAGCGGATCGCGCAGGCAATCCACCACCTCGAGCGAATAGCCGGCGTGGTCCACGCCGGCGAGGAGCCGCTCGAGGTTCAGCCGCGCCGTGGTGGAGTTGGGCCCCTCACCGGCGAGGTACAAGCGCAGGACGACCACGCCCGCCATCCCCTTCAGCTACCCGGGGTGCGGGGCGCGTCGTTCGCGCCGAAGCGCAGGCGGCGCAGTGCCTCCTGCCCGTCCTGCCGGCGCTCGGCAACGTTGAGCTCGTGCGCGCCGACGACTTCCATCTCCGACCGCTGCGCCTCGAGCTCGGCGCGCAGGCCGGCGATCTGCGCCTCCAGGCGGGCGACGTTCTGCTCGGCCACGCGGCGCCGATGCTCGCGCTCCAGGCGCTCACGCTCGGCGCGCTCGCGCACCGAGCGCTCGTATTCCCAGCGCGCCGTGCCGACGAGCACTTCGCCGCCGGCGGTGAAGACGTCGGCGAGGGTGACGCCGGCGTCGGAGAGGATCAGCTCGCGCACCTGGTTCGAGTGGCGCATGCCACGCGACTTCACCACCGTGAGGGTGCGATTCCGCTCGCCGCCGTGGATGGAGTACGCGAGGTGGATCCAGGTGTCGGCGATGGTGGAGATCTCCATGGAGGTGGCCTCCACGTTCGCCCCCTGGGACATGAGGCTGGTGGACAGGGCCGTGATTCCGAGCGCGCGCGCGTAGTCCAGCAGGCGGAGCGAGGAGTGCACCGCCGCGATCTCGCCCCCCGTCTTGCCGAGGGCGGAGATGGGGTCGAGCACGAGGCCGCGCGGCTCGAACTCGCGGATGATGCGCTGCAGCTCGATCAGGTGGTCCTCGGCGCTGCGCGACTCCGAGCGCACGGCGTGAATGCGCAGCAGGCCGGCGCTGACGAATGGCGCGAGGTCGATGCCGACCGACTGCAGGTTGCGGACGAGCTGCGTGGCCGCTTCGTCGAAGCTGACGAAGAGCATGCGCTCACCCTGCGCGCAGGTGGCGCGGGCGAAGGAGGCGGCGAGGGTGGTCTTCGCCACGCCGGGCGCGCCGGAGACGAGCACCGAGGAGCCGCGGTAGTAGCCGCCGTCGAGCATGTTGTCGAGGCGGGGGATGCCCGTGGACACGCGCTCGGTGGACACGTCGTGCCCGAGGATCGCCGGGCCGAAGGTGGCGACCTGGATGCCGGTGGGGGAGATCACCATGGGGAACTCTCCCTCGTCGAACCCGGTGCCGCGGTACTTGGCCACGCGGAGCCCGCGCAGCGAGACGCGATCCACCATGCGGTGATGGAGGAGGATCACGGCGTCCACCATGAACTGCATGAACGCGTAGCGCTCGGCGCCGTGGCGATCGACGTCGGTGGCCTTGCCGGTGATCACCGCGGTGAGCCCGGACTTCTGCAGCCAGTCGTGCAGCCGGTAGACCTCCTGCCGCTCGCGCACCGGGTCGTCGAGCAGGGCGAGGAGGACGTCGAGGCCGTCGAGGACGATGCGCCGCGCCCCCATCTCGCGCGCCTTGACCTCGAGGCCGGCGAGCATGAGGGTGATGTCGAAGTCGCCCGACTGGATGGTCATGGGCGACACCCGCGCATCGAGGAAGAAGAGCTTCTCGCGCTCGAGCGAGGGGAGGTCCCAGCCGAAGGTGGCGGCGTTGGCGATGATCTGGCGGCTGCTCTCCTCGAAGGCGACGAAGATGCCCGGCTCGTGGTTCAGCCGGGCAGCGTTCACCATGGACTCCAGCGCGAGCACGGTCTTGCCGGCCCCGGGCCCGCCGAGGATGAGGGTCGTGCGCGCCTCGGGAAAGCCGCCACGGGTGATGGCATCGATGCCCGGAATCCCGGTGGCCGCCTTGCGTACCGTCTCACCTGCCCCCTCCTGCGATCCTGCCCCCTCCGTGTCAGTCGTTGCCCGCGTCATCGGTGCTCAATGATGTGGTCCTTTTGCTACGGTTCTGCCTGCCGCAATTGGCGAGAAGTGTGCCGGAAGACCGGCACACTTCCCCGCGGATCAGGAGAGCCGTTCGCCACCCATCAGCACCGCCATGATCGCCTTCTGGACGTGAAGCCGGTTCTCCGCCTCGTCCCACACGCGGCTCTGCGGCCCTTCGATCACCTCGGCGGAGACTTCCTCGCCACGGTGCGCGGGGAGGCAGTGGAGGAAGATGGCGTCAGCCGCGGCGCGCGACATCATCTTCCGGTCCACGGTGTAGCCGGCGAAGTCGCGCTCGCGCTTCTTCTGCTCGTCCTCCTGCCCCATGCTGGCCCACACGTCGGTGTTGACGACGTCGGCGCCGGCGATGGCTTCCTTCGGGTCGCGGGTGAGGGTGATCTTCGCGTTGGCCTTCCGCGCGCGCTCGAGCAGGTGGTCGGCGGGCTCGTAGCCCTCGGGGCAGGCGAGCGCGAGCTCGAAGCCGAGACGGTACGCGGCGTTGATCCAGGAGTTCGCCATGTTGTTGCCGTCGCCGATCCAGGCGACCTTCTTCCCCTCCCACGTCCCGAGGTGCTGCCGGACGGTCAGGAGGTCGGCGAGGATCTGGCAGGGGTGCAGCAGGTCGGTGAGCCCGTTGATGACGGGAACGCTGGCGTAGCGCGCCAGCTCCTCGACGTCCTGGTGGGCGAAGGTGCGGATCATGATGCCGTTCACGTAACGCGAGAGCACGCGCGCCGTGTCGGCGATGGGCTCGCCGCGGCCGAGCTGGACATCGCGCGGGCTGAGGAAGAGCGCGTGGCCGCCGAGTTGGTAGGTGCCCACCTCGAACGAGACCCGCGTCCGCGTGGAGGACTTCATGAAGATCATCGCCAGCGTCTGGCCGGCGAGGGGCGTCTTATTGTACTCCCCCTTCCGCATGCGCTCGGCGAGATCGAACAGGGCGAGCAACTCGGCGGTGGAGAAGTCCGGGATCGCGAGGAAATCGCGATGCTCGGTCGTGGCGGGGGCAGCGAAAGCGGTCATGAGGGCTCGTGGTCGGGGAGACGCCGGTGGCGTGAAGCTAACCGGGGCCAGGGGTGGCGAGAAGCGACCGGGCCGGGTGGATGGACCGGAGGACCGGAGGACGAGGACCGGGAGGGCCGAGCGGTCATTCGGTCCATCTGTCCTCCGGGTAGTTCCATTACTGCTTTGTAATTTGACACCTGCGGTAAAAAGTTCGGTATTTGGGTCGTGAAATGGAGGCCGGCAGTCGGCTGGCCGAGTGTCACGGTCGCGACGATGCGACCCTCTGCCCCCCGCGACGAAGCGGAGGCGAGGAACCCAACATGATGCACTTCAACAGGTTATCGAATGCCTGGTCGAGGGTGCTGGACGAGCGCCCCGCCAGTGAACGGATCCGCCTGCTGGCCCACCTTGCCTGCGTCTCCCTCGCCCTGCTGCTGGTCGTGGGAGTCGGCTCTGGCGTGATGGTGTCGCTGAAGCTGGCCCAGGTAGAACGCGAGGACGTCCCGGCGCTGCGCGAATCGCGCGAGCTGCGCGACGTGCTGGGGGCAACGCGGGACGCCATCCAGGGCACCGACCTGGCCGGCAATGTGGCGCGGTTCAGTCGCGCCGACAGCCTGGCCGAGCGCTTCCATATACTGGCCACCTCGGCGCGGCTGCACGAGCAGCACGCGGCGGGCATGCGGTCGGTGGACGAGCGCTTCGCGTCCTGGTACGTCCAGGCTCGCCGGGCGGCGGAGCGGCTGCCCTCGGGAGATGAAGCCCTGACCTCGAGCGCCGAGCTGGCAACGGTCGGGATGCGCGCCGTGCGCGGGATGCTCAGCGCGGACATCGCCGCCACCGAGCGCGAGATCGCCGAGCAGACCGCTGCGGCGACGCGCCTCCAGACGGCGAGCTGGATCATCATGACGCTGCTCGCGGTGATTGCTGCGCTGCTGCTGCTCTCGCTCGCCGACGGCATCAATGGGGCGAACGGAACGGCGCTGCGCCGCGCGACGAGCGCGGCACGTACGCTCGCCGAAGGCGGGACGGACATCGACCTGCCGCCAACCGACGACGCGGAGCTTCGCGCGCTCCACCAGGCGCTGCTCCGCATCGGGGCCACGATGAACGAGCATGCGGCGGCCGCCGAGGCGCTCGCCGAAGGTCGCACGCGGCGCCTGGCGGGACCGACGCGCGCCGATCGCGTGACCGTGGCGCTGGCACGCGCTGCCGAGTACGAAGAGGAGCTGGCCGCCGCCGCGCGCCGGATTGCCGACGGCGACCTCACGGCCACCGTGCCGGCGCGCTCGACGCACGACCTGCTCGGCCGTGCGCACGAGGAGATGACGACGGCGCTGGTGCGCCTGCTCGGCGAGATCGAGGAGGCGAGCGCGGCGATCGCCGCGACGGCGGAGCGGATGCACGACGCCGCGAACCAGGTGGCGAACGGCGCGAGCGAAGGCGCCGAGAACGTGCGTCGCACGGCGGACAGCCTGGCGAAGATGACGGCCACGATGCAGGGCGCGGCAACGCGGGCGCAGGGCGTGGAGAACCGCGCGGCAGAGAGCGCGGCCACCGTCCAGGAAGGTGCGGCGGTGCTGCACGAGTCGCTCGATGCGCTCACGGCGGTGCTGCGCGAAGCTTCGGTGGTGGACAGCATCGCCACCGACGCGGGTCTGCTGGCGGTGAACGCGGCGATCGAGGCGGCGCGCGCCGGCGTGGGCGGGAGCGGGTTCACCGTGGTCGCCGACGAGGTGCGCATCCTGGCGCAGCAGGCGAGCAAGGCGGCGCGGGAGATCAACCAGCTCTCGACCGCGGGCTCGGCGTCAGCGGGACGGAGCTCGGCGCTCCTCGGCAAGCTGGGCCCGAGCATCGACGACAGCGCGGCAATGGTGCGCGAGCTCGC
>DASUXT010000176.1:0-4250 GCA_036377775.1 Gemmatimonadaceae bacterium | reverse complement strand
CCACGCTCGGACCCTCGGGCGGCCCGATCACGAAGGACCAGACCTCGGTGGAGTACTACGCCGTCGTGTTCGCGTTCGACGAGTCGCCGGTGCAGAAGGGGGTGCTGTGGGCGGGAAGCGACGACGGCCTCGTGCACGTGTCGCGCGACAACGGGAAGACGTGGCAGAACGTGACGCCGAAGGACATGGCGAAGTACACGCGCGTGTCGATCATCGAGCCCGGCCACTACTCGGCGGGGACGGCGTACGTCGCGGCGAATCGCTATCAGCTCGGCGACATGAAGCCATACCTGTGGAAGACGAAGGACTACGGGAAGACATGGACGCGCATCGATGCCGGCATCGACACGACGGAGTTCACGCGCGCCATCCGCGAGGACGACGAGAAGCCCGGGCTCCTGTACGTGGGCACCGAGCGCGGCGTCTGGTTCTCCAACAACGACGGCGCCACCTGGCAGCGGCTGCAGCTCAACCTGCCGCCGGTGCCGGTGCACGACCTCGCGGTGCGCGAGGGCGACCTCATTGCCGCCACGCATGGCCGCAGCTTCTGGATCATCGACGACATCTCGCCGCTGCGGCAGCTCACGCCGGCGGTCACGGCGAGCGCGTCGCACCTGTTCAAGCCGCGCGATGCGTATCGCGTGAGCTTCGCCGGCCGCGGCTTCGGTGGTGGCGGTGGCGCGAATCCGGGGCAGGCGGGACCGCCGGTGCACCCGGTGGCAACGAGCCCGGCCGGCGGGCCGGTGGTGCACTACTGGCTCAAGCAGCCCGGCCACGAAGTGACGCTCGAGTTCCTCGACGCGCAGGGCAAGCTCATTCGCTCGTTCACGAGCAAGCAGGACTCGGCCACCGCCGCCGACTCGGTGAAGCGCGCCACGCGCACGAAGTCACGCATCGATTCACTGGTCGCGACCGGCGTGTCGGTGGACAGCGCGCGCGCGATCATTCGCCGCACGCCGGATGCGCAGTCGGAATCCGACACGGGTGGTGAGGACGAAGGTCCGCGCCGCGCCGGCCCGCCGCCGCGCGTGCCGAACAGGGCGGGGATCAACAGCTTCGCGTGGAACATGCGCTATCCGGATGCGTCGTCGTTCCCCGGCCTGATCATGTGGGCCGCCGGCACCACGGGCCCGATGGCGCCGCCAGGCACCTACCAGGTGCGCATGACGGTGGACGGCAAGCCCGTCGGCACGCAGAGGTTCGCGCTGAAGAAGGATCCGCGCACGAAGGCCACGCAGGCGGATCTCGCGGCGCAGTTCGCGTTCCTCGAGCAGGTCCGCGCCCGTACGTCGCAGGCGAACGACGGCGTGAAGACGATCCGCAGCGTGCGGTCGCAGGTGGAGGATCGCGAGAAGAAGCTCACCGGCCAGGCGCTCGCGCAATTCCGGGCACTGACGCAGCCGATGCTTACCGAGCTGTCGAGCGTGGAGGACTCGCTGTACCAGACGAAGAACCGCAGCGGCCAGGATCCGCTGAACTACCCGATCCGCCTCAACAACAAGATCGCCGCCCTCGCCGGCGTGGCGGGCAGCGCGGAAGCGCGGCCGACCGACCAGACGGTCGCGGTGTTCAAGGATCTCTCGGCGCAGCTCGACGTCCAGCTGGCGCGCATGCAGCGCGCACTGGGAGCGCTGCCGAAGATCAACGACGTCCTGAAGAGCGCCGGCCAGCCGGCGATCGTGCCGAAGATCGAAGCCGATCCGGGTGCGGGAGCGGTCTCGGAGGAGGAGACTGATTTCTAGTTCGGATCGGAACAGCAATAGCAACTACGAACTGCCAACTGCCTGAAACTGCTCCAGCATCGAACGGATCGCTCCAGGCGCCGGTGACCCTCCCGGCGCATTCCGACGATTCATACGGGAATCGGAGAGCGCTCCTTTACTCTTACGAGCTGGTGGAGGGACGAATCCTGAAATGCTTTGAGGGTGCGCGTGGAGAGACCATCTCTCCAGGCGCACCCCCAAAGTCATTTCCAGTCCTTGCAGCGGCGCTGACCAGTAAAGGAGCGGTGCTCCCCCACCGCAGGCAGCGTAGTGGGCCATTGGGAGGCCCGGATGCCCTCGGAGCGATCCGTTCGATGCTGGAGCAGTTCAGGCAGTTGGCAGTTCGTAGTTACCGGTGTGATCAGGGCTCTTCCGCCGCCATTCCCATCGTGTGGAATCCCTTGTCCACGTACACCGTGGATCCGGTGATGCCGCTCGCGAGGGGCGAGCAGAGGAACGCCGTCGCGGTGCCGACTTCCTCGGCCAGCAGGTGATCGGTGAGCGGGGCGTTCTTGCCGACGTACTCCACCATCTTCCCGATGATGCCGATCGCGCTCGCGGCGCGTGAGGCGTAGGGGCCGGCGGACACCGTGTTGATGCGGACGCCGTACCGGCGACCCGCCTCGAAGGCGAGGAGGCGCGTGTCGCTCTCCAGTGCTGCCTTCGCGCTCGACATGCCGCCGCCGTAGCCGGGGATCACGCGCTCGCTGGCCATGTAGGTGAGCGACGAGAAGGCGCCGCCCGGCCGCATGAGCGGGCCCAGGCGCGCGACCATCGACACGAGCGAATACGCGCTCGCGCTGATCGCCGCGAGGTAGCCGGCGCGGCTCGTGTCGAGCAGCGGCTTCTTCACCTCGGGGCCGTTGGCCAGCGAATGCACCACGATGTCGAGCGGCTTCTCGCCGAAGTCGGCGACCAGCGCGTTCGCCAGGCCGTTGATCGAGCAGTCGCCGACGTCCTTGTAGCGCTTGCTCTCGCGCAGCTCCTCCGGGATCTCCTCGTACGTGTCGAAGACCGCGTCGAGCGGATAGATCTTCTCGAAGGTGAGGAGCGAGCCGTTGGAGAGCTTGCGCGACTCGTCCATCTTCCCGCGCTCGAGCAGGTTGAGGAAGATGTTGAGCGCGGGGGGCCAGGTGCCCACGCAGACGGAGGCGCCGGCTTCGGCGAGAGCCTTGGCGATGGCGAAACCGAAGCCACCGTCGTCGGCGACGCCGGCAACGAGGGCGCGGCGGCCGGTGAGGTCGATGTTCAGCATCACGGTATTATGACGCGGGGCGCGACGCGGGCAAGTGCTGCAAACGCGTGAACAGCAATTGCGGCGGGCCGGACAAATGCATAGCATCGCCCCCATCGCTGGTCACGTCAGTGGCAGGAGCCCACCCGTGGACGATTCATGGCGACGTTGCTGTATGTGGACGACGAGGAAACGATCGGTCGCGCGGTGGCCCGCTGGTTCTCCCGGCGTGGACACACGGTGCACCTCGCGCACTCCATCGCCGGCGCCCAGGCGCAGCTCGCCGAGCACGAACCCGACGCCCTGTTCATCGACGTGTGGCTGGGCACGGAGAGCGGCTTCGAACTGCTGAGCTGGATCGAGGAAGTGCACCCCGAGCTTGCCGAGCGCGTGACCTTCGTCACCGGCGAGCTGGCCGACGCCGATTCCGGCGACCGGGTCTGGCGCACCCTCGGCCGTCCGGTGCTGCAGAAGCCGTTCGATTTCGGCCAGCTCGAGCGCTACTTCGGGGAGGCCACGGCGAACGCCGAAAGCGTGGAGGAGCAGGCGCGACAGCGCGACGGCACGTAACGTGAAATCGTGTCGCGTCCGGTGAACATGACTGCACACCCCATCGAGTCCGAGCGCCCGGCTGCGGACTCCAGCCCCATCGTGCCCGCCGCCGATCTCGTGCCCGCCGCCCCTGTCGTGGAGCGCCGGCGCGAGACCGGCGCCGGGCCCGCTTTTGCGCGCGGATTATGGCGCATCGCTGCCGCCGATGTGTCGAGCGGAAACAAGGTCGCGCTCCTGCACGACGGGCCAGCCACCTTCGACGCGATGTGCGAGCTGATCGACGGCGCGAAGGCGACCGTCGTGCTCGAGGCGTATATCTTCCGCCCCGACGACGTGGGACGGCGCATCGGCGACGCGCTGATCCGCGCCTGCGAGCGAGGGGTGAGCGTACGCCTCCTCACCGACTGGATCGGCATGCGCGGCATGACGTCGAGCTTCATGTCGACGCTGACGAAGGCGGGCGTCGTCCAGCGCACCTTCAACGGGCCGGGCTTCCGGCCCTGGCTCGGCCTCATTCCGCGCGACCATCGCAAGCTGCTGGTCGTGGACTCGGAGATCGGCATCACGGGCGGCGTGGGGATCGGCAACGAGTGGATCGGGCAGACCCCTCGCCACCGCGGCCACTGGCGCGACACGGCGGTGCGCATCGAGGGACCGGCCGCGATCGACATGCAGCAGGCGTTCGACACGATGTGGGAGCG
>DASUXT010000175.1:0-13016 GCA_036377775.1 Gemmatimonadaceae bacterium | reverse complement strand
GGCTTCGCTCACGCCGCCGGCAGCGCCCGCTCGATCAATGCATCGAACGGCGCATCGCCGTTCAGCGTCCCGAACGCGTTCCCATGCGCCCCGCCGAGCCGGCTCTCGCAGAACGCATCGGCGATCGCCACGTTCCCGCCGCGGATGAGGCACGACGCCTCGAGCGCGAGCGCCATGCGCTCGACGAGCAATCGTGATCGCGACTCCATGTCGCGCTGCCGGCCGAGCACCATCGACTTGAGCGCACCGATCTCCTCGTCGAGCAGTTCGTTTCCGCCGCGCACGCTCTCGAGCTCGGCAAAATATGCCTCCGCGCTGGCCGGCTCCTTTGCCAGCGCGCGCAGGACGTCGATGCACTGGATGTTGCCGCTCCCTTCCCAGATCGAGTTGAGCGGCGCCTGGCGATACAACCTCGGCAGGTTGGAATCCTCCACGTAACCGTTCCCGCCGAGGCACTCCTGCGCCTCGTTCACGAACGGCGCGCAGCGCTTGCACACCCAGTACTTCCCGATCGCCGTGACGATGCGCGCCAGTGCCGCCTCGCGATCGCTGCGCGGGCTCCCGTCCACTGCGCGCGCGATGCGCATCGCCAGCGCCGTCGACGCTTCCGACTCGAGCGCCAGGTCGGCGAGCACGTTGCGCATCAGCGGCTGCTCCACCAGCGGCGCGCCGAACG
The DNA here is from genome assembly GCA_036377775.1 of Gemmatimonadaceae bacterium. GTDB lineage: Bacteria > Gemmatimonadota > Gemmatimonadetes > Gemmatimonadales > Gemmatimonadaceae > AG11. Next base: position 12,340 of record DASUXT010000175.1, on the reverse strand, counting down.
CCCGACGATGCCGCGCGTGATGGACCGCCTGGACCAGCGCCTGGCGCATGATGCTCGCCGAGCCGATCACGCAGTCCTGCCGCGTGAGCGCCACCATCTGGAGGATCGTCGCCACCCCTCGGCTCGGTTCGCCCACCATCCACGCCAGCGCGTTCTCGAACTCCACCTCCGAGCTCGCGTTGCTCCGGTCGCCGAGCTTGTCCTTCAGCCGACGGATGCGGATCGCGTTGCGCGTGCCGTCGGGGGCGAAGCGTGGCAGGAGGAAGCACGTCAGTCCCTCCTTCACCTGCGCGAGCACGAGGAAGGCATCCGACATCGGAGCGGACATGAACCACTTGTGGCCGACGAGCTCGTGGAGCTGTCCCGGCCCGTCGCCCCCCACGGGCTTCGCTCGTGTCGTGTTCGCGCGGACGTCGGAGCCCCCCTGCTTCTCCGTCATCCCCATGCCGATCGTGTTCCCCGCCTTGTCCCACGCCGGGATGGAGCGCGCGTCGTACGCCGTGGCCAGCACACGTGGCAGCCAGTCGCGCGCGAGGTCCTGCTCCTGCTCGAGCGTCGGGACGCACGCGTAGGTCATGGTGAGCGGGCAGCTCGTCCCCTGGTCCGCCTGGTTGTGCAGGTACGACAGCGCCGCGCGCGCCACGTGCGCACCCTCGCGCTTCGCCTGTCGCCAGCCGAAGCTCGGCACGCCGTGCTGGATGCCGAGCTGCATGATGCGGTGGTACGACGGATGGAACTCGACTTCGTCGACGCGATTGCCGAACCGGTCGTATGCGTGCAGCTCCGGCGGGTGTGCGTTCGCCTCCGCACCGAGCGCCATCAGCTCGCCGCCGGCGATCACGCCATACGCCGCGACCTGCTCCTCCGCCCACCCGCCTCCCTCGCGCGCCAGCGCCTCCTGCAGCGGCAGGTCGGTGGCATATGCGTCATATGGCTCCAGCGGCGGAGGCTGGTTCTCGACGACGTGGGTCTGGAACGGGGACAAGGGTGGCACGATGGTTGGCGAAGAAGGGCTGAACTACAACATACGTACTGCGTACTTCGTACCGCGTACCGGGACCTGAAGAAAGGATCCGACAATGTCCCGTAGCGCTCCTCGTACGGCTGGCCGGTGTGCCGAGCGGATGCGTCGGTGCATTGGAGGGGTCTCCTGCTGGGTTTCCATACGAGGTACGCAGTACGCAGTACTAGCCGTTGCAGTAACTCGCATCACCCGCACCCCTCCACCCACCGTACCTCCGGCGTGCGCCCCACGTGGAAGGTCGTTACCCGCTTCCCATCCGTCTCGAACACGATCTGGTGCATGGAGTCCGTCGGCGAGGTGACGATCAGGTAGTGCCCGCCCTGCACGTACTTGTGCGGCTCGGTCTTCACGCGTCCCTGATACGCCTCCCGTACGCGCGACTCCGCGTCGCCCACGCGCACGCCCGCGTCGGTCGCGATCGTGTTGTCGCGGATGTCGATGCGCGCGACGGTATCGCGCACGAGCATGGCGAACGCGTGCATGCGGCCCTTCGTGTCGAGGTAGCTGCATTCCCCCGACTTCGTGCGCGACGCCGGCATGCCGAGCGCCTCGCGTGCCTGGGCGGCGGTCATCCCGATCCGGAGGGGCGCAACGCCGGCGAAGTTGACGCCGGCCGTGGCGCTGGAGCGTGTGCTGTCTGCTGACGGAGGCCTCCGATTCGCGTCCACGTTCACGCCGGGCGCATCCGTGGGGCTGCCGGCGCCGACGGCGGTGCTGTCGGCGGCCTGCGAGTCGGCGGTGCCGGAGTTGGCACGTTCGTTCGATTCGACGGTGCATCCGCCCAGCATCGCGGCGAGCGCGACGGCGGCGATCGTGATCCTGCGTGGGAGTATGGTCATGCCCGAGCGCTATGCACGTCCGGTACCTCGCGGCCGCGCTTGCCAATTCCGGCACACGGTGTGACCGTCCAGCAGCCTGCTGACGGTTCATCGCCCACCGTTCACCGCTCCCACTGCATGTACGCCATCGCCCTCGTTCGCTATCGCCGCCCTCTTGAAGACGTAGTCGCCGTCCAGGAGCAGCATCGCGCCTACCTGCGCTCGCTCAAGGAAGACGGCACCCTCATCGCCAGCGGCCCAATGGATCCGCGCACCGGCGGCGCCCTCCTGCTTCGCGTCCCCGACGACGACGTCCACGGCGCGCTCGACGCGATCCGCGATGGGGATCCGTACGTGACGTTCGGCGTCGCGCAGTACGAGCTGATCCCGTGGGCGGTCAATACGGGGAAAGAAGGGCTGGATTCCCTCTAACGACAACTGAAGTACCTCGTACTTCGTACCTCGACTGAGGACCTGACGCACCGTTGGTCCAATGCAGCTCGACACCGTGCGTAAGGAAAGAGGGGCCAGCCGTTCATTGGAATGGCCAGCCCCTGGGTCCCGCTACGTCGTACGAGGTACGTACTACTTCAGTTGTACTAATCCCAGCACGATCATCGCCGCCCACTGGGGTCCCAGCCAGCCGGTCCGCCCATCCTCGTACCACTCATCCAGCCCGTGCGCCCCACCACCCGTGCCGCCGCCGTCGATGGTGATGCCCGGAATGCCGAGGCTGATCGGGATGTTCGCGTCCGTGCTCGACGCGCCCAGTCGCGGTGAGAAGCCGAGCACTTTCCCCGCTTCCTCCGCCACGCGCACGATCGGCGCCGAGTCGGGCTGGCCGCCCGTGGGACGGATGCCGATCGTGTCGATCTCCATCGTGAGCTTGTAACGCGAGTTCGGCCAGCGCGCGTTCTCCGCGTCCAGTGCCGCGCGGAAGGCGTGCTGCGCCTTCGCGTCGAGCGCGTCGAGCGACTGCGCCGACTCGGAGCGCATGTCGAACTCCATCGACGCCTCGAAGGGGATCGAGTTCACGCTTGTCCCGCCCTCGATCACTCCCACGTTGAACGTCGTCTTCGGCGACGTCGGCACCTGGAAGTCGGCGATTGCCGCCATCGCGCGGCCGAGCGCGTGCGCCGGGTTCGGGTTGCCGAACGCCCCGTAGCTGTGACCACCCGGTCCCTTGTAGTGCACCTTGTAGCGGTGGCTCCCCACCGCGCGGCTCGTGATCCCGTTGCCCGCGCCGTCCACCGAGATGAAGTAGTCGATCTTCGGGAGCCCGCCCTTCTCTGAACCGGCGAACAGCTGGCGCATCCCGCGCAGGTTGCCCGGTCCCTCCTCCCCCACGTCGCCCACGAAGACGATCGTCCCCTTCGTCGCGATCGGGTTCGCCTGCAGCGCGCGCGCCACGCTCAGCACTACCGCCAGCCCTCGGCAATCATCCCCGATGCCGCGGCCCACATAGCGGTCGCCCTCGCGCTTCACCGTCACGTCCGTGCCCTCGGGGAACACCGTGTCCAGGTGGCCGGCGATCACCACCACCGGGCCGTTCGCCGAGCCGCGCCGCTCGCCGATCACGTTCCCCACCGCGTCGATGCGCACGTTGGTGAGGCCGAGCTTCTCGAACGCCGCCTTGTACGCCTCGCCACGCGCCTGTTCCTTGAACGGCGGCGCCGGGATCTCGCACAGCGCCACCTGCTGCTGCAGCGTCCAGTCGTTGTTCGCCTTGATGGAGTCGAGCAATGCGCGGACGTCGGCGCGCTGGGCGACGCGGGCGACGCCTTGCGCGTCGAGGGACGGAACGACGCTCGCGAGCAGCAGCAGGCTCGCCGAGACGACCGGGCGACGAAGCATCATGGAGAGGTGGGCAAGGAGGGAGGCGACGGCGACGAACCCGTTCGTCGCTCGGTGACCCTCAAGATATCTCCCGCACCAGCCCGCTCAACTGCGCGACGCGCGTCCTCCCACCACGAGCAGTGAGCTGCCGAAGGGCAGCGGCACCTTGCCGAGCATTGCCTCCTCCGCGCGCGACAGCGCGTACAGCGCGCCATTGATCGGCGCCGGCGGCACCACCGGCGCAGCCGGCTCCCCGGGGAGCGCCCACTCCTTCACCCGTGTCGCCACCTTCGCCGCCGCCGTCCAGCGGAAGAAGTACCGTTCCTCGGCGATCTGCAGTCCCGCTGCGCGTGCGAGCTCGCCGAAGCTCGACTTCGTGTAGCGCGTGTAATGGTGGTTGAGCTCGTCGTGTCGCGTCCAGAGTGACATGAACGCCGGCACAGTGGCCAGGAACACTCCACCGGGCGCGAGCAGCGAGAGCGCATGCGTCAGCGCGGCCACCGGATCGGGCAGGTGCTCCAGCACGTCGAGCATCGTGATCAGCGAGTAGCGCCGTCCGGTGTCGAAGCGCGCGTCGAATGGCGTCACGTGGATCCGCTCGCGATGCGGACCCTTGGGCGACACCAGCGCCTCGGCGGGCTCGATCCCTTCCACGTGCGTCACGCCAGGAAGCGTCGCGAGGGCATCGAAGAACAACCCGTCGCCGCAGCCGATGTCGAGCACGTTGCCCCACCCGCTCGCCGGCTCGTGCACGCGCAGCGCATCGAGAATCACCCGCTCGCGCGCGCGCCACCACCAGTGCCGCTCGAACAGGTCGCGATAGCGGGCGCCGTAGTCGGCGTCCATCCCGCTACTGCACGCGGGCTGGCCGCCCGTACTGGCCGACAGGCACGTCCGCCCCTGCACCGCTTGCCTGCCAGCGCGTCTCCATGGGACGCCCGTCGCGCAGCACCGTGCCCACCACGTACAGCGGCCGCCGCTTCGTCTCCTGGTAGATGCGCCCGATGTACTCGCCGATGATGCCGAGGAAGAACAGCTGCACGCCGGCGAAGAAGCTCATGAAGAGCATGAGCGACGTGAAGCCGGCCGGCGCGCGATGCAGGACGATCTTCGCGTACAGCGTGAACAGCGAGAAGCCGAGCGACATCACGATCGCCACCAGCCCGAACAGCGACGCCGCGCGCAGCGGCACCACGGAGAAGGAGAACAATCCGTCCGACGCGAGCTTGAGCAGCTTGAGCGGCCCGTAGTTCGTCGTGCCGGCGAAGCGCTCGTCACGCTCCACCACCACCCCCATCTGCCGGAAGCCGACCCAGCTCCGCAGCCCCCGCAGGTAGCGGTGATGCTCCGGTGCGGCGCGCATCTGCTCCACCACGCGACGCGTCATGATCGCGAAGTCGCCCGAGTCCAGCGGCAGCTTGATGTCCGCCAGCGACGCGAGCAGCCGGTAGAACACGAAGTAGCTCACCCGCAGCGGCCAGCTCTCCTTCCGCTTCGCGCGCTGCGCGTAGACGACGTCGTACCCCTCGCGCAGGGTCGCCAGCAGGGTGGGAATCGCCTCCGGCCGGTCCTGCAGGTCGCCGTCCATCGCCACCACGATGTCGCCGGTCACGTAGTCCAGCGCCGCGCTGAGCGCCGCCTGGTGCCCGAAGTTGCGCGACAGCGCGACCACCACCAGTCGCGAGTCGCGCTTCGCCGCCGCCTCGAGCAGCGCGAGCGTGCCGTCGCGGCTTCCGTCATCCACGAGCACGATCTCGTGCGGGCCGCCGGGAATGGCGTCGAGCACGGCGCCCAGTCGCGCCAGCAGCTCGCCGACCCCCGCTTCCTCGTTGTGGAGCGGGATGGCCACCGAGAGGCGCACGCCCGTGTTCATCGGCGCGCGCGTCCCTTGAAGTACACCATGTTCCATAGAGTCACTCCCCCCACACCCAGCGGATACGGCTCGAACACCACCGGTTCGAAGGCGTCGGTGAACAGCGTCCGCCATTCCTCCAGCGGACGCGGATGCTCGCCCCGATCAGCGCGAGCGAGAAAGCGCGAGACGGACGGCCGCGGCGGCAGGACGAGGTCGAACACGTGCACGTGTCCGTCGTCCGACAGCAGCGTGGCGAGGTGGGCGAGGATCCGCGCCGTGCTTGCCGTGTCGATATGGTGAAACAGGCTGTTCGCGAGGATCAGGTCGAACCGCTCCTCGCGTGAGACCTCGTACTTCGTCACGTCGGCGACGACGAACTCGCGGCCATGCCGCCGCCGCGCGCTCTCGATGTACGCGGGGTTGAAGTCGATGCCGAGGTAGTCCGCGTTCGCGAAGTGCTGCGTGTTCGTGCCCGGGCCGCAGCCCACGTCAAGCACGCGCCGCACGCGGCCCATGTCGTTGTGCGCGAAGAGCGGCGCGAGCTTCTGCTCGGCGAATGGCGCCTGCCATACCCGGTACGCCAGCGTGTTCTCCATCACCCGCGCGTGAAGCTTCATCGCCGCCACCGCACCTGGTAGGGCCCGACGTTCACCGCGAACGGATAGCGCTTCTCGATCTCCGCCACGAGGTCGCGCGAGGGCTTCGGCGAGAACGCCGGATAGTGATTGAGCACCACCGCCGTCACCCCGTGCGAGTCGAGCGCGTTCAGGATGCGCGCCGTCCGGTGCGTCGTGTCATCGAAGAAGTCGAACAGCGAGCGCGTCGGGTTCTTCAGGCCGGAGAGGAAGTAGACCTCCGGCATGTCCGGCGACGCCCAGGTGTATTCCCCGCGCGCCCGGTCCTGCAGGAGCAGGATCAGCGGCCGGTAGACCTCGGCGTGCACGGCCGGCACCTCGATCCCGCCTCGCGGCAGGTCGAGCATCGCCGTCGGCAGGTAGGGCCGGTACGAGACGGCCATCGTGTAGAGCGTCGTCCGGTTCGCGCGTCCCACGGCGAACGCCAGGTAGAACGCCATCACCAGCCCGACCAGCGCTCGGCTCTCGATGCGCAGGTAGCTCGCGAGCGCCACCGCCGCCAGCAGCACCAGCGGCGCCACGTAGCAGAAGTAGTTCGCGACGAAGTACGGGAACTGCAGCAGGTTGCTCAGCGCCATGATGCACAGCAGCGCCATCAGCCGCTGCCGGCGCAGCGGGTCAGTCGCGTCGGCCTCCCGCTCGCGCCAGAGCACTGCCACCCCCGCGATCGCCAGCAGTGGCAGCACCATCTGCACGCCGTACCACACCGTTCGATAGGTCGCGCTGTTCCGGCCGGTGACGACGAAGACCGCCGCCAGCGCGACGCCGAGCGTCGCCAGCACCCAGGGTCGCCGCGCGAGCTCCTTGCGCGCCAGGAACGCCAGCGCGATCGCCGGCAGGCAGGCAATCGTGAAAGAGAGCGGGAGCACCGGGATGACGGCGATCCCGAACCGCTTCATCGGCAGCACGAACACGCCGTTCACCAGCGCGCCCACCGATCCGCTGCGCAGGTACGGCGCGAGGAACAGCACGACCGGCAGCGCCACACCGATCAGGAAGGGCACGAGCAGGCGCGCGAGCCCGACGAACCGCGCCCGCGATGGTCCCGCTGGCGCACCCCACTCGTTGCGCACGAGCAGCGCGCCGATCAGCACACTCGGCAGCACGAACTGCGCGAGCTCGCCGGCGTGGAACTGCTTCCGCACGAGCCCCGTGAGCACGGTGACGAACGCCGCCACGGCGATCGTGACGAACAGCGCGTAGCCTCGACTCCGCGAGGCCGAGCCCTCGTGTTCCTCGCGCGCCAGGGCGTGCGCGCGGAAGACGAGGTAGAGCAGCACGCCGGCCACGTAGTACAGGCCGACGACCTTGACGAGGATGGACAATCCGCCCGCCGCGCCGGCGAGCACCAGCCATCGCGCGCGCGCGTCCTCCATGTTGCGAAGGAGCGCCGCCGCGCCGAAGGTGGCGAGGAAGAGGTTGTACCACGACGGCATTGCCGCCGAGTAGTTGGGGAGCGACCAGGCGACGGCGAGCAGGGTGACGGCGGCCGCGGTCAACGGTCGCACGAATCGCCGCGCAATGGCGAACACCGTCGGCACCCAGGCGAGGAACACCGCGAACAGCACGATGCGCATCGACCACAGGTTCGTGCCGAAGGCGCGGAACGCCGCCGCGTTCAGCCAGGCGAGCCCGCCCGTATAGATGTCGTCGAAGTCGCGGTGCGGGAGCTCGCCCTGCAGCAGCCGCTCGGCGCTTTGTGCCATCGCGCCGTCGTCGTACGGCATCCAGCCGCGCCGCAGGTGCCAGGCGACGTAGCCCGCCGAGAGGGCGAGGGTGGCCAGCATGACGGCCCGCGGCGTCGGCGCCCAGCGCTGAGATCGCGCGGGCTGCGGGGTCACGGGTTCGCGGACGGCCGCGGAAGGAATGTCAGGAGCGACCGGGGCGACGATGCTGGACAACGGACTTCCGATTGCTGGTTGCGGTCCTCTGAGGACGAGCGCGCCGCCCCTCGGCAACAGCGTGCGGCAGGGCTCCTCGCGGGGCACGGCTCCCAGTCGTTGGGAACGCAGATCAACGCAGATCTTCAACAGCCTGATCAGACGCAGATTCCTGCCTCGGGCGGGCCTTGGCGCACCTAGTCCACCCCCAACAGCCCCAAAGAGTTTGCTTTTTGAGAACGGCCTCAGGACGCTGCGTGGTGCGAGGAGCCATCTCTCGCGCGGAGAGATCAGCGGTGATCATGCAGTTGATCTGCGATGATCTGCGTTCCCCTTCGTCTGGGAGCCGTACGCCGTGAGGAGCCCTGCCGAGGCGAGCGCGGCTACCCGACCACCCGCCCCTCCTCCAGCTCCACCCGCACGCCCGCCCCCTCCGCCTCGGCGAGGTCGTGCGTCACCTGCAGCACGGTGAACCCCTCTTCCCGGTGCAGCGCGCACAGCTCCTCGCGCACCCGGGCCCTCCGCGCCTGGTCGAGCGCCGAGAAGGGCTCGTCGAGCAGCAGGATGTCCGGCCGCGTCGCCAGCGCCCGCGCCAGGGCGACGATCTGGCGCTCCCCGCCGCTCAACGCCGCCACCCGCCGGTCATGTAGAAGGTCGGCCCCGAACCGCCGCCCGACCTCGACGGCGTACGCCGCATCCGCCGCCCCGTAACCCACATTCGCCGCAACCGAGAGGTGCGGAAAGAGGAACCCCCGCTGATAGACGATCCCCAATCTTCGCTGCTCCGGCGGCAGCTCCGTCACCGGAACGCCGCGCAGGAGGACGATTCCCCGCGTCGCCGCCCGGATCCCGGCGATCGTCTCCAGCAGCGTCGTCTTCCCCGCCCCGGCCGGCCCCGTCACCACTCCCCACTGCCCCGCCGGCACGACGAGCGACACGTCACGCAGCGCGAATGACCCCGCCCTCGCGCACAACGAGCGCACCTCGATCATTGCCCCATCCCCCGCGGCCGCGGGGTCCCCCGGTCCCCCGGTCCTCCGGTCCTCCCGTCCTCCGGTCCCCCGGTCCTCCTGTCCGCCGGCCCTCACGGCTCCCCGTACGCGATGTGCCCCTTGAGCGACCGGAGCACCACCAGCGGCACCAGCGCCAGGATCACCAGCACCGCCGCGACCGGCAGCACCGCCCCCAGGCCGTAGCTCGTGAACCGGTCGTAGCTCAGCACGCTCACCACCTTCGGGTTGTAGGTGAGCACCACGATCGCCCCGAATTCGCTCACCGCTCGCGCCCACATCACCACCGCCGCCGCCAGCAGTCCGCGTCCGGCCAGCGGCCGCGTCACCCGCCACGCCGCGCGAAAGGCCGAGTCGCCCAGCGTGCGCGCCACCGACTCGTACCGCTCGTCCACGCGCGCGATCGCCTCTCGTGCCCCGCTCACGTAGAGCGGCGCCGACACGAACAGCATCGCCAGGGCGATCCCCACCGGCGATCCCGTGATCGCCAGCCCGAGCTGCTCGAGCGCTCCCCCCGCCGGGCTCCCCCGCCCGAACGCCAGCAGCAGCGCGATCCCCGCCACCGGATGCGGAATCAGCAGCGGCAGGTCGAGCACCGCACTCACCACGCCGGCGCCACGCATCCGCCCCCGCGCCAGCAGCCACGCGAGCGGCGTCCCCAGCACGACGGTCAGTACCGTCGCCGCCGTCCCCGTGAGCCCCGTCAGCGCCAGCGACCGTCGCAGCTCGGCGTCGCTCCCCAGCAGCGCCAGGCCGGCACCACCGCCACGCACCACGAGCAGCAGCACTGGCGCGCCGAGCAACACCAGCAGCACGAACGACGCAGCGACGACCAGCGTCGTCGCCATGCGATAGTGTCCCCGCTCAGGCGTCGTGTTCATCGCGCGAAGATCGCCCGCGCGTCGACGGCCGGCAACTTCTCCCCCGCACGAGCGATAGCACGTGTCGGGATCTGATCTCCTCGCGCCTGATCCAGCACTAACGAAGACGGAACGCGGATCAGGACGGATGTCATCCGATGCAACGGATTGGCTCCGGGCCGGAACCCGACTCCGCGCACTGAGGGGCAGCTTCCACCCCCCAAGACTTGTTGAATCGATGGCAACGCGAGGAGGCAAGCCTGACACCGGAGCCGTAGGACCGAACCAATTCTCCGACTTGTTCGTATATTCGCCGAGAGCAGTCCCTCCCTTCCCCCAGATCGAGCGAGCATGCCGAACGATCTCGCGATCGACATCCGCAACGTCCAGAAGCGATACGCCGAGCACGTTGCCGTCCGCGACCTCTCCCTCCAGGTCCCCCGCGGCACCGTCTACGGTCTCCTCGGCCCCAACGGCGCCGGCAAGACCACTACCATCCGGATGATCCTGAACATCATCGTGCCCGACTCCGGCACGATCTCCCTGTTCGGACAGCCGCACCTCACCGAAGGCGTCACCGACCGCATCGGCTACCTCCCCGAGGAGCGCGGCCTCTACAAGAAGATGCAGGTCCGCCGCGTCCTGAAGTTCCTCGCCGAGCTGAAGGGCGTGCCGGGCGACGTCGCCGAGACCCGCATCGAGGAGTGGCTCGAGCGCTTCGGCCTCAAGACCGCCGAGAAGGACTGGGGGCTCGCCAAGATCGACGAGCTGTCGCGTGGCATGCAGCAGAAGGTGCAGTTCATCGGCACCCTGCTCCACGACCCCGACCTCGTCATCCTCGACGAGCCGTTCAGCGGCCTCGATCCGATCAACGCCCAGGCGCTCAAGGACACCGTCGTCGACCTCAAGGCGCGCGGCAAGACGGTCATCTTCTCCACGCACCTGATGGACAACGCCGAGCGCATCTGCGACTCGGTGTGCATCATCGCCCGCGGCGAGAAGGTGCTCGACGGCGTGGTGAGCGAGGTGAAGGACGCCGCCGGCGACCGCGTGGTCGCTCTCTCCACTGGCGGAAACTCGCGCGCCGCGCTCGCCCCCGTGCTCGCCGATCGTGCGCTCGTCAGCCGCGCCGACGACCAGAACCGCTTCTACGAGATCGAGCTGGCGCCCGGCGCCGACGCGCAGGAGCTGCTGCGCCGCGTCGTCGCTACCGGCACGGCCGTGCAGCGCTTCGAGCTCGTCCAGCCGTCACTCCACCAGATCTTCCTGGAACGCGTTGGCGCCACCGGCGTCGAGGAGGGAATGCAGGGTCATGGGTAAGCTTCTCGTCGTCTTCAAGCGCGAGTATCTCGAGCGCGTCCGCAGCAAGTGGTTCCTCGTCGGCACCCTGCTCGGCCCCGTCTTCTTCGCGCTCATCACCGTCGTGCCCATCCTCATCTCGTCGAAGACCAAGTCGTCGAGCGACGTGTCCGACGTCGTCATCATCGACGCCACCGGGACCGGCATGGGCGGCAACGTGGCGCAGGGGCTGCACGAGCGATTCCCCGACGGGCCCGCGCCCGCCGTGCGCAACGTGGACGCCGCCTCCCTGCCGCGCGAGGAGGATCGCGCCACCTTGGAGGTGCAGCACAAGGAGCGTCGTGGCTACCTCGTGCTCGACTCCTCCACCGTCGCCGGTCGCGCCGCGCAGTACGCCGGCCGAAACGCCAGCTCGCTCGGCGACATCGAGATCATCCGCAACATCGTCCGCCAGCAGGTGCTCGCCCAGCGGCTGCAGGCCGATGGCCTCGATCCCGCGCGCGTCAACGCCCTCACCAGCACGCGGCTCGACCTCGAGACGTCGAAGATCGGCGACAACGGGCGAGAGAAGGGGAGCGGCATCAGCAACGTCATCTTCGGCTACATCGTGGCGCTGCTCCTCTACATGATGATCGTCCTCTACGGCCAGACCATCCTGCGCGGCGTGATGGAGGAGAAGACGACCCGCGTCGCCGAGGTGGTCGTGTCGAGCGTGAGCACCGATACCCTGCTCGCCGGCAAGATCCTCGGCGTCGGACTCGTCGCCGTCACCCAGGTGCTCGCGTGGGTCGTGCTGAGCATCATGCTCACCATCTACGGACTTCCCATCGTCACCAAGGGGATGACGCCGGACGTCGTGGTGGACGCGAGCACGAAGGCAGCGCAGGGAAGCAGCGCGGCAAGCGCGATCACCGCCGCCATGCCCTCGATCTCGCTCGGTACCGGCCTCGCGCTGCTCGCCTTCTTCATCCTCGGCTTCATCTTCTACTCGTCGCTCTTCGCCGCCATCGGCGCGATGGTGAACAGCCAGGAGGACGTGCAGCAGGCGAGCATGCCGGTCATGCTGCTCCTCATCAGCAGCGTGATCTTCATGACGCCGATCATGACGAACCCGGGCAGCACG
>DASUXT010000174.1:0-8547 GCA_036377775.1 Gemmatimonadaceae bacterium | reverse complement strand
CGCTGTCGTCGGAGCAGATCGCCGCGTACGTGGCGACGCGCGAGCCGATGGACAAGGCGGGCGCCTACGGCATCCAGGGCTACGGTGCGACGATCGTGTCACGCGTGGACGGCGATTATTTCGCCGTCATGGGGCTGCCGCTCCAGCGTCTGGTGCGGCTGCTCGCCGAGCTCGGGGTGTACTACCGCTTCGGCGGCGGGCTGTCGGTGGCGGAAGCGTAGCGCTCCTTCCACCGCTGCACGCGGTCCAGCACGTCCTGCACGGTGATCCTCGGCATGCGGCCGGAGCGGTTCTCCATCGAGAGTGGATAGTCCTCCCCTGGATCGCCGTAGGCGTCGATCATGAGGTCGTGAAAGCGACGATACGGGCCGACGCGCTTCGGGTTGGTGTATCCCATGAGCGAGATCACCGGCCGATTAAGCGCGACGGTCATGTGCAGTGGACCCGTGTCGGGAGAGAGGACGAGCGCCGCGCCGTCGAGGATGCCGACGAGGTTGCGCAGTCCGCTGCCGAGGGCCGAGGTCACCGGTACCTTCGCGCGCTCGAGAATGACGCGTTCGGCCGCGAGCTCGCGCGTCGACCTGCCCCCGACGAGCACGGGCTGGAGGCCGAAGTCGCCGTGGAGCGCATTCGCGACTTCCGCCCACCGCGCGGGCATCCAGTCCTTCTCCGGCTTGCTCGTCGCGACGACGATGGGCGCGATGGGACGCTCGAACTGCTGCAGGAACTCGCGCTGCCAGGCGCGCTCCTGCTCCCAGGGCCCGAGGTTCCACACGACCGGCTCGTGCGGCACCCTCATCGCCTCGAGGAACTCGAAGTACTGGTCCTGCACGTGCTGCCCTTCGCGCGCGTGGATGCGATCGGTCGTGAAGAGCCAGTTGAGGTCACGCGCGCGGGCGCGATCGAAGCCGAGCTTCACCGGTGACTTCGTGAGTGCGGTCACGAGGCCCGCCTTGAAGTAGACCTGCAGCGCGAGCGCCACGTCGAACGGGCGGCTCGCCAGCGCTCGCCGCACCGCCGGGTACGCGCGCCAGCCGAGCGCGCGGTCGAAGATGACGATATCGTCCACCGCCGGGTGGCCGCGGACGAGCGACGCCGCACCCGGCTGGAGCACCCAGGTGATGCGCGAGTCCGGCGAATGACGCTTGAGCGCGTTGAGCACCGGGAGCACGTGGACCGCGTCCCCGACGGCGCTCATCATCACGATGCCGATGCGCGGAGCAGGCGGCAGGGTGATCAGGGGCGTGTCGCTCACGGCGTGGCGCTCACGACGCGGCACTCGCCGGCCGGCGGTACGCCACGAGCGTGGTGCCCTCGATCCGCACGAGGGGAACGCGACCGGCGAGCTCGTTGAGCGCGCGATACACGCCAGGCGCGTGCCGTGGGCCGGCGTAGTCGTGCCAGAGCACGAGCCCGCCCGGCGCCACGAGCCGTAGCGCCTTCTCACTGTCGCTCAGCACGTACGAGTAGGCGTGCGAGCCGTCGACGAACACGAGATCGCACCGTCCCTCCCAGGGCGACACGTCGAAGGTCTTGCTGTCGCCGAACAGCTGCTGGACCTTCTGCGCCACCGGTGATCCGGAGTACAGGAAGTCGGTGTGGCTGGACTCGCGCAGCGCGAACTGCACGTCGCTCGCGTCGTCGCTCGACTCGCGCTGGTAGCTGGCGACGTCGTCCGGGGCCAGCGTCAGGGTGACCACTCGCGCGTCCGGCGGCGAGTTCCGCGCCCAGAGATACGCGGTCTTCCCCGTGCAGGTGCCGAACTCGAACATCAGCCTCGCGCGTCGTGCGAGCACGGCCAGCACCCACGCCTCGGCGTCGGAGGTGCCGCCGTCCACCATGTACGGGCCACGGCCGATGAAGGCGACCTCGCTGTCGCGCGTGGGACCGAACGGGCCGGGCCGGAAGACCGGGTCCACCTCCTCCGGCTTCACGCGCCTCACGGGCCACTCGCCGAACAGGTTGCGCTGCTTGCGCACGCTGCGCTGCCGGAGCAGGGAGACGGCGAGCGCAATGGCGACGACGAACCAGAATGCGGCGAGGACGGCGAGCAGGACGGTCATGCCGCGTGGCGAGGGACGTGCCGCCGGAGAGTGGGGGAAGGCATGACAAAAGCTAGCGGCAACCGGCGCCGGGCTACAACTGTGCGGTGCTGGAACGGCGCGGGGCGAACGTGTCGCGTCGTATATTTCGCGACCGGCGCAACGTCCGGCTCGCGCGCCACCACTTGTCCAACAACGTGCGCATCCTCGTCAGCCGCACCGATCGCATCGGCGACGTCGTCCTCACCCTCCCGCTGTGCGCGCTCCTTCGCTCGCAGCTGGGGGCGGATGTGGTGGCACTCGGTCGCGCGTACACGCAACCGCTCCTGGAGGCCAGCCCGCACGTGGACGAGGTGCTGGACTGGGACACGGTCTCGGACGCCGATCCCGCTGCGCAGCGTGACTTCCTTCGCGCGGCCCGTGCGGACGCGATCCTGCACGTCTTTCCGCGCCCCGACATCGCCCGTGCCGCGCTGGCCGCGCGCATTCCGCTGCGAATCGGGACGAGCCACCGCTGGTTCCACTGGCTCACCTGCAACGCGCTGGAACACTTCAGCCGCAAGCGTTCAGCGCTGCACGAGGCCCAGCTGAACGTCCGGCTCGCGCAACGCCTGCTCGGTTCAGCGATTCCGCCCCTGGCGAAGCTGGCGCCACTCACGGCGATCGCTCCCCGCGTACCGCTGCCGCAGTCCGTCGCGACGACGCTGCGCGACGATCGCTTCCGGCTGGTCCTGCACCCGGGTTCGAGCGGAAGCGCGCGTGAGTGGCCGCTCGCGCAGTGGAAGGCGCTCGCCGGGTCGCTCGATCCCGCGCGCGTGCAGCTGCTGGTCACGGGTTCGGCGGCGGAAGGGGCTGTGCTGCGCGACTGGATTGCGGGACTGTCGGCCGAGGTGGTGGACCTCACCGGGCAGCTTGACCTCGCCGAGCTGATCGCGCTGCTGGCGCGAGTCGATGGCCTCATCGCGGCGAGCACCGGGCCGTTGCACGTGGCGGCGGCGGTGGGCATCCACGCGCTCGGCCTCTTCGCCGCGACGCCGCCGATTCATCCGGGACGGTGGGCGCCGCTCGGCCCGCGGGCGGAAGTGCTCGTGGCGCCGGGCGCGGATGTCGCCGCGATCGCGACGGCGCAGGTGAGGGAGCGGGTGGAGGCGTGGGTACGTAGCGGGGGCGACTGACGGGTCATCCTGCGGGCCGAAGCTCCATGGCACTGTGCTCACGCGAACAGCGGCGCGATCTCCCGTTCGTCGAACACCGCGCCATGCACGTCACGCCACTTTCTCGCCGAGCGGAGCAGGCGTTCCGCATTCCCGCGCCGCACGGCGTCAGATCCAGGCTCCCCGAAATCGACGCGGTCCACGTCGAGCACCCACGCGGCGAGACGGCCGTCGAGCGGCGCGAGGAGGATGTTCTTCACGTTGAGGTCGTGGTGTCTCGCCCCGGCCGCGTTCAGCGCGAGCACGAGCTCGCGAGCCGCCACCCACGCGGCCGCACGCTCCGCCGTCGCAAGTTCGGGCCCCATGTACGTCGAAAGGTCGCGTCCGCCTCCAATCTCTCGGGTCACCACATCCGAGCGACGCAGCCCCGGCGCGACCCGCTCCACGCCGTACATGATCACGTCGGGCGTCCGCACGCCGAGTGAAGCGAGGCGCAGCGAGACGGCCAGCTCGTAGGGTGCGCGAGTCGGTGGCAGGAACAGGTCGCGCGTGACTGGGGCGAACAGCCCGCCGTGGCGATTATGTCGAACCACTACGCGCGTCCCCGACACCGGCAGGGCGATGGCGTAGGTCACGCCGCGCCCCGAGAACGTTCGCGCCGCCAGGTCTCGCGCCGCGGCCTCGTACAGCGTTCCTTCGGCGAGCATCGCCACCGCATCCGCGCGATGGTCGGCACGCACCACGGCCCAGCACCGGCCGGCAGTCACGCGCTCGTATCCGGCCGGCAGCAGTGCGCGCATCACTCGATGCGCATGCGGTATACGTGGATGCTTCCTTTCTTTCCCTTGAGCGCCATCGCCGGCCGCTTCTCGAGGGGCGGCGCGGAGTGCAACGCGCGCTTCACGCTCTCCGAGAGCAGGATCTCCCCCGCATCGGCCGCCGAGCAGAGGCGACTGGCCGTGTTGACCGTGTCACCGATGACCGTGAACTCGAGCCGGCGCTCGGAGCCGATGTTGCCGGCGAATGCCTCGCCGTAGTTGAGACCGATGCCGATCTGCAGCGTGGGGCGCCCCTGCTCGCGCCAGCGCGCATTCAGGGTGGCGAGCGCCGCCATCATGTCCACCGCCGCCTGCAGCGCGCGGTCGGCGTCGTCCGCATTGGCAAGGGGAGCGCCCCACTGCGCCATCACGGCGTCGCCGATGAACTTGTCGAGCATGCCGCCGTGCCGGAACACGCACTCCACCATCTCGGTGAAGTATTCGGTGAGGAGCGTCGCGATCTCGTCGGGCTTCATGCTCTCGGACAGCGGCGTGAAGCCACGGATGTCGCTGAACAGCACCGCCACCGGCCGCTTCTCGCCGCCCAGCTTCGTCGCTTCCGCGGAATCGGCGATGCGTTCGGCGAGCTGCGGCGCGAAGTACCGCTCGAAGTTGCTGCGCACCAGCGCCTCGCGTCGGATCCGCTCGGCGAACTGCGAGTTCTCGATGGCCACCGCCGCGATGCCGGCGAAGGCGACGAGGAACTCCAGGTCGTCGTCGCTGAACTGGTGCGCCATGCTCGGGTTGTCCACGTACAGCACGCCGAGCACGCGGTCCTCGCTGCCGATGAGCGGGGCGCAGATGGCCGAGCGAACCTGCTGCATGACGATGGAATCGCCGCCGAACCGTTCGTCCTCGCCCGCGTTGTCGGTGAGGAGCGCCGACTTCTCCTGGATCGCCTGGCGTGCGATGGACTGCGGCACGGTGCGTGGCGCGTCGGCGCCGCGGCGATCGCGGGCGATCTTCGGCACCAGGTCACCGTTCTCGTCCAGCAGCAGGATCGCCACCCGATCCACGTCGAGCGTCTGGTAGGCGTAGCCGACGATCTTGGCGAGGATCGTGTCCACGTCCACGGCGCGCGTCAGTCCCTTCGAGACCTCGAGCAGCGTCGCCAGCTTCTCCTGGCTCTTGTCCTTCGCCGGCGTGCGCGAGGACACGACGCCGGGGCGCCCTTCGGGCATCGGGATCTGGCGGATGATCGTCGCGCCCGCCATCGGGCGCGAGACGCCGGCCATCGACGAGCTCGGCGTGGGTGCGGTGTACGACGCGAGCTTGAATGACACCTTGCCGAACGCCACCGTGTCGTTGGCAGCCAGCAGCGCGTTGCTGGTCTTCACGCCATTCACGAACGTCCCATTGCTCGAGCCCAGGTCGCGCACGACCACGGCGCCGCCGTCCGAGGTGAGCTCGGCATGGCGGCGCGAGATAGTCGGATCGAAGACGGGGAGGTCGCAGGTCGGCGCGCGGCCCACGATGAGGGGCACGCCGTCGCGCAGGTCGTACGTCTTCGTGCCGTCCTGGCTGACGAGACGGAGGGGCATGGGGACGGAATATGCCACGGGCGACGAACGCTGCCTAGCGGCCGAGCGCGTCGTCGAAGGCCGCGAGGGTGAGGCGGGCCGTCTCGTTCCACGAGAAGCGTGCCGCCTGCTCCAGCCCCGCCCGCCGCAGCGAGTCGTACAGAGTATCGTTCGTCATCAGCTGCAGGATGGCGAGCGCGAGCTGTCGATCGTCGGTCGGGCTCACGTACAGCGCAGCGTCGCCCGCCACCTCGGGAAGTGACGACGTCCGGGCGCAGATCACCGGCGCGCCGAGCCGCATCGCTTCGAGCACCGGAAGCCCGAACCCCTCATACAGCGACGGAATCACCACGGCGCGCGCTGCTCGGTAGAGCGACGCGAGGTCGTGCTCGCCGACGAAGCCCAGCGCGCGCAGCCACCGCGGGGCGTCGGACGCACGGAATCGCTGCGGTCCAGCCATGACCAGCGTCGCCGAGGGCAGCAGGTCCACGACGTGGGTCATCGCTGCGTCGAGCAACGCCAGGTTCTTCCGCCGGTCCACTGCACTGACGGCGAGGACGTAGGGCGCGCGTACCCCGAGCCGCTCGAGCGTTGCCGCATCCCCGGCGATCGGCGGAACGGCGATGTCGTCGGCGGCGAGGGGCGTCACGCGGATCCGCTCTGCCGATACGCCGAGGCGGCGCTGCAGCTCGACGGCGGTGAAATGCGATGGGGTGAGCAGCAGGTCGGCGCGCGCGACGGTGTTCCCGTACAACCGCCGCCAGCGGCGGTTCTGCAGCCACTTGGTCCGGCGAGGGTCGGGATAGGCGAGCGGAGCCACGTCGTGCATCGTCGCCACCACGTGCCCCCGAGCGGGCGCTGGACGCGCGACGTT
This sequence comes from Gemmatimonadaceae bacterium, assembly GCA_036377775.1. GTDB lineage: Bacteria > Gemmatimonadota > Gemmatimonadetes > Gemmatimonadales > Gemmatimonadaceae > AG11. The sequence continues at coordinate 2,139 of DASUXT010000174.1, read as the reverse complement.
CCAGGGATACCACCAGAGGTCCACGTCGCGCACCTGCAGCTCGGCGAACAGCCGCGCGTCCACGCGCTCGGCGTGCAGGGAAAGAGTCCGGAGCGCGTTGCGCAGCTCGTCGAGCTCGCTCCGCCGCCGCACGAAGGGAAGGAGTTGCAGCTCGTCGCGGGAGGCGAGCAGCCGAGGCAGCAGCGCGCGCACGTATCGTCCGATGCCGCGCACGTCGCGCCCCAGCCGGGAGCACTCGACGGCGACTCGCATCGGCCCGTGAGCGGGCGTGGTCACCCCGTGCCCAGCGCCTGGCGCACCCGTCCGATTGCCGTCAGCATCGCGCGCGCCTTGTTCTCCGTCTCCGCCCACTCGCTCGCCGGCACGGAGTCCTGCACGATGCCCGCACCGGCCTGGACCGACGCCACGCCGTCGGCGATCACGCACGTCCGGATGGTGATCGCGAGATCCATCCGCTCGCCGCCGGCGGCGATGTAGCCCACGGCGCCGGCGTACGGCCCGCGCCGCTCCGGCTCCAGCTCGTCGATGATCTCCATCGCCCGCACCTTCGGCGCACCGGTCATCGTGCCCGCGGGGAACGACGCCTTCAGCGCGTCGATCGCGTCCAGCTCGTGCCGCAGCCTCCCCTCCACCTGGCTCACGAGATGGAACACGTGCGAGTACCGCTCCACCACCATGTACTCGGTGACCTGCACGCTTCCGTACTCCGCGATCCGGCCGACGTCGTTCCGGCCGAGGTCCACGAGCATCACGTGCTCGGCGCGCTCCTTCTCGTCGTGGCGCAACTCGTCCACCATCGCCGCGTCGGCGTCCGGAGTCGCGCCGCGCGGGCGCGTGCCGGCGATCGGGCGTACCGTGACCCGTCCGCCGTCGACACGCACCAGCAGCTCCGGCGAGCTGCCGACGAGCTCGAGCCCGTCGAGCACGAGGTGGAACATGTATGGCGACGGGTTGAGCGCCCGAAGCGCACGGTACAGCGCGTCGGACGGGAAGTCGTGCGGCACGCGGATGCGCCGCGCGAGCAGCACCTGGAAGGCGTCGCCGGCGGCGATGTATTCCTTGATGCGATCCACGTCCTGCATGAACTTCTCGCGCGAGTACGACGACTCGCCCTGCGCCGCCGGCGCGTCGGGGCGCAGGTCGAGCGGCGGCAGCACGTTCGGACCGCGCAGTCTGGCGATCGTGCGCTCGATCGTCGCTGCCGCCTGATCGTACGCCAGCCGCAGCGCCGTCTCACTCGTCTCCTCACCGATCGGCGCGCCCACGACCACGCGTGCCTGCGAGCGCAGGTTGTCGATGATCACCAGCGCGTCGGTGAACACGAACAATCCGTCCGGCGCCGCGTCGCCGCGCGGAGGAGGCGATGGCAGCCGCTCGATGTGCCGCACCGTGTCGTAGCCGAAGAAGCCGACGGCGCCGCTCCAGAAGCCGCCGAGTTCGGGCACGTCGACCGGTGGGCAGGCGCGCAGCCGGGCGTTCAGGTGCTCCAGCGGATCGGCCGGACGGTGCGCCCCATGCCACCCCTTTGCCGGCGTCCATTCGTCCACCTCGCCGTCGCGCAGCCGCCACGCGCCGCGCGGTTCCACGCCCATGAAGGTGTAGCGTGCCCACGTCTCACCTCCCGCCGGCGCGCTCTCCAGGAGGAAGGCGAAGGGACCGCCGCCGGCGCGCAGCTTGGCGAATGCCGTCACCGGCGTGTCGGTGTCCAACAGCGTCTCGCGCCACACGGGCACGAGATGATTGGCGCGCGCGCGGGCGCGGAATAGGTCGAAGCTCATGATGTGCGGTGCAGTGCTGTCGTGCTTGTCCGGGACGTGAGCGCCGGCGAGCTTTCGGCATGTCTCGCTCGCTCGCCAGGGTAACGGTCGCCTGCGCTCTCGCGCTTCTCGTCGCGCCGACGTCGCTGCGCGCGCAACAGTGGAACGACGCACGCACCCGCGAGCTCGTCGAACGCGCCACCGCGCGCCGGGTCCAGCAGCTCGCCGACACCGGGCTACGGGACTACAAGGCCGTCGCGCATGGCTACGTCACCTTCCTCGCCCAGGTCGGCGAAGGGCTCGCCGAGCCGCCCAAGGTGGTGAAGGCTGACGAGCTCGTGAACGAAGTGTACTGGCTCGCGCCGAACCTGAGCAAGCAGCG
>DASUXT010000173.1:0-2533 GCA_036377775.1 Gemmatimonadaceae bacterium | reverse complement strand
ACCTTCGCGCCCTCGAACGCCAGCGTCCGTCCATCAGTATCGGCCTGCGCCACCGCGACCATCGCCGCGCGCGCTGCCGTCTCGATGCGAAGACGATCGGTCTCCAGCCCCTGCGCCTCGCCGACGAACACGTCGTCGCCGCACCGCAGCGTCACGCGGCAGCTCATGCCGCTCATGCGCGACCGCCGGACCTCCACGTCCTCGAACACGATCTTCCGCTTGTTGCTCCGCACCGCCGGCGCGGGCTCCGCGGCCGGCGCCTGCGCCGCCTGCGGCTCCGCCTGCGGTACCGCGCGCATCGCCGCGCCTGGCGTGTAGCGCGCCGCGCGGATCGCCTCCGCCGCCGGGCCCTCGCTCGTCGCCACGCTGATCTTCTTGTGGCTCACCCGCATCCCCAGGTTCGCCAGCAGCGCGCTCTCCACGTTGCGCACCGTCTGCTTCGGCGACACTTCCGTCGTCGTCAGCACGTGCACCTCGCTCACCTCCCCGCTCGGTCCCGCCACGATGCGCACGTTCAGCACGCCGGGCAGCGTGAGCAGCAGCTCCTCGGCGCGCTCGATCGGCAGCACGGTGCCCGCAATCGGGGATCCGCCAGCCGGCGTGCGCGACGACAAGGTTGGCGGGGCGTTTTCTGGCTTCGCCGACACCGTCATTCCGGTCGATTCATGTGAGGTGCAACTCCTACCACGCGGGGGGATCGCCGGGAATGTGGGGCGCGGCAGCGGTCCCGTCGTCGGGGCCGCTAGCGGTAGGTGGTTGCCAATATTCCACTTGCCGGCCAGCTAGTCAAGCGAAACTTCCTGCTCCGGCAAGCGGTACTCCCGGATCTTCCGGTAGAGCGTTCGCTCCCCGATCCCCAGCAGATCGGCGGCACGACGACGATTGCCTCGCGTCTCCTTCAGCGCGGCCTCGATCACCATCCGCTCCACGTCGGACATCCGGGTCCCCGGTGCTATCGTGACGACGTTCGGAGGGGGACTTTCGTCACGCGGCCCGATGCGATCCACCAGCGCCGGCGCCCCGCCGCCCCCCCGAACCTCCCCCGGCGCCGGCACCTCGCCGATGAAGGCCCCCGAAGACGCGCCGAAGCTGCGCCCGTCGCCCCGCCCCTCGTTCACCTGCCGCCGCAGCTCCTCCACCTGGAGGTTCAGCTCCAGCAGGCTGCGCAGGATGAATTCCAGCTCCCGCCCCTCCCCCGCCGCCCGCTCCGCCCCTCGAACTACAGGGGCAACGTACACCGGTAAAAAGCGCTGATTCCCCCCTTCCCTGATCTGCCGCGGCAGGTCGGGGACGTCGATCTCCCGCCCGTGCGACAGCACCACCATGCTCTCCACCAGGTTCCGCAGCTCGCGCACGTTGCCCGGCCACGGATACTCCACGAGCATGGCCATCGCATCGGCGCTCAGCCCCGGGAAGGGCCGCTCGTGCTGCGCCGAGAGGTCGCGGATGAAGCGGCGCACGAGGAGGGGGATGTCGCTCGGCCGCTCGCGCAGCGGCGGCAGGTAGATGCGCAGCACGTTCAGGCGGTAGAACAGGTCGCTGCGGAAGGTCCCCTCCTCCACGTGCTCGCGCAGCGGACGGTTGGTGGCGGCGATGACGCGCACGTCCACCCTGATGCTCTGCGTGCCCCCCACGCGCGTCAGCTCACGCTCCTCCAGCACGCGCAGGAGCTTCACCTGCGTGGCGGGGGGGATCTCCCCGATCTCGTCGAGGAAGAGGGTGCCGCCGTCGGCCAGCTCGAACCGCCCCAGCCGCCGCTCGGCAGCCCCCGTGAACGCGCCCTTCTCGTGGCCAAAGAGCTCGCTCTCGAGCAGGCTCTCCGGCAGCGCGCCCACGTTCACGGCGATGAACGGCTTGTTGCGCCGCGGCCCCAGCGCGGCGAGCGCGCGCGCGACGAGCTCCTTCCCCGTGCCGCTCTCGCCGGTGACGAGCACGGTGCTGGTGACGGGAGCGATCTGCTCGATCCGCACCATCACCTCGCGCATCGCCTCGCTCTCGCCGATCAGCCCCGTGGCCTCCTGCAGCTCGTGGCGCTCCATGAGGCGGCGAAGGTCGGTGGCTACGTCGTCCACGACGATGGGCTTCGCGAACAGCTCGGTGTAGCCGAGTGAACGGAGCCGCTCGCGGTGCAGCGGGTCGTCACGCTCGCTGTCCACCAGGCCGACCACCGGCACGCCTTCCCAGAGCTGCTCGCGCAGCAGAGCCACGTTCGACGGGTCGGTGAGGTCCCCGCTCACGACGATGAGCGACGGACGCGCGCGGCGGATCTCGGCGCGCACGTCGTCGAGCGGGCTGACGACGGCGGTCTCCACCCCCTCGCCCTCGAGGCGGGCGTTGAGGCGCACGGCGGGCTCGACGTCGTGGAGGGTGAGGAGGACGGTCATGAGAGCGAGTGAACCGTGAACGGTGAACGGTGAACCGTCACTGCGGACTTCACGTGAACCGTGAACGGTGAACGGTGAACCGTCACTTCGAGTCACCAGTTGCTGGTGAGTGATCCGTCGCTTCGCCGCGGAGGATGTTGATGGCGTGG
>DASUXT010000172.1:0-31167 GCA_036377775.1 Gemmatimonadaceae bacterium | reverse complement strand
ACACCAAGACCGCCCCGACCTGCACGCCGTAAGCTCCAGGCAGTTCCTGCACGTGATCAGCCCCGCCGGCATGCCGGCGGGGCTGTTTCGCTTTCTGGCGCAGGGCAGGGGTGGACTCGCGCCCTCCAGAGCGCTAACTTGCCCAGTCTCTACCAGTTAAGCCCCGAACCGGGCCTCCGGCCCCGAGCGTCATATGCATCCCTTCATCGAAACCCAGAAAGAGTGGCTCCGCGACAACCTCCCCCCGTTCCGTGCCGGTGACACGCTGCGCGTGAACGTTCGCGTCAAGGAAGGGGAGAAGGAGCGCATCCAGGCGTTCGAGGGAGTCTGCATCGCCCGCCGCGGCAGCGGCGTCAGCGCGACGTTCACCGTGCGCAAGATCTCCAACGGCGTCGGCGTCGAGCGCATCTTCCCGCTCCACAGCCCGATGCTGGCCGACATCAACGTCGTCCGCCGTGGCCGCGTGCGTCGCGCCAAGCTCTACTACCTGCGCAACCTCACCGGCAAGGCCACCCGCATCAAGGAAAAGAAGGCGCGCGTTCCGCAGGCGGAAACCGCCGCGCAGTAACCTCCACCTCGGCAGGGCATGCCTCGCTGGAGCACGCTCGAACGGGAGCTCCGCGCGTCACGAGGACCCCTCATCGCCGGAGTGGACGAAGTCGGACGGGGCCCCCTCGCGGGCCCCGTCGTCGCTTGTGCGGTCGTCATGCCCCCCGACGCCCGCGCCATTCGCGGCGTGGACGACTCCAAGAAGCTCGGCGCCGACGAGCGCGAGAAGCTGGCCGCACGCATCACCGAGCGCGCCCTGGCCGTGGCGGTCGGCGCGGCGAGCGTTCGGGAGATCGATCGGCTCAACATCTACCACGCCGCGGTGCTCGCCATGCGGCGCGCCATCGGCCGGCTGCGGGTCACCCCTGACCACGTGATCCTCGACGGCAACCGCATCCGCTCCCTCGGCGTGGAGCACACTGCCGTCGTCGGCGGCGATGGCTGCTGTCACTCCATCGCCTGCGCCTCCATCGTCGCCAAGGTCACCCGCGACCGCCTGATGCGCGCCCTCGCACGGCGGCATCCGCACTACCGCTGGGAGACCAACGTCGGCTACGGCACTGCCGAGCACCACGCCGGGCTCGTTGCCCATGGGATCACGCCACATCACCGCCGCTCCTTTGCGCCGGTCGTGCAGCTCGGCCTTGCGCTCACCGTGTCGCCGGCGCCGGAGGCGGCCACGCTGGCGGACGCACTGCAGGACGTGCTGGTGCCGCACGCGATGGATCCAGCCGACCTGGGTCAGCCCGCTCCGGATCCTGCGATAGTGGATCCGGCCGCGGAATCGGTGGGTTGCGCCTCGGACCCCGCCACCCTTACGCCGGAAGAATGCCGATGACTCCTCCCGTCTCGTCGCCGCTCGATGTCTTCCGCCCCGGCCTGTTCGACGGCCAGGTGGCGCTCGTGACCGGCGGCGGCAGCGGCATCGGTCGAGGGATCGCCGACACCCTCGCCGCGCTCGGCGCGCACGTGGTGTTGGCGAGCCGCAAGCAGGAGCGCGTGGACGCCGCGGCGGCGGAGATCCGCTCTGCCGGCGGCAGGGCGAGCGGCGTCGCGGTGGACGTCCGCGAGCAGGAGCGGGTGAAGGAGGTCGTCTCGCGCATCGCCGAGGAGCATGGTCGCCTGGACATCCTCGTCAACAACGCGGCGGGCAACTTCTACGCGCCCTCGGAGTCGCTCTCGGTGAATGCGTGGAAGAGCGTGATCGAGATCGACCTGTACGGCACCTTTTTCTGCGCGCAGGCCGCACTGCCGGCGATGCGCGCGAGCGGGGGCGGGAGCATCGTCAACATCTCGATGACGCTGCACTACCGCGGCTGGCCGCTGATGGCCCACGCGACGGCCGCGAAGGCGGGGATCGACGCGCTCACCCGCACCCTGGCGCTGGAATGGGCGCGCGATCGGGTGCGCATGAACGCCATCGCGCCCGGGCCGATTCCCACCGAAGGGGTGCGCAAGGCGTTCACGCCGCCGCCGACCGCCGAGGGCGTGCCCGACGTGTTCGCGGTGGAGCGGGCGATGGAGAGCTATGCGAAGAAGGCCATTCCGCTCGGACGCTGGGGGTCGCCGGCGGACATCGGCGCGATGACGGCGTATCTGTGCTCGCCGGCCGCGTCGTGGATCACGGGTGCGATCATGGTGGTGGATGGAGGGGAGTGGCTGGCGAAGGCGCCGGTGCAGGGCGCTCCAGCGGATCGCTGAGAGGTCGGTCTCGCAGGATTCGCTTGACGAGTGACGCAATCGGCGCTACCGAGGTCTGCGAGATTCGGAATCGAAGTGGTGGTACCCGGAGCGCCCGCGGCCTTGCGAGTCGGGTGACTTCGAAGTAATACCGCAGTTCGCCAGCTCCCAGCACAATCCTCGAGTGGCCGGGGTCGCCCGTATCCCGGCTACACGACCGATCGACGGCCCCTTCCAGGCCGCCGGTGCGGTCGCACTTCCTCACCAGGGTACGGACCCATGCGATTGTTGCGATCCATCCTCCGCTTCGGGCCAACGTCGGCGTTCGCCATCGTGGCGGCAGTCAGCACGCCGGCAGCGCTCATGGCGCAGGCGACGGTCACCGGCCGAGTGACAGCCGCCGGAACCAACCAGCCCATCTCCGACGTGCGTGTGTACGCCGTCGGCACTACCGCTGTCGCCAGCACCAACGCAGACGGGCGGTACACCCTGCACGTGAAGCCCGGGACGATGGACGTCCGCGCGACCCGCATCGGCTTCATCGAGCAGAAGAAGTCCGTGACCGCGACGGCCGGCGCCCCGGCCACGCTCGATTTCTCGCTCGAGCAGTCGAGCGTGAAGCTCACCGAGATCGTCACCACCGCAACGGGCGAGCAGCGCAAGGTGGAGCTGGGCAACTCCGTCACGACGCTCGGCAACATCGCCGAGAAGGTCGAGACGACCCCCGTCAACAACCTGGCCGACCTCATGGTAGCCAAGGCGCCTGGCGTCCAGGTGCTGGCGGGGAACATGACCGGATCCGCCCCGGTGATCCGTATCCGCGGCATCAAGTCGATCTCGCTGAGCAGCGACCCGATCTATGTGATCGACGGGGTCCGCATGAGCTCCGGTGCGCTCAGCCTGAACACGGGCGGTACGGCGGCCAGCTTCCTCAACACGCTGAATCCGGAGGAAGTCGCGGACATCGAGATCGTGAAGGGCCCGTCGGCGGCGACGCTGTACGGCACCGACGCGGCGAACGGTGTCATCGTCATCACCACCAAGCGCGGCGTCGCCGGCGCTCCGCGGTGGACGGTGCACGCGGAGGGCGGGCTGGTGAAGGACCGCAACGACTATCCGTCCCAGTACGCGCTGTGGGGACATCGGCCAGCCACGCCGGCCACGCCGCGCCGTTGCCTCCTGGCTGACCTTGCGGCGACGCCCGCCACCTGCGTGGTGGACAGCCTGACCTCGTACAACCTGCTGGCGGACAAGCAGTTCTCGCCCATCACCACGGGCTACACCAAGGGTGTCGGCGCGCAGGTGAGCGGCGGCACCGATGCGGTGCGCTACTTCGTCAGCGGCGACTTCGAGGGTGAGCAGGGCACGCTGACGCTTCCCCAGTTCAGCCAGGACTACCTGAGCTCCACGGGCACGAACATCCGCGAGGAGTGGCTGCATCCCGAGTACTTCAACCGGCTCTCGCTGCGCAGCAACCTGAACGCGGCGATCAGCCCGAAGCTCGACATGGGCGTGAGCATCGGTTACGGCAAGACGGCGCAACGCCTGCCACCCGTGGACAACAACACCGAAAGCTTCCTCTTCCAGGCGTTCGGCAACCCCGGGTTCAAGCCGACGGCGGCATGCGCGACCGCCCCTTCGAGCTGCCTCGGCTACACCAACACCGGCCTCCTCGGCGAGGAGCTCGGCGGCTACGCGCAGTACACGCCGGCCAGCACCTTCCAGCGCCTCAACCAGCTCAAGATCGATCGCCTCACCACGTCGGGCGACGCGCACTGGCGTCCGTTCAGCTGGATGCAGAACGACGCGACGGTCGGCATGGACCTCGCCAACCGTGACCGTGTTGCGCTCTGCCGGTTCAACGAGTGCGCGGTGGGCGGTGGCGACCGCATCGAGGACAGCTTCGTGCGCGACACGCGCAGCGTTGACCGCAACCTCTCGGCGCAGGTCACGAGCAACGCCACCTGGCAGGCGCTGACCACGCTGAACCTGAAGACGACGCTCGGCGCGCAGTACACGAACCAGCAGAGCGAGTTCACGGACGCGGAAGGCGACCAGCTGCCCCCGGGCGCGCAGTCGCCGGGACAGGCCGCCATTGCCTTCGTCGACGGCAGCTTCATCCGCGCCGACAAGACGCTCGGCTACTACCTGCAGGAGCAGGCGACGATCCGCGACCTGCTGTTCATCACCGCAGCGGCGCGCACCGACCAGAACAGCGCCTTCGGCACCAAGTTCCAGCGCGTGTTCTACCCGAAGCTCGGCGTCTCGTACATCATCTCGGACGAGTCGTTCTTCCCGAAGTTCAGCTGGCTCGACCAGCTCCGCCTGCGCGGCGCGTACGGCGCGTCGGGCGTCCAGCCGGGCTCCACGACGGCGCTGCGCACCTTCGCGGCGACGACGGTGAGCATCGGCACCGATGCCTCGGATGCGACGGATACCCCTGCGCTGCTCGCCAGCGCGCTGGGCAACCCGAACCTGAAGCCCGAGCGCTCCACCGAGCGCGAGGTCGGCTTCGAGTCACGGCTGTTCAACAGCCGGTTCAACATCGATTTCACGTACTACAACAACGTCACGAAGGACGCGTTGATCAGCCAGCCGATCGCACCGTCCGCCGGCCCCTCGGCACTCAGCGTGACGCGCAACCTCGGCTCGATCGCCAACAGCGGCATCGAGGCCACCATCACCTCCACGCTGGTGGATCGCCGCGACTTCGGCTGGGATCTCACCGTCGGCGGCTCGCACAACACCAACATCATCAAGTCGCTCGGCTACAACGAGCAGGGTGAGCCGAATCCGACGATCGGGACGGGAAGCTATCGCGACTCGCTCGGCCTGCCGATCAACGGCGTGTTCGCGCGGCCCTACACGTACAGCGATGCGAATGGCGACGGCATCATCGTCGCCAGCGAGATCACCGTGGACAAGAACTTCCAGTTCCTCGGCTACTCCTCGCCGCGTGACCTCGTCACCATCCAGAACGGCTTCAACTTCTTCAACCGGAAGCTGCAGGTGAACACGCTGCTCGATTATCGCGGCGGGTTCAGCATCTTCAACAACTACACGGGCTTCCTCTGCCGGGCGAAGTTCACCTGCTACGACGAGCAGAACCCCAAGGCGCCGCTCGCCGCGCAGGCGCGCGTCGTGGCCTACCGCACCCTCGGCAGTGATTACGGCTACTGGGAGACGGGCCAGTTCTGGCGCCTGCGCGAAGTGAGCGCCACGTACACGGTGCCCACCTTCCTGGCCAATCAGCTGCGGGCGCGCGATGCCTCGCTGACGCTCAGCGCGCGCAACCTGCACGTCTGGTCGTCGTTCACCGGACCTGATCCGGAGACGAACTACGGCACGGGCGACATCGTGTCCAACCTGCTGACGACGGCGCCGCCGAGCTACTTCACGCTGCGCCTGAATCTCCACTTCTGATTCGCCCGAGAGGACGATACCAAATGACTTCAAACCTGACTCATCGCTTTCGACGGGTGATTCCCGCCGGCGCTGGCGCACTGGCGATGCTCGCTCTCGGCGCGTGCAGCGTGCAGGACAGCCTGCTCGAGCAGCAGCAGCCGCAGGTCATCCTGCCGAGCGACGTGCAGAGCAGCACGGGTGCCCTTGCGCTGTACAACGGCGCGCTTGGCCGCTTCCGCAACTCGCTGAACGGCGGCAACAACAACCAGGAGTACATCTGGAACTTCGAGGGGCTGATGACGGACGAGGTCCAGTCCGCCGATTCCTTCTCGCAGCGCAACGACGCCGACCAGCGCACCACGCTGAGCAACGACGGCGTGCTCCGGCCCGTGTACGAGCGGCTCCAGCAGTCGCGCGGCTTTGCACGCGACGCCGCGCTCGCCCTGGCGCAGTACGCGCCGGACGAGAAGACGAAGTACGCCGAGATGTTCATGGAGATCGGCTTCTTCGAGGTCACGCTCGGCCAGGCGTTCTGCAACGGCATCCCGCTCGGCGAGACGGTGGACGGTGTCCCGGTGTACACCCAGCCGCTCACCAACGCCGAGGTGTTCCAGGCCGCCATCACCCGCCTGGACACGGCGCTCACCAACCTGACGGGGAATGACGCCGAGACGGTCCGCATCCGGAACGCCACGCTGATCACGAAGGCGCGGGCGCTGGTCGACCTCGGGAAGTACGACGAGGCGGCGACCCTCGTGTCGGGGATTCCGACCGACTACGCGTACCTCATCACCTACTCGGTGACGACCCAGAGCAACGAGTGGTGGCAGATGTACACGAGCTCTCACCGCTACTCGGTGGGTGACAGCCTGTCGCCCGCGGGGACGGTCCGGATCCTCAATGCGATTCCGTTCTACTCGTCGAACGATCCGCGCATCCAGAAGAAGCCGGCCAAGGGCGTGGGCCTGGATACCACCACGCCGTTCACCGAGCTCACGAACTGGGGCCGCGAGGATCCCATCTCCCTGGTCAACGGGCTCGATGCGCGGCTGATCGAAGCGGAGGCGCAGCTCAACAAGAAGACGCCGGCGGGGTACGCGGCGATGAACACGATCCTCAACAACCTTCGCGCCGACCCGCCGCAGTACGGCAACCTGGTCATCGACGCGATGCCGGCACTCCCGGTCCCGCTCACCTTCGATGCGGCGGTGGATCAGTTCTTCCGCGAGAAGGCGTTCTGGCAGTACGGCCGCGGCGAGCGGTTCAGCGACCTGCGTCGCCTGAGCCGCCAGTACGGTCGGGCGCCGGAGACGGTCTGGCCGGAAGGCACGTTCTTCAAGAATGGCGAGTATGGGGACAACGTGAACTTCCCCGTACCTGACAGCGAGAAGAGCAACCCGAACTTCACGGGGTGCATCGACCGCAACCCCTGATCGCAGGGACGGGACGAGGAACGAGGGCGGGAGCCAATGGCTCCCGCCCTCGTTCTTGTTTTGTGGGCGCCAGCGCCGAGCTCGCAACCAAATGCGCGATTCCGCTGTCTGTGACTGCGCATCCCCGTAAGGAGTCAGTTGTCTTAAGGCTCGGCGAGAGATGGGTAAAGCGAGGCGTCAAGGCCGCTTGTGCGTGTTCATGACCCTCGCTAAACATCAGTCGCCGTGTCAGTAGACTGCCGCTGCCCTGCGTGGTGCAGGGTGAGTCGGGCACTCCCACACTGCCGGTGTGATTCCGGATTCGAACTCACACACCAGTGTGTTGAACATTCTCCTCAGAAGGCGAATCATGAAGAACCTGAAGGGCACGCTCCTCGGCCTGCTCGCCATCGCTGCCGTGCCGCTCGCTGCGGTCGCGCAGGGACGTGGCGGCGTGGTCGCGGGTACGGTGCGGGCGCTGGATGGCTCCCCACTGGCGGGCGCTCGCGTTTCCGTCGTCGGAACGAATCTCCGGGCCCAGACGGGCCAGGATGGTACCTATCGCATCGTCACGGTTCCCGCCGGGAGCCATGACGTGTCGGCGATCATGCTCGGCTACTCCCCGCAGACGCAGCGCGTCGCGGTGGCCGAAGGCCAGACGGTGACGGCCAACTTCGCGCTGCAGCAGGCGGCGCTCCAGATCGGCGGCGTGGTCGTGACGGCCACCGGCCGCGAGCAGGAAACGCGCGAGATCGGCAGCTCGGTGGGCGTGGTGAACACCGACCAGGTGCCGCTCGCCACGACGAGCAGCGCCAGCGACCTCCTCGCCGGCCGCGTGTCGGGCGTGGTGGTGACGCAGAGCAGCGGCACCACCGGTGGCGGTGCCCGTGTGCGTATCCGCGGCAGCAACTCGATGTCGCTGTCCAACGCGCCGCTCATCGTCATCGACGGCATCCGCGTGGAGAACAGCGAGGCCTCGCTCTCGTTCGGCGTCGGTGGCCAGTCGCCGTCGCGCTTCAACGACATCAACCCGAACGACATCGAGAGCATCGAGGTGCTCAAGGGTCCCGCGGCTGCGGCGCTCTACGGCACCGCTGCTGCCAACGGCGTCATCCAGGTGACGACGAAGCGCGGCACCTCCGGTCATCCGGACTTCCGCGTCTACGCGGAGCAGGGCCGCCTCGACCAGCAGGCCAAGTTCCCGGACAACGTCTACGCCATCGGCAACCTCGTCAAGCTGTCCGGCGGCGTCGTGACCCCGCTCGCCTCGCCCGGCCGCTGCGACTTCATGCGCCTGGCGATCGGCAACAACCCGACCGGCAACCAGGTCGGCTGCACGGGGATCACCACGGTCTACAGCTACAACCCGCTCGAGGCGGGTGGTGACAAGATCTTCAAGGTCGGCGACCGTCAGGCCGTCGGCGGCAGCGTGTCCGGTGGCTCGCAGGGCGCCACGTTCTACCTCGGCACCGACTACAGCAACGAGCACGGCGTCCAGCCGATGAACACCCAGCAGCGCATCCGGGTGCAGGCCAACAGCACCGGCCGGTTCGGCGAGCTGCTCACGGTAGGGGCGAACATCTCGTACCTCGACAGCCGCGCCGAGCTGCCGCAGTCGGACAACGCGCTGTACGGCCTCGTGGGCATGGGCCTCTCCGGCCTGCCGACGCCGGACGCCGTTGCCTCCACCCAGGGCTTCTCGGATGATCCGGCGTTCTTCTACGACTGGAAGACCTACCAGAACTACACGCGTCTCACCGGCTCGGTGCACGGCGAGTTCCGTCCGCTCACCTGGCTGAGCTTCAACGGCACGGCGGGCGTCGATCGCTACGCTCGTGAGGACCGCAACCGCATCCCGCGCACGAGCGCGTACAGCGTGTTCGGCCCGCCGTACGAGTTCGGGTTCATCCAGAGCAACACGTCGGACATCTACGACCTGACGACGAACCTGAGCGGCACGGCCATCCGTGACCTCCGCCCGGACCTCGTCTCCACGACCTCGGTCGGTACGCAGTACATCCGTGAGCACAACCACCAGGTGTACGCCTTCGGCGCCGGCCTCACGCCGGGCATCGAGACGTCGCTCGCCGGTGCCACGTCTGACTTCGCGGCTGGCGAGACCAACTCGCCGAACGCGACGCTCGCCGCGTACCTGCAGCAGCAGTTCGCCTGGCGCGACAAGGTGTTCCTCAACGCCGCGCTCCGCGCGGACAAGAACACCGCCTTCGGCCAGGACATCGGCTGGATCTCGTATCCGTCGGTCAGCGGCTCGTGGGTCATCTCGGACGAGAGCTTCTTCCCCAAGTTCGACGCGCTGAGCAGCCTCCGCCTGCGCGCGGCGTACGGCCAGGCCGGCCTGCGCCCGGGCCCGACGGCGGCAATCCAGAGCTTCAGCGCCAACGTCACGACGCGTGAGGCGACCGACGTGGCGGCGATCACCTTCGGCTCGATCGGCAACCCGAACCTGAAGCCGGAGCGCACGACGGAGATGGAGCTCGGCTTCGAGAGCCAGTTCTTCGCCGATCGCCTCGGCCTCGAGCTGACGTACTACAACAAGGATTCGCACGACGCGCTCGTCAGCAAGCCGCTGCCGCCCTCGGCTGGTTCGGCGGGCAGCCGCTTCGAGAACGTGGGCTCGGTGAACAACAAGGGCGTCGAGTACATGCTCAGCGGCACGCCGCTGCGCAGCAGCCGCCTCGAGTGGAACACCTCGCTCTCCGGCTCGTTCACCCGCAACCGCCTCACCGACCTCGGTGTGGATGCGCAGGGCAAGCCGAACGCGCCGGTCACCATCACGAGCACGCAGCGCCACGTCCAGGGCTATGCGCTCGGCTCGTACTTCCACTTCCCGATCGTGAGCTACAGCGACGCGGACGGGAACGGGCTGCTGAGCGCCAACGAAGTGCAGGTGCGCACGGATACCGTGGTCTACCTCGGCAATCCGTTCCCCACCCGCGAGGCGTCGTTCACCACGGACCTCACCTTCGCCAAGGTGGTGAAGCTCTCCGGCCTGCTCGACTACAAGGGCGGCATGAAGCTCCTGAACATGACGCGCGCGTGGCGCGAGAGCACCCGCGACTTCGGCAACGGTGCGGCGCTGTACGATACGAACCTGCCGCTGGACCGGCAGGCGGCGATCGTCGCCCGCTCGGTGTACGGCTCGTACGCCGGCTACGCCGAGGACGCGAGCTTCGTGAAGCTGCGTGAGGTCGCGCTCACCTTCATGGTGCCGAACCGCTACACCACTCGCGTGGCGGCGCAGGGGCTGAGCATCACCCTCGCCGGCCGCAACCTCGCCACCTGGACGAAGTACACCGGTCTCGATCCCGAGCTGAACTACGCGGGCCAGGCCAACTTCACCACCGCGGACTTCACGACGGTACCGCCGAACCGGCTGTTCCAGATTCGTGTCGACGCGAACTTCTGATCGGGAGCCTAAATCGATGAAGCACACAACGACGGAGGCCGCACGCGTCGGCCGGGCCAGGCTGGCCCGGCTCGGCGTCGGCATCCTCGCAATCGCGTCGCTGGCGGCGTGCAACACGGACAAGCTGGTGGATCTGACCAACCCTGACCTGGTCACCGGCGACGTCGCGCGCAACACCGCCAACCTGAACGAGCTGCGGAACGGCGCGCAGTACGAGTTCGCGCGCGCCCTCACCGGCCCGCCGGGCAACAACGGCACGCCCGGCATCATCGGCATCAGCGGCCTGCTGACCGACGAGCTGTGGTACGCCAGCACCTTCACCGGCATGCAGGACATCGATCGCCGCACGGTGACGATCGACAACACGAACCTGCTGCCGGTGTACCAGTACCTGCATCGCGCCCGCAACCTCAGCGAGCAGGCCGCGGCCGCGTTCGACGCGGTGCCGGAGCGCAAGAACACGGAAGACCAGGCGATGCTGACGAACTACGCCGGGTACTCCTACCTGTTCTTCGCCGAGACCTTCTGCTCCGGCGTGCCGTTCAGCACGACGGACCTGAATGGCCAGCTCACGCTGGGCCCGGGCATCACGACGGCTGCCATGCTCGACAGCGCCATCAACCGGTTCAACCTCGCGGCGACCCGTGCAGCAGCGGCGGGCTCCGATGCGCAGGCGAACCTGGCGCGAGTCGGTCTCGGTCGCGCCCTGCTGGCGAAGGGTGACTATGCGGGTGCCGCAGCCGCCGTGTCGGCGGTACCGACGGACTTCGAGTACACCGTCGAGTACAGCCCGAACACCTCGGGCCAGTACAACGGCATCTACCAGAACATCACCTCCGAGCACCGGTCGTCGGCGGCGACCAGCGAGGGGACCAACGGCCTGCACTACTTCAACCGCGGCCCCTCGGGCACCAACACCATCGATCCGCGCGTGGTGGTCGACTCGATCGCCGTCGGCAGCGACGCGTTCCACACGCCCGTCTACGAGCCGGGCAAGTACTCCAACCTCGACTCTCCGGTGGTCCTCGCCTCCGGCGTCGAGGCCCGCCTGATCGAGGCGGAGGCGGCGCTGAACAAGGGGAACAGCAGCGCGTACCTGACCACCCTGAACTCGCTGCGTGCTGACGCCGGCCTGACGCCGCTCGTGGATCCGGTCACCCCGACGGCGCGCGTGAAGCAGTTCTTCAGCGAGCGCGCGTTCTGGCTGTACCTCACCGGACATCGCCTGGGCGACCTGCGTCGCATGGTGCGCGACTACGGGATTCCGCAGGATCAGGTGTTCCCGACGGGGCAGACGATCATCGGCAGCCCCTACGGCAGCGACGTGAACTTCCCGGTGCCGTTCCAGGAGCAGAACAACCCGCAGTTCGCCAACGGCACCTGCATCGATCGCAATCCCTGATCGAGCGCAGTCACCGTCGCAGCAAGACTACGGGGAGGCGCACTCGCGCCTCCCCGTAGTGTCTTGTGGGCATCGAGATCTGCCCGTGAGCGCTCCCGGGCGTCAGCGGTCCGCCAGCGGCATCTTCAGCGTGAACTCCGACCCTTCGCCGACCGTGCTCTCCACGGTCAGCTCCCCTCCCATGCCGCGCGCCAGGTCGCTGCTGATGGCGAGCCCGAGGCCGGTGCCCTCGTGCGGGCTGGTGAGGTTGCGGCCCACCTGCACGAATGGCTGGAACACGGCGCCGAGCTTCTCGGCCGGGATGCCCACGCCGGTGTCCCGCACCGAGACGTAGCCCCGCTCACCATCGCGCCCCGCATGCAGCGAGATGCTGCCACCGGGCTCGGTGAACTTCACTGCGTTGGAGAGCAGGTTGATGAGGATCTGCTCCACCTTCGGGCCGTCGGCGAGCACGGTGATGTCGGTGGGATTTCCGTTCATGAGCTCGATCCTGCGTGCGCGCGCCTGCGGCTCGATGAGCGGAAGGACCGCATCGATCGATTCCTGCAGGCGCACGGGCTCGATGTCGTACTCGAGCTGGCCGGCCTCGATGCGGGAAAAGTTGAGAATGTCGTTGATCACGCCGAGCAGGTGGCGCTGGCCGGCGTGCAGGCGCTCCACGTACTGGCGCTGCTGGGCGGTCAGCTCACCACCCACGCCGGCCAGGAGGAGGTCGGCGTATCCGCCGATGGCGTTGAGCGGGGTGCGGAGCTCGTGGCTCATCGCGGCGAGGAAGGACGACTTGGTACGGTTCGCTTCCTCCGAGAGCGCGAGACGACGCGCGTCTTCCACCGCCTTGAGCTGGGCCTCACGACGCTCGGTGAGGTCGCGCGTCACCTTGGCGAAACCGACGAGCTTGCCGTCGGCATCGTGCAGGGCGGTGATGACGACGTTGGCCCAGAAGGTCGTGCCGTCCTTGCGAACGCGCCAGCCTTCGTCCTCGAACCTCCCCTCCCGCGCTGCGACGCGGAGCTCGTACTCGGGAAATCGCTCGGCGACCTTCTCCGGCGGGTAGAACACCGAGAAGTGCTTCCCGATGATCTCCTCCGGCTCGTAGCCCTTGATGCGGCGCGCACCCTCGTTCCAGCTGGCGACGTGGCCAGACGGGTCGAGCGCGAAGATGGCGTAGTCGCGCACCGTATCGACGAGCAGACGATACAGGTCGGCGTCTGCGCGGCCCGAAGTCGGCTTGGTCACGTGAGATATTGCGATGGAGGCACGAGATGACCCGGGTGGGAATCGAACCCACGACCTAGCGGTTAAAAGCCGCTTGCTCTACCGATTGAGCTACCGGGTCGGGAACGCGGCCGCTCCCAGCGGTGGGCAGCCAATTCCCATTTGAAGCTAGCACGACCGGACGAGATGGTCCACGCATGCGGCGCCGCAGGTCGCGCCAGTTCGCCCGATTCGGTAGACTGGCATCATGCGCGCCTCCCCGCGTCCGCGATGTCTCGTCCCATGACCGCGTCCGCCTCCACGGGTACCACGGTGGTGGAACGGGTCACCGAGCCGATCCACCGGTTCATGGAAAGCGCGCCCGCGGGTGGCATCGTCCTGCTGCTGTGCGCCGCCATCGCCATGGGATGGGCCAATTCGCCGTGGGCGCATTCCTATCACGTGCTGTGGGACACACCTCTCACCGTCGCGGTCGGGGGGACCGGCGCGCGCCTCACGCTGCATCAGGTCATCAACGACGGCCTGATGGCCGTGTTCTTCTTCCTCGTCGGCCTCGAGATCAAGCGTGAGGTGCTCGTCGGGGAGCTCGCCTCGCTCCGGCACGCGGCACTGCCGGTATCGGCGGCGATCGGCGGGATGGTGGTTCCGGCGGTGTTGTTCACCGCCCTGAATGCGGGGAAGGCAGGCGCGCCGGGGTGGGGAATCCCGATGGCCACCGATATCGCCTTCGCCCTCGGCGTGCTGGCGCTGCTGGGAGATCGCATCCCGGGCTCGCTGCGAGTCTTCCTGTCGGCGCTCGCCATTGCCGACGACATGGGCGCCGTGCTCGTGATCGCCCTGTTCTACAGCGCCGGCGTGTCATGGGGAGCGCTGGCGGCCGCGGGCGCGCTGCTCGTGCTGTCCGCGCTGGCCAACGCGGCGGGCGTCCGTGCGGCGTGGGCGTACGCGCTGATCGGCGTGGCGCTGTGGGCGGCGGTGCTGATCTCCGGCGTGCACGCGACCGTGGCCGGCGTGCTGCTCGCGCTCACCATCCCGTCTCGCACGCGCATCGACGAAGGCGCCTTCCTCGCCGGCGCGCGCGAAGCGCTCGACGACTTCCACGACGCGCGCGACCCGGAGCGCACCGTGCTCTCCAGCAGCGCGCATCAGGACGCGCTCCACCGCCTGGAGGAGCTCACCGAACAGGCGCAGGCCCCGCTCGCGCGGCTGGAGTACGGGCTGCACGGTGTGGTCACCTTCGGCATCATGCCCCTGTTCGCCCTCGCGAACGCGGGGGTGCCGCTCGCCGGAGCGGGCACGCTGATCGGCAGCCCTGTCGCGATCGGCGTGGTGTTCGGGCTCCTGCTCGGCAAGCCGATCGGCATTTCTCTCGCCGCGTGGCTGGCCGTGAAGACGGGTCTCGCAGCGCGCCCCGCTGGCGCGACGTGGAGGTTGGTCCATGGCGTGTCCTGGCTCGGCGGGATCGGATTCACGATGTCGCTCTTCATCGCCGGACTCGCCTTCCAGGATGCCGCCTTGCTGACGGCGGCGAAGCTCGGGACCTTCCTCGCCTCGGTGCTGGCCGGCGTTACCGGATTCCTGCTCCTGCGCATGGCGCCCGATTCCGATGCCGGCCGAATGCAGGGAGAGACGGCCTGAACGCCGGCCAGGAGGGCCGAGCCGCGTAACGGTTCGATACGGCGTGCACGCCGGTTCGATACGGCGTTCTGGCGTCGATCGTGGTTGTGACAGGCGCAAGACAATGCGGGTCAATGTCTTATCCGTTTCCATCGGACGGGCTGGGCGGGGCACCGACCCTGCCGAGGACGGGACAGTCCTTCTGGCCCCCGGCGTGGTCTCCGTGAATGTTTCGGGAGTGCGCGTCGTCGGCCGCCAGCCCCGGCCCCGATGGCGATGCCGACGACCGCCTCCGCGCAGTCCAGACCCGCATTCACGAGCGGCGTGCTTCCCTCCGCCCGCGCCACGCCCCAGCCGCGCTTGTCCGAGCTCCGCGTCCTCGCGCTCACCGACTCCTTCCACGCCGAGTGGCCGGCACTCGCATCGGCGAACGGCCTGAGCTTCGTCGTCGTGGAGGAGGCAGCGGCCCTCCAGCCACGAAAGGGCACCATCACCCTGCTCGCCGCCGCGGGCGATGAGCAGCGACTCGAGACGACCCTGCGCCAGCTCCCGCGCGGCAACCGGCTGGTGGCCGCAGTGGGGGTGGACTCCGATCATCACCTGGTGGCCTCGCTCATCCGCGCCGGCGCCGACGAGTACTTCGCGCTGCCGCAGGACATGGGACTGCTCACGTCATGGCTGCGGGAAGGCGCGGAGCGGCTGAAGGCCGATGCCGACGCCTCCGCCTTCGCCGCTGGAGAGCGCGCGAAGCTGCACTTCGACGGTATCCTCGGCGAGAGTCCCGCGCTGCTCGCCGCACTCGATCGCGCGGCGCGAGTGATCCCGCGTCCCACGGTGACGGTGCTCATCACCGGCGAGACCGGCACGGGAAAGGAGCTGCTCGCCCGGGCCATCCATTACAACGGGCCGCGGCGCGAGGCGCCGTTCGTGGACGTGAACTGCGCGGCGATCCCGGAGAACCTGCTGGAGAGCGAACTGTTCGGCCACGAGAAGGGTGCGTTCACTGGTGCGTCGGGCGCGAAGCCGGGGCTGATGGAGCTCGCGCACGGCGGCACGCTCTTCCTCGACGAGATCGGACATCTGGCGCTCCCGCTGCAGGGGAAGATCCTGCGTGCGCTCGAGGAGCGCATGTTGCGCCGCGTGGGTGGCACCCGCGCCATCCCGTTCGACGTGCGGCTGGTGGCGGCGACGCACGTGGATCTTGGCGCCGCGGTGAAGCGCGGTGAGTTCCGCGAGGACCTCTACTACCGCCTGAACGTCGTGCCGATCGAGCTGCCGCCACTGCGCGCGAGACACGACGATGTGGGGCTCATCGCGCACGCCTTCCTCGAGCGCTTCGCGCGCGAGTACGACCAGCCGTTGATGTCGCTCACGCCGTCCGCCGAGCGGACGCTGCGCGAGCGACGGTGGCCGGGCAACATCCGCGAGCTGCGCAACGTGATCGAGCGTGCGGTGCTGCTCGCCACGGGACCATCGATCGATGCCCCGGATGTGGCCGAAGTGGCGCCGTCCGCACCAGCGTCCAATGGCGAGCTGCCATTTCCAGCGACGCTCCGCGAGTTGAACCACGCGGCGGTCGTGCGCATGCTCGAGATCTGTCGCGGCAACAAGACCGAGGCAGCGCGCCGGCTCGGCATCTCGCGTCCGCGCCTGCATCGCGTGCTCAACCGGTCGAACGGCGCGGACACCGATGCCGACGACGAACACGAGGACGCCGGGGACGACACGGCGCCCACCGCATGATCACCTCACGCCTACCGAAGAAGGACCTTCATATGCTGCGTCACCGCATCGCTTCCCTGTGTCTCGCCGTCGTGGCGGCGTCGGCGCTCTCATGCACCGACTCCACCTCGCCGGACCCCACCGACACGCGCGATCCCACCGACCTCCGGCTCCTCACTGCGCCATACGGCACACCATCGCTGGCGAAGACTCAGGTCAGCTTCTACGCCGTGCAGGGGAAGGCCGGGGGGGTGGACATCTGGTATCACGCGAAGCCCGGCGCGGCGGATTCCCTAAAGTTCCTGGAGTTCCGGGTCGGTGCCGCCTCCCTGGCCACGCGGCCCGATGGGACGGCGATCGCCGCAGGCGACTCGGTGCTGATCACGCTCACCGTCACCGACCAGACGCATTTCATCATCGACTTCCAGCCGTCGGGGCTGAAGTTCTCGGCGAACGACCAGCCGACGCTGAAGATCTCCTTCGCGGCCTGCGGCGAGGACCTGAACTACGACGGCGTGGTGGATTCGTACGACCAGACGATCATGACCAACCTGAGCTTCTGGCGGCAGGAATCTCCCTTCCAGCCCTGGTCGAAGGTATCGAGCATCGTCGAACAGAACATCAAGCAGGTGAGTGCGCAGCTGGGTGGGTTCACCGGTTACGCCCTCGAGTACTGACCGCGCACGTTCCCCGCGCGAATCCAATGACCGCTTCGCTCCCTGTGGACCCGGCCCTCACGAGGGCGCGTGAGCTCGCTGACGCGGGTGCGTGGCACGAGGTGCTGGCCATCCTCGAGCCACGGGCCGCGACGTGCACGAGCGACGGGCAGAGCGCGCTGCTGTACGCGGAAGCGTTGATGCGGCTGGGGAACGAGCGAAAGGCGCTCGGCTGGCTGAACGAGATGGAACCGCGGCTGGGGGACGGTGGAGATCGCGCGGCGCAGCGTCGCGCGCTCAACATGATTGGCGTCGCGTCGCTGACGCTCGGGCAGCTGGAGGACGCGAGTGCGGCGTTCGCGCGCGCACTGGACATGGCATCACAAGCCGACGACCCGCTCGTGCTCGCCCGCGCGACCAACAACCTCGGCACGATCGCCAACCTGCAGGGCGATCACGAGCGAGCGCTGTCGCACTACCGCCTCGCCTTGCCGACGTTCCAGCGGCTCGGTCAGCGTCGCGGCCTCGCGTCCAGCTATCACAACCTCGCCATCACCTACCGCGACCTGGGCGAGCTCGAGGAATCGGACGAGCACGAGCTGCGCGCGATCGAGCATGCCACCGACGGCGGCGTGCCGCGCCTGGCGGCGATGGGGCGCGTGGGCCGCGCCGAAGTGGCGCTCCGCCGTGGCGACGCAGCGCTCGCCGAGACGACGGCGCGAATCGCGCGCGAGGAGTTCGCGCGTCTTGGAGATCCGCAGAACGAGGCCGACGCGTCGAGACTGGTCGGGGCGGCGTGCACGGCACAGGCCCGTTACGTGGACGGGCTGGAGGCGTTCGACCGCGCACTGGAGATCGCGCGGGAACGCGGCCATGCGCTCACTGAAGCGGAGACCCTGCGCGATCGTTCGGAACTCTACCTGGCGCAGGGCAAGGTAGCGGAGGCACGCGAGGACGCCCGCGTGGCGATGACCATCTTCGACCGGCTCGGCGCGATCCGCGAGCGGGATGCGCTGCGGGGAAGAAGGTGAGGCAGAGCTGAAACGGAAAGCGGGAAGGTAGGGAGGCCGGAAGGTGAGAAGGCATCCTACCGCCTTCCTGACCTCCCGACCTCCTGACCTTCCGACCTCCGATTACTTCACCAGCACCGTCCCCTTCATGCTTGGGTGAATGGTGCAGTGATACGCGTAGGTGCCAGTGGCGGTGGGCATCGTGACTGTCCTCGAACCGGTGGCATACGCGTCGACCGACGCGATGCTCGTATTGTCGAACGTCACCGTGTGACCGGTGTTATCGAGGTTCGTGAATGTCACGGTAGCGCCCGGTGACACCTGGATGTCAGCGGGGACGAACGCGAACCCCTGCAGGTTCACCGACGTGGTGATCGTCGGCGTGGGCGTGCCGCCGGGATTGCCCGGATTCCCCGGATTGCCCGGATTCGTGGATGAATCACCCCCGCCGCCGCAGGCGATGGCGCTGGCGATGACCAGCGAGGAGAGGAGTCGAAGCGAGCGCGAGCCCAGGCGCCCTGGATTCAGGATGAGAGTACGTGCGAACATGGTTCCTCCGCGGAGAACAGGTGAAGGGCTGTCGTTCGCCGTACCATGAGCAAGGACCGCGGCGACTGGGGACGATGTCTCAACTCGTTGCACCCCTGCGAGATAGCTTTCCCGTGCATTCGAATCCGGCGATCCGCTCGCATCGGGCCGTGTCGGGGGTCGTAACGCTCCGTTACTCTCCGTCCGGGCCTGGAACGTGGCCGCGCGCGGCGACGGCGACGTCAGCGGATTGCCGGCGCGGCACGTAGTCAGGAGAAGGTGTGGTCCCTCGCGGGACCATCGTCGGCAACATCATCCAGACGTACGTGAACACGCTGCTCGCTCTGCGTTCCATCGCGCGGCGGGGCTCCGGAAGACCACGGAGATCCCGCCCGCTGCACTTTGGCCGGCTCATGCCGGCGCTCGGTCTCCTCGTGGGCGCGTCGTGCACACACGCGCCGCTGCCGCGCATCGACGGCGCTCCCTCCGCTCCGCTCTCACCGGCCGAGCCGTGGCGTGCGCCGCGTGGTGCCGTGCCGCCGGAGACTGCGCGCTCCACCACGGCCACCCTGCCATCCGACGTCGCCCCGCGCCGCGATTCGCTCACGCTGGGCGACGTGGTGGATCTCGCGCTGCGCAACAATCCCCAGACGCAGCTTTCCTGGGCGCAGGCACGCGCCGGTGCCGCGGCCTACGGTGCGGCCACGGCGCAGCGCTTCCCCGCGGTGGATGCGTCCACGACTGCGCTCTTCTCGCAGACCACCGTTGGCCAGACACTGGGCGGCGTCGGCACGCGGCGCGTGATCACGCCGTCGGCCACGCTGTCCTACCTGCTGTTCGACTTCGGCGGACGCGGCGGGAGCATCGCGGCGGCACGCGCGGCAGCGATGGCGCTGGACCTCACCCACAACGCCACGCTGCAGAACGTCGCGCTCCAGACCGAGGCGGCGTACTTCAACTATCACGCCTTCCGAAGCCTGGCCTCGGCGGCGCGACTCAGCGTGGCCGAAGCGGACACCAATCTCGCGTCGGCGCAGCAGCGGAACCGGGCTGGCGTGGCGACGATCGCCGACGTCCTCCAGGCGCAGACGCTCCGCGCGCAGGCGCAGCTGGACCTGGAGACGGCGGAAGGAAACTTCAACATCGCGCGCGGCGCGCTGGCGACGGCCATGGGATTGCCCGCGAGCACGCCGTACGCCCTGGCGCCGGTGAACGACTCCATTCCGGTGGCGCTCGCCGCCGCCGACGTGGATACGCTCATCAATCGAGCGCTGGCGAATCGGCCCGACCTGGCGGCGGCGCGCGCGCAGATTCTCCAGGCGCAGTCCGAAGTGCGTGTCGCGCGCGCCGCCGAGCTGCCGGCGATCACCCTCGGGTCCACCTTCTCGCACCCGTTCTCGAGCCAGCGGAACGCCACGGGGTACAACTTCAACGTCAACCTTGGCCTGTCGATCCCGATCTTCAACCTGGCGCGTCCGTACAACGTGATGGCGGCGCGGGCACAGGTGGATGCGTCGGCCGCGCGCGCGGATCTGCTGCGAACCGAGGTGGCGCAGCAGGTGTACGCCTCGTACTACACGCTCCAGACGGCCACGCAGCGCGTGCGCACGGCGGACGTGCTGCTCGAGAGCGCGACGCGCTCCGAGGTGGCGGCGCGCGAGCGCTATCGGGCCGGTGTGGGCACCATCATGGATCTCGTCACGGCGCAGACGGTGCTGGCGAATGCCCGCGCCCAGCAGGCGCAGTCGCGCTGGGTCTGGTCGGCGGCGCTCGCCCAGCTCGCGCACGACGTGGGCATCCTTGGCCCGCGCGGCGAACCTTCGATCTCTCTTTCGGCGGACTCCACCGTGGTGCGCCGATGAACCTTCGCTCAATGTCTCGTCCCAGTTACCGATCATTCCTCCGCGTCGGGCTTGCCGCCGCCGCGCTTGTCGCACTGGCCGGATGCTCCGACCAGAAGCAGCAGCGCAACCGGCCCGCCATCCCCGTCATGGTGGCGACGGCGAAGACGATGGATGTGCCGTACATCATCGAGGCAAACGGCGTGGTGACGCCGGTGCAGGCGGCCAACGTCGCGTCGCAGGTGGCGGGAATCGTGCGGCGCGTGGCCTTCCAGGAAGGACAGGACGTCGCGAAGGGGCAGGTGCTGTTCGAGATCGACCCGCGCCCGTACCAGGCGGCGTACCAGCAGGCGCTCGCCGCCCTTGCCCGCGATCGCGCCACGGCGGCCAACGCGGAGCGCGATGCGCAGCGTTACGCGTCGCTTGCGGCGCAGGACTACGTGACGAAGGAACAGGCCGACCAGATGCGCGCCACTGCGGAAGCGCAGCGCGCCACGGTGTCGGCCGATGAGGCCGCGGTGGCGAACGCAAAGTTCAATCTGGACAACACCACCATCCGCGCGCCGATCTCCGGTCGCACGGGTGCGCTGCTGGTACGGGAGGGGAACCTGGTGAGCGCGAACGGCAACACACCGCTCGTCACGATCAACCAGATCAGCCCCATCCTGGTGCGCTTCGCCATTCCCTCCACACAGCTGCCACTGCTGCAGAAGTACGGCAGCGCTGGGGGCCTGGTGGTGAGCGCCACGCCCAACACCGGCACCAATACCCTGGTGGACACGAGCGCGAGCATGCCGATCGGTCTCGCGGTCGGGCAGGGTGATCCCGCGGCGGGAAGCACCGGCCCACAAGCCGCCGCTGGTCCGGCGGCCGGTGGCCCATCCTCGCAACTCACCGCGCTCAGCCAACCCGAGCACGGCTCGCTCTTCTTCATCGACAACGCAGTGGACACGACGACGGGCACGGTGCAGCTCAAAGCGACCTTCCCGAATCCGAACCGCCGGCTCTGGGCCGGCGAGTTCGTCGCCACGCGGCTCGAGCTGTTCGTCGAGCAGAATGCGCTCGTCGTGCCGGCGTCGGCGGTGGTGACGGGACAGCAGGGGCAGTACGTGTACATCGTGACCGACAGCATGACGGTGCAGCAGCGCCCGGTGACCGTGGAGCGCACGGCGGGCTCACTGATGGTGATCGCCGGCGGCTTGCGCGCGGGTGAGCGGGTGGTGACCGACGGCCAATCGCGGCTCACGCCGAACGCGAAGGTGGTCATCAACACGCCGCAGGGCGCGCCGGCGGGTGGACGTCAGCGCGGTCCCGGTGCCGGCCGCGCCGGTGCGGCGGCCGGCGGCGGGGCATCGGGCAGCGCGCGGAGAGCGGCCTCGCCGTGAACTTCACCGGGCTGTTCATCCGGCGGCCGGTCATGACGACGCTGCTGATGGTCGCGATCCTCGTCTTCGGCGTGGCATCGTACCGGAAGCTGACGGTCAGCGACCTGCCGGCGGTGGACTACCCGACGATCAGCGTCTTCGCCAACCTGCCGGGCGCGAGCGCCGAGACGATGGCGGCGACGGTGGCCACGCCGCTGGAGAAGGCATTCTCCGCCATCGCCGGCATCGACAACATCACGTCGAGCAGCTCGCTCGGCAGCACGAACGTCACGCTGCAGTTCTCTCCCGACCGTGACATCGACGCCGCGGCGCAGGACGTGAACGCGGCGATCTCGTCGGCGCTGGCATTCCTCCCCTCGAATATCATCCCCCCGTCGTACCGCAAGCAGAACCCGGCGGCGGCACCGATCCTCTTCTTCGCCCTCACCTCGAGCACCATGTCGCTCACCGCCCTCGACGAGGTGGCCGAGACGACGATCGCCCAGCGGCTGTCGATGGTCGAGGGCGTCTCGCAGGTGAACGTGTGGGGGTCGGCGAAGTACGCCGTGCGCGTGGAGCTGGATCCGGCGCAACTCACGGCGCGCGGACTGAGCGTGAACGAGATCGCGCAGGCGGTGCGGGCCAACAACGTCACGCTGCCGACCGGCGTACTGTACGGACGCGATCGCACGCTCACCATCACCGCTACCGGCCAGCTGAAGAACGCGGCGCAGTTCCGGAACATGGTCGTCGCCAACCGGAATGGGGCGCCGATCCACCTCGGCGACCTGGGACGCGTGTACGACGGCATCCAGAACACGCGCAACGCGAGCTGGTACAACGGCGACCGCGCCATGGTGCTCGCCGTGCAGCGCCAGCCGGGGACGAACACGGTGACCGTGGCGAAGGCGGTGAAGGCGGCGCTCGAGGAGCTGAAGCCGTCGTTGCCCCCATCGGTGAACATCGTGACGCGCTACGACCGCTCCGAGGGGATCCAGGAGTCGGTGCACGACGTGAAGGTCACGCTCATCGTCGCCCTCGTGCTGGTGGTGATGGTGATCTTCGTCTTCCTGCGCAACATCACGGCGACGCTCATCCCGAGCCTGACGCTGCCGATGGCGATCGTCGGCACCTTCTCCGTGATGTACGCCCTCAACTTCAGCATCGACAACCTGTCGCTCATGGCGCTCACGCTGGCCGTGGGCTTCGTGGTGGACGACGCGATCGTCATGCTGGAGAACATCGTGCGGCACCTGGAGCGCGGGCAGCCGCCGCGCGAGGCGGCGCTCGACGGCGCCGAGGAGGTGGGATTCACCATCCTGTCGATGACGCTGTCGCTCGCCGCGGTGTTCATCCCGCTCATCTTCATGGGGGGCGTCATCGGGCGGCTCTTCCGTGAGTTCGCGATCACGATCAGCGCCGCCATCCTCGTGTCGGGGCTCGTGTCCCTCACGCTGACACCGATGCTCTGTGCGCGCTTCCTCAAGCGGCCGGCGGAGCAGCATCACGGGCGTCTGTTCAACGCTACCGAGCGCGCCTTGGAGCGGCTGCTCCATGGGTACGAGCGGTCGCTCGCGTGGGCCATGGACCGCCGGCCGCTGACGCTCGTCTTCTCGGTGCTCATCCTCGTCGTCACCGGACTGCTGTTCGTCCGCATCCCGAAGGGTCTCTTCCCGAGCGATGATACCGGCCTGCTGAATGCGAGCACCCAGGCGGCGCAGGGCACGTCGTTCCCGGAGATGGTGCGCCTGCAGCAGAAGGCCAACGCCATCGTCGCCCGCGACAGCTTCGTGGCCGCCTACATGTCGAACATCGGCGGCGGGAGCGGAGGGAACATCAGCATCGTCCTCAAGCCGCAGGGACAGCGTCCCGATGCCGACAAGATGGTACAGCGGCTGACGCGCGAGCTGAGTCGCATCCCGGGACTCAACGTGTTCATCCAGAACCCGCCGAGCATCCGCATCGGCGGCCGCGGATCACGCAGCCAGTACCAGTACACCCTCCAGGCGAATGACGTCGCGACGCTCTATGCGGGCGCGCAGAAGCTGGAGCGGGCGATGCGCGGCCTGTCGCTGATCACCGACGTCAACAGCGACCTGGAGAACAAGAACCCGGTCGTGAACGTGAAGATCATGCGCGACCGCGCGGCGATGCTCGGGGTGACCCCGATCGCCATCCAGCGCGCGCTGGCCAATGCCTTCAGCGAGCAGCAGGCGAGCACGATCTACACGCCGACGAACGAATACTGGGTCGTGATGCAGATCCAGCCGCAGGACCAGAGCAGCGTGTCGGACCTGGCGAAGGTCTACGTCACCAGCTCCCACGGGAAGCTCGTGCCGCTGTCCGACCTTGCCACGTTCAGCGAGGGGGTCGGTCCGCAAAGCATCGCGCACTCAGGGCAGCTCGCCTCGGTGACGATCTCGTTCAACCTGCCGCCGGGCGGCAACCTCGGCGCGGCGGTGGCGGCGGTGGAAGACCTCGCGCGGCGCACGCTGGACGCGAGCATCACGGCGAACTTCTCCGGCACGGCGCAGGCGTTCCAGGACTCGCAGCGCGGCCTCGGCGTCCTGCTGCTCATCACCGTCTTCGTCATCTACATCATTCTCGGCATCCTCTACGAGAGCTTCATCCACCCGGTCACGATCCTCACCGGCCTGCCATTCGCCGCGTTCGGGGCGCTGCTCGCGCTCACCGTCACCGGCCAGCAGCTGGATGTCTACGGCTACGTGGGGGTGATCATGCTGATCGGCATCGTGAAGAAGAACGCCATCATGATGATCGACTTCGCGATCGAGCGCGAACGCTCGGAGCACATCCCGCCGGCGAAGGCCATCGTGGAGGCGGCGAGCGTGCGATTCCGCCCGATCATGATGACCACCGTGGCGGCGATCGCCGGCACCCTCCCCATCGCCATCGGGCTCGGTGCCAGCGGCGCGTCGCGCCGTCCGCTCGGCATCGCCGTCGTGGGCGGCCTCGCCTTCTCGCAGATCGTGACGCTGTACGTCACGCCGGTCTTCTACACCTATCTGGACGATCTGCAATCGTGGCTCGGCCGCCTTGCCCGCAGGCTTCCCTGGTCGTCGGAGCACGAGGAGGGCGCCGGCGGCGCCCCCGTGCCCGCCGGCGACTGACGTCATAACGGCATGAACATCACCACCGTCTTCATCAAGCGCCCGGTCATGACGTCGCTCGTCATGATCGCGATCCTCTTCTTCGGCATCGTCGCGTACCGGAAGCTCCCGGTGAGCGACCTGCCGAATGTGGACTTCCCGACCATCACCGTCACCGCCATCCTGCCGGGTGCGAGCCCGGAGACGATGGCGGCCACGGTGGCGACGCCGCTGGAGAAGCAGTTCTCCACGATCGCCGGCATCGACAACATGACGTCCACGTCCAGCCTAGGGCAGACGCAGATCGTCATCCAGTTCTCGCTCGACCGGAACATCGACGCCGCCGCCCAGGACGTGCAGGCCGCCATCACCCAGACGCTGCGCGGTCTGCCGCAGGGGATCCTGCCGCCGTCGTACCAGAAGACCAATCCCGCCGACGCGCCGATCCTCACCCTGGCGCTGACCTCCGACCAGCTCCCGCTCTCGGCGCTCAACGAGTTCGCCGAGACGACCATCGCGCAGCGGCTGTCGACGGTGAGCGGCGTAGCACAGGTGCTCGTGTATGGTGCGCAGAAGTACGCCGTGCGCATCCAGCTCGATCCGTCGCAGCTCGCCACGCGCAACCTCGCGCTCGAGGATGTGGCGACGGCGATCTCCAGCCAGAACGTCAACCTCCCGACCGGCGTGCTGTGGGGGCCGAAGACCGCGCTCACCATCCAGGCGTCGGGGCAGCTCCAGTCGGCGGACGAGTTCCGCGACCTGGTCATCGCCTACCGCAACGGCGCGCCGGTGCACCTGAGCGAGCTCGGTCGCGTCACCAACGACGTCCAGAACAACAAGACGGCGAGCTGGTACGGGCCCTCGCGCTCGATCGTGCTCGCCATCCAGCGCCAGCCGGGCACGAACACCGTGGCCGTGGCGAGCAACGTGAAGGCCGCGCTCGAGCGCGTGCGTGGCGACATCCCGCCGTCGGTGAACGTGCAGGTGCTCTACGACCGCTCCATCTCCATCCAGGAGTCGGTGCACGACGTGACGTTCACGCTCGAGATCACCCTCGTGCTCGTCGTGCTCGTCATCTTCCTGTTCCTGCGCAACCTGTCGGCGACCATCATCCCGAGCCTTGCGCTGCCGATGTCCATCATCGGCACCTTCTCGGTGATGTACCTGCTGCACTACAGCCTGGACAACCTGTCGCTGATGGCGCTCACGCTCGCCGTGGGCTTCGTGGTGGACGACGCGATCGTCATGCTGGAGAACATCGTCCGGCACCTGGAGATGGGGAAGCCGCGCATGCAGGCGGCGCTCGATGGCGCGGCGGAGGTGGGATTCACCATCCTGTCGATGACCTTCTCCCTGGCGGCGGTGTTCATCCCGATCCTCTTCATGGGCGGGATCATCGGCAAGCTGTTCCACGAGTTCGCCGTCACCATCGGCGTCGCCATCCTCGTCTCGGGCGTGGTCTCGCTGACGCTCACGCCGATGCTCTCCAGCCGCTTCCTCCGCTCGAACCACGGGAAGGAGCAGGGACGGTTCTATCGCGCCACCGAGCGCGTCTTCGATCGATCGCTCGCCGCTTACGAGCGCTCGCTGGCGTGGGTGATGGTGCGACGCCGCGCGACGCTCGTGTTCTCCGTCGTCATCCTCGTGCTCACGGGCATCCTGTTCGTCGTCGCGCCGAAGGGACTCTTCCCCACCGATGACACCGGGCAGCTGCTGGCGACGACTGAAGCGGCGGAGGGAGTGTCGTTCAACACCCTCGTCGAGGATCAGCAGCTCCTCGCCGCGGCGATCGCGCGGGATCCCGAGGTCCGTTCGGTCACGTCGTCCGTCGGCACGACCGCGGCGGCGAACCAGGGGCAGATGACGATCGACCTCAAGCCGCTCAGCGAGCGCTCGCGCAGCGCCGAGGAGATCGCGCGCGCGCTCGAGGACACGGCGCAGGGCGTTCCCGACATCAAGCTCTTCATCCAGAACCCGCCGGCGATCAGCATCGGCGGCCTCGCATCGAAGAGCCTCTACCAGTTCACGCTCGTCAGCGGCGACCTCGAGGGACTCAACCGCGTTGCGCGGCTTCTCGAGAGCCGGCTGCGCCAGCTCCCGCAGCTCATCAACGTCACCAGCGACCTGCTGATCGAGAACCCGCAGGTCACGGTGGACATCGATCGCGAGCGCGCCGGCCAGCTTGGCGTCTCGGCGTCGGAGATCGAGAACACCCTCTACGACGCCTTCGGCCAGAAGCAGGTCTCCACGATCTACACCTCGACGAACAACTACTGGGTGGTGATGGAGCTCCTCCCCGAGTACCAGCAGGACGTCGCCTCGCTCGGCAAGCTCTGGGTCCGCTCGACGCAGGGGAAGGTCGTCCCGCTCAGCACCGTCGCCACCTTCCACGAAGGGGTCGGACCAGTGACGGTGAACCACTCGGGACAGCTTCCCGCCGTCACCGTGTCCTTCGACCTCGCGCCTGGCGTGTCGCTCGGCACCGCGCTGCGCGAGGTGGAGCGCACGGCGAAGGACGTGCTGCCGCCGAGCGTAGTGGGCAGCTTCGCCGGCACGGCAGAAGCCTTCCGCACGACCCAGCAGGGGCTCGTCGTGCTGCTCGTGCTCGCCATCTTCGTGATCTACGTGATCCTCGGCGTGCTGTACGAGAGCTTCATCCATCCGGTCACGATCCTCTCCGGCCTCCCTTTCGCCGTGTTCGGCGCCCTGGTCACGCTGATCATCTTCGGCCTCGACCTCGACGTGTACGGCTTCGTCGGGATGATCATGCTGATCGGCATCGTGGAGAAGAACGCGATCATGATGATCGACTTCGCCCTCGATGTGCAGCGCACGCAGCAGACGGCGCCGGCGCAGGCGATCGTGGAGGCGGCGAGCGTGCGCTTCCGCCCGATCATGATGACGACGATGGCCGCACTGATGGGCGCACTGCCCATCGCCGTGGGATGGGGCGCTGGCGCCGCGAGCCGTCGCCCGTTGGGTGTGGCGGTGGTTGGCGGCCTCGCCTTCTCCCAGCTCGTCACGCTGTACGTGACGCCGGTCTTCTATACCTACCTGGACGAGCTGCAGACCTGGTTCGCGACGCACGGCTTCCGGCGCCGTCGCGCTGCAGCGTCAGCGCCGGTGCCGGCGGGGGATTGATCTCGGGTCGCAACAGGAAAGGCGTGATGAACGGAAAAGGCCGGATCTGAACTGCAAAACGGCAGGATGCCCTCCTCTACAATTCAGTCTCCATGCACCCTGGATCCTCCCGAGACGGTTCCAATCAATTCAGGAACCTTTGAGGGTGTGGAGGCTGGTCCCGGTGCACGGAGCAGCGATCAGGCCAGGGACAGATCCTGCCGTTTCGGGCCGTTCATCCGGCCCTTTCCGTTCCCCGTTTTTCGAGCCGCGGCGCAACGGGTCTCAGTAAGCCGAGCGCCGCCGCTCGTGATACCGCTGCTCCCGCACGTACGCATTCTCCTCGGCGCTCCGGAATGCGTACCACGTACCCAGCAGCCACACGACACCGATCAGCACTCCGCCGATCAGGTCCGTCGGCCAGTGCACCGAGAGGTACAGCCGCGAATAGCAGGTGAGGAGCACGATGAGCGGCGCAACCACGAACGGCCATCGCCACCCGCGAGCGCGGCGAAGCATCAGCGCGAGGGTGAAGTAGAGCGCCACGGTCAGGATGGCGTGCCCGCTCGGGTACGACGCCCAGTTGTACATCCCGCGAAGTGGAAAGAGCGACGGCCGGTCGCGGTCCAGCAGGTACTTCATCGTGGGGTTCAGCGAGAGCGATCCCACCGCGACCACCACCAGGTGCGCGCCGAGCAGCGGCTCGCGCCGCTCCTTCCAGAGCCACCAGCCGACGATGAGCATCGCCGGCAGGATCGTGAGATTCGTGCCGAACAGGGGCGCCACGAGCATCATCCGGTCGAACAGCCAGGGCAGGGGATGGTCATGGAACCAGCGCAGCACGGCGCGCTCCCATGCCGCCCCGCTCCACGCGCCCGCGGCTCGCAGGAGCAGGCCGAAGGCGATCCCCACCGCCCAGGCGGCCACGTAGGCGAGCAGTACCCGGAGCACGAGGCGCCGCCACCGTGGCCGATGGCGCACGCCCGTCTCGTCAGCCCGCAGCGGGGGGCGCTCCGCTCGGGTCGCCGATCCAGCGGCGCACCTCAGCCGCTACGGTTCGCGGCTCGACCGGCTTTGCCAGGTACGAGGTGAAGCCCAGCGCCGCCGCACGCTCGCGATCATCGGCGAGGGCGTGCGCCGTGAGCGCCACGATCGGGATGTCCTTCGTCGCCGGGTCCTGGCGCAGGATCTTCGTCGCCTCCCAGCCATCGATCTCGGGGATCGAGATGTCCATCAGGATGATGTCCGGCAGCACGGTGCGTGCGAGCTCGATGGCACGCGCACCATCGAACGCTTCCACCACCCCATACCCCTGGTGGCGGAGCACCGTGGAGTAGATGATCCGGTTGTCTTCGTTGTCCTCGACCAGTAGGACTGTCTGGCCGGTCGGCGCCGATGGCTCCATCGGATTCGCGAAGAGGGAAGGACGAGCTGCTGTGACGCAGCTCACCTAAGCAAAGGTAGTGCCCGCCGCAGAGTGCGCCAGCCGGAATCAGGGTGTTCCGCGCTCTTCCATTGCCCGTACCTTGCCCAGCCGGCGGCGGTGGCGTTCCAGTCCCGAGAAGCGGGCGCCGAGAAAATCCCTCACCAGCACCGCGGCCAGCTCTTCGCCGATCACCCGAGCGCCAAGGCAGAGCACGTTCATGTCATCGTCCTCGACGCCCTGTCGTGCCGAGAAGCTGTCGTGGCACATGGCGGCGCGGATGCCGTGGACCTTGTTCGCAGCCACCCCCGCACCCACCCCGCTCCCGCACACGAGCACGGCACGCTCTGCCCGCCCTTCGACCAGGGCGCGCGCGACCGCCGCTGCCGCATCGGGGTAATCGTCGCCAGGAATCAGTTCTGCGCTGCCACAGTCCACCAGCTCGTGCCCCTCGTTCCTCACCTCGCGAAAGATGCGGTCTCGCAGCGGCCAGCCGGCGTGGTCGCAGGCGAATGCGATCCTCATCGTCCACCTGCCGTCACGGTCGCACTCGTCGCGTGATTCCACGTGAGACGCGAGATGTCGGCAATGAGCTGTTGGGCCGTCTTTTCCTGCGGGATGTTCCGCGTGAGCACCACGAGCACGTACGGCTTCCGGTTCGGCGGGTACACGATGGCTGCGTCGTGCAGGGTGGCGGTGATGGAGCCCGTCTTGTGCGCGACCGGCGTCCCCGGCGGAAGACCGGCGGGGATCTCGTCATTGAACTGCTGCTGGAGCAGTATCTCCTTCATCAATCGCACACTCGCGGGAGCGAGCGCGTCGCCACGCTCGATCTTCTCCAGCAGCACGGCGAGGTCCGCGGAGGTCGTCGTGTTGTTGAGCCCCGCGTCGTAGGCCTTGATGTCCTCCACGCCGCGCAGTACGCGGATGTGCGACGCACCCAGCGCGTGTGCCGTGGCGTTGGCGCGGTCGGCGCCCACCAGGGCGATCAGCGCATTCGTTGCGAGGTTGCTCGACCGCACGATCATGCGCTCCATCAGCTCGCGCACCGGCACGCGCTGGCCCACGAGCGTGTACACGAGCGAGTCGCTGTCGTCGCCGGCGTCGAGCGAGTACGGCGACCCGTCCACGATGGAGTGAAAGCGATTCACGAGCAGGATCCCCTGGTCGAGGCCAAGGTGCCCGGCTTCAATGGAGCGCAGGACCTCGAGCATCACGGGGATCTTCATCGTGCTCGCGGCGTGGAAGTCCTCGCTCGCGCCGATGTCGAGCGAATCGCCGTTCGCGAGGTCGCGATAGCTCACGGCCACCTGCGCTCCCGGCACGCTGGCGATCCGGGTCCGGATCGCCGTTGCCAGCGCGTCATCGGATTCGCGCTGCGCCGGCGCCGTCGTGGCGCAGGTCACCGCCAGAAGTCCGACCGCGAGGGCCACCTTGATTGTGCTCATGGGGCGAATATACCCCCCGTCTCCGGTGCGGAAAGTCGCACCGCGTTGCGTTTTGTGATCACGGTCGTTTTTCAACGCGGGCGACGACGCCCGCCTCTTCCGTCCTGCCCGGATCCCACTACCCCCATCCGATGCCTGAGGCGACCCCCCAACGCGACGCCGGCGCCCCGAGCGCTGCCAGCAGCACCGTCGTCAAGCGCGAGCGCCTCCGCTTCACGGGGTTCTCCATCGAGCGGTC
>DASUXT010000171.1:0-5958 GCA_036377775.1 Gemmatimonadaceae bacterium | reverse complement strand
CTGATCTGGATCTACGCCATCGCCATCGGCGCCTTCCAGGGGGTGACGTCGATGCTGGCGCTCTTCCTCAACGTGCGCTTCGCGGTGACGGAGAAGACGATCGGCTTCTTCTTCACCTACACCGGCGTGATCAGCGTGCTGACGCGCGCCCTGATCCTTGGCCGGATGGTGGACCGCTACGGCGAAGCGAAGCTCTCCCGCTTCGGCACGTCGCTCATGGCGGTCGGCATCGCCTCACTCGCCTTCATCAAGCCACTCGAGGACCCGGCGGGACTCGCCGCGCGGATGGGCGGAGTGCTCCCGGCGAGCGCGGTGGCGCTGCTGCCGTACTTGCCCCTCGCCCTCGCGGTGGCGCTGCTCCCGCTGGGGACGGCGTTCACCTTTCCCTGCGTGACGGCGATGCTGTCGCGCGTGATCAGCAGCCGCGAGCGCGGGCTGTACATGGGGCTGCAGCAGACCTTCGGCGGACTGGCGCGGGTGATCTTCCCGATCCTGTTCGGCTTCCTGTTCGACCGATCGGTGCCGCTTCCGTTCCTGATCAGTGGAGCGATGGTGGCGGGGACGATCTACCTCGGTCTCGGCATGGAGACGTACGTGGCGAAGAGGCCGGCTGCTAGCAGTTGATGCAGTTGACTGTGCACGGTCGGGAGTTCGCACGGCAAAGCTGAAAGTTGCAGCTGAAAGCTCTCAGCACCGATCGTAGTCCCGGGCGGGCTTAGGGCTCCTCGGTCCACGGCCGGGATGGAACGGTGAGGCGGAAGGGCGGGCGGCGTTGTGTGAAGTGGTCAGTGGTCAGTGGTCGGTGGTCAGTGAGCGGTCTTCCCTGGATGTTCGCCGCGATCCTCGAGGGTGGCCGTCACCTTCTTGATAAGACCACCCAGCATCCTTCGCACCTCGATCGTGCGCGAGGCGAGGTCGTCGCAGGTCGTCGCCTCGAGCAGCCCGAGATCGCGAGCCGCCAGCAGGTGGTAATCGGTTTCCGCCGCTGAGCCGAGCGCCACGTGCAGGAAGCGCCGGAACTCGACGTTGCCCGACTTTCCGGCGCCCTCGGCGATGTTCGCCGGAATGGAGAGTGCCGCTCGTCGCAGCTGGCTGGTGAGAGCGACGCCATCGACACGGGGAAAGGTGCCGGCCACCCGATGGATGTCGAGCGCGAGCGCGTGCGCCTTCTGCCAGACATGCAACCTGTGATAGTCCTGCATGGCAACAGGCTAAGCCATCGCCACGGGAACTCATCACCATTTCGCGGCGCGTCGGCACATTCTCGGGAGGATGGAGCCCGGAATGCAGGAAACGCCGTCCGCACTTCCGCCCCACCGTTCCATCCCAGCCGTGGAGCGAGGAGCCCTAAGCCCGCGCGGGACTACGATCAGCACTGAGAGCTTTCAGCTGCAACTTTCAGCTTTGCCGTGCGACTCCCGACCGTGAGCTGACAACTGCTGACAACTAATCGTCAGCTCTCCTTGTCCATGATCCCCGGCTCCGACGCCAGCACCGCCCGCGCGATCTCGACCATCGGCACCGACTTGTCCTGCGACGTCCGCTGCAGGATCCGGTAGGCCTCCTGCTCCGACGATCCCGTGCGCCGCATCAGGATTCCCTTCGCGCGCTCGATCGTCTTGCGGTTCTCCAGCGCGCCGCGCGCCGCCTCGGCGTCCTTGCGCGCCACCGAGATCTCGCGTGCCCGCGACACGGCGAGCCGCAGGGTGGAATCGAGCAGTCGCGGCGGCGTGGGCTTGGGGAGAAAGGCGATTGCCGCCGTCGCCGCCACTTCGCGCTCGGTGAGCTGCACCGACTCGTCGCCGCTGAACAGCACCACCGCCACGCCCGGCACCTGCGCCGTGATCTGCTCCGCCGCCTCGATCCCCGAGCCGTCCGGCATGTGCACGTCGAGGAGCACCACGTCGGGCACCACGTCCTTCGCGCGCTCGATCGCCTCGCGGCCGCCGCTCACCTCCGCCACCACCACGTGCCCCATCGTGTTCAACAGCTCCACGAGCAGGGTGCGTGCATTGTCGTCGTCCTCGGCGATGAGGATGCGAATGCTGTTCGATTCGGGCATTGGTGCCGGGGTTACTGCGAGAGGGGGGTAGCCGGCACGCCGTCGCGCCGCACGTGTGTGAATTCTGACGGGTTCACCCGTCGCCCGCAATCTTGTCCAGCAGGTCGCCCGCGCTCACCGGCTTGCGCAGGGTGAAGTCGCACGCCGGATCCTGCTCGTTGCGCGGCTCCCACCCGGTCACCACGCCGATGCGCAGCGCCGGCCGGCGCCCGCGCGCGAACGCCACGAGGTCCCACCCGCTCCCGTCGGGGAGCCCGATGTCGGTGAGCAGCACCTCGTAGTAGGCGCCGGCTTCTCGGTCCAGCCTGTCGCGCGCTTCCTCCACCGACTTCACCGATTCCACGTGGTGGCCGTCCGTCTCCAGGAGCGCCTGCATGAACTCGCGGCTGTCGGTGTGGTCCTCCACCAGCAGGATGCGGCGCTGTGGACGCGTCCGCTTCACCGGCGACTGGCTCATCGCCGGCGTCGGCTCGTGCGCGCTCGACGGGAACACCAGGCGCACCGTCGTCCCCTGTCCCGGCGCCGACTCGATCTCCGCGCGCCCGCGATGCCGTCGCGCGATGCCGTACACCTCGGCCAGGCCAAGGCCGGTGCCGTTCACCCCCTTCGTGGTGAAGAAGGGCTCGAAGGCGCGCTCGCGCACCTCGGCGGACATGCCGACGCCGGTGTCGGTGACGGAGACGCTGATCTCGCGCACGTCCTTCGTCGTGCGGATGCGCAGCGTGCCCCCGCCGGCCATCGCGTCGAGGGCGTTCTGCACCAGGTTGAGCAGCGCCTCGCGCAGCTCGCCGGCGATGCCGCGCACCATCGCGCCCGGCGCCAGCTCCTGGTCCAGGTGCACGACGCCACCCTTCGCGCGCTCCTGCCAGAGGGGGCGCGTCATCGCCACGACCTCCTCCACCATCACCGAGAGGTCCACCATGTCCTCGCGGGCGCCCAGCAGCGGCTCCTGGCGGATGAAGCGCCCGACGCGCGCCGCGGTGGCCGCGCCCGTCTCCGCCGCGCGGGCGATGCGCACCGCGTAGTCGCGCACCGCATCCGGGTTGCCGGCGTTCATCTCGAGGAGATACGCCGCCGCCATGATCGGGTTGAGCGCGTTGTTCACGTCGTGCATCACGCCGGCGGCGAGCTGCCCGACGGCGGCGAGGCGGCGGTCGCGCGACGTGGCTTCCTGCAGCGCGAGCAGCTCGCGCGTCCGCTCCTGCACCATGCGCTCCAGGCGCTCGGCTTCCGTCTGCACCTGCTGCTGCAGTCGCGTGCGCTCGGTGACGTCGCGCTCCACGGTGACGGCGCCGCGCACTCGCTTGTGCGGATCGTAGAGCGGGTTCGCGTTGAGCTCGATCACCGCCGGCTCGCGGTTCGGCCCGCGCCGCACCTCGAGCGTCTCGCCGCGCACCGTCTCTCCACGGAGGGCGCGGGCGGTAGGATGCTCGTGCACGAACAGCGTCGTGCCGCCCAGCGTGCGCGGGTGGTCGAGCTGCCAGAGCTCGCGCAGCGTCTGCGGATTGCTCGACGCGTGCTCCTGCTGCGCCTGCGAGTTCGTGCGCACCGTGCGGCCGTCGGCGTCCACCACGCGCACCGAGTCGGGGATGACGTCGAAGATGGACTCGAGCTGCGCCACGCTGCGGGCGAGGTCCTCACGCAGCCCTTCGCGCTCGGTGACGTCGCTGCCGGTGAACAGGATCCCGCGTCCCCCGCGTCCGTCCACCACCGGCGCAAAGGTCGCCTCCACGAGCCGCCGCCCGCCGCGATGCTGGAAGGGGACGCGAACCGACACTACCGGCGCGCCGCCGGCGGCGATGTCCACCTGCTCGGTGAGATCGGCGAGGGCGTTGGGGAAGGCGTCGTAGATCGGCCGTCCACTCGCCTGCGCCATGTCGAGACCCGTGAGGTCGCGATAGCGCGCGTTCGTCGCCACCAGGGTGAGCGCACCGTCGAACAGGGCGACGGCGAGCGGCACCGCCTCGAGCAGGGCATCGAGCCGCTGCCGTTCGGCGGCGGGCATGCCGGGCGCGAGGTCGAGGGTGGCCAGGGGGAGAGACATCGGTGAATGACTGGCGCCGAGGGGCGCGGGTCACGCGAGTTCAGGGGGTGACTACGCCTCCTTCATCGTACCATCGGGACGCGGTTTTGGCGCCCCCGCCCCCATGTCAGGCGCGCGCCGGCTCGGCGGCCACCGCGGCTTCTTCCCACGCGATGGGATCGCCAACGCGAATCACGCCACCGTCGAGCACCTGCGCGAAGACACCAGCGCGCCAGTCGGGGCGCAGTGCAGCCTGGAGGCCGGGGTGCACCTCGTCCATCCGCTCGCACGGCGTGAGCTCGCCACCCACCGCGAGACGAACGTCACCGATGCGCAGCACGCGGCCGCGGGTGCGGGCGAGGGCGATCCCGCTGACGACAATGTTCGCCCGGCGGCATGACGGGTCGGCCTCGGTCCCGACTTCGCTCGTGCTCTGCTGCCAGTTCTCCAGCTCGAGCAGGGTGACCTGGCGCCGCCGGCTGCGGCCGACGCTCCCCTCGAGCCCCTGGCCCGCGACGGCGGTCGCCTCGCGCACCGGGTCCATGGGACCGCGGTGGGCGCGCTTGAGATAGATGGCGACGACGTGCGCGTCGGGCATGCCGCGATCAGTGCCGCTCGGGCCGCGTGAACTGCAGCGCCCCCGACGGACACCGCCGCACCTGCGCCTCCACCTCGTCCGCCGTCGCCGCGTACGGCCGTACCCAGTCGCGGCGGTGGACGTCAAACACTGCCGGCAGGCCGCGCACGCAAATGCCCGAGTGGATGCAGATGTTCGGGTCGAAGATGACGGTGATTCCGTCGGTCTCGTAGGTCTGGACTGGCTTCGGCATCGAGATGCTCCCGGCATGGGATGCCTGCAATATGGCGCCTGGAATCGGAAGCGCGATGTCACTCCTTCGGGCGGAGCAGCTCCTCGAACGGAGGATATCCGCGCAACGACGCGAATTCGGGGAGCGCGTGGTTGAAGTTGTTCAGCCGGTATTCGCGATACATGTCGTATCTCAGGCCTTCGGCAAAGGCGTCGTGGAGCAATGAGACGGCGAGCTCACGTTCGCCGAGGACGGCCGCGATCTGGGCGCGTGCGTGCGTGTTCTGCCCGCGCATGTAGGGATACCTCACGCGCGCGAGCGTGTCCGATATGCGATGCGCCTCGGCAACATCACCGCGGCGTGCAGCGAGCTCTCCCCGCAGGCTGATCCAGCCGAGACAATCGCCGCAGTTCTCCTTCAGCCGAGCGAGGGCACGCTGTGCTTCCTCCCAGCGCTCGACGTCGATGGACGCGCCCACAAGGGCCAGGAGGTACCGGCGCTCCGCGCGGCGATCGTCCGGCGGCGGCAGATGGCGGTCGAGCCAGGCCGCCAGCTGTTGTGTGATCTCGCGGCCTTCACGTTCGTGGCCATGCGCGCGCAGCTCGTGGCCGGCCACCATCGCCACCGTCGCCGGATTCACGCCATCACCGATGGCAGCGCTCGCACCGCTACTCATCATCAGCGTCGCCGTCACGACGTTCTGCACGCCCTGCACGTCGCCGAGCGCCGCACGGGCGCGCACCTCGTAGAGCGCCGGCTCGAACAGGTCAGGATATTGTTCTCGCGCAAAGCCGGCGATCTGCAGCTCGCGCTGATACTCACCAAGCGCATGCAGGGCCAGCGTGAGGTGCGCCAGGGAGTTCAAGCGCGTCGGCGGACGCGACGCGTCGCCGTTCCGCAGCTGCAGCTGCACGACCTCACGCGACCGATTGAGCGCACTCGCGTTGCGGGTCAGGTACATCGTCGTGCTCTCCGACGGCAGCAGATCGTGCAGCGCCTTGGCGGAGCGATAGGCCCCGAGCAGGTCGCCGGCACAGGTCTGCAGCTCACGGTCGAGCTGCAGG
>DASUXT010000170.1:0-56379 GCA_036377775.1 Gemmatimonadaceae bacterium | reverse complement strand
GCGTTGAGTGTCGCCGCGGTGGTCACCACATCGTCCACCAGCACGAGGTGCAGTCCCCGCAGCGAAGAGCGTTCCACCGTCACGCGGAACGCGCCCGAAACGTTGCGGTGACGCTCCCCTGGTGTCAACCGCGTCTGCGTCGCCGTCGCGCGCGCGCGCACCAGCAGGTCGTCACGCACTGGCAATGACCACGCCGCGCCGAGCGCGCACGCCAGCTCGGCGCTCTGGTTGTAGCCGCGTTCGCGCTCGCGGGTGCGAGCGAGCGGGACCGGCACGAGCGCCGAGCGCTCGTCTTCCACGTCGCGTGGAAAGCGGAGGACCGCCATGCGGCGCCCCATGGCGCGGGCTACTGCGGGCCAGTCGTGGTACTTCAGTGCATGGACGATGTCTCCCGCCGTGCCCCCAGGGACGGCACAGAGCGAGCGGGCGGCGCGGACGAAGGGCGGCAGCAGCTCGCACCACCGGCATGGGGTCGCCGATCGGCGGGTGTCCAGCGGATGCCCGCAGCGGTCGCAGCGCGGCCAGGGGAGCTCGCGGGCACGCAGCCAGCAATGTCCGCAGACGAGCTCGGGCTCCAGCGATGCGAGCTGCCGCCCGCAGACGACGCATGCACGCGGGAGCAGCAGGTCGAGTAGCGCATGAGCGGCGCGCTTCGCGGACTCGTGTCCGATGCCAGGCCCGGATGGCGCCATATCAGTGCATCGCTCGCCACATGGCGCCGCGGTCGGGCGTGCGGCCGAACCACCGCTCGAAGGCGAGCGCGCCCTGCTCGAGCAGCATTCCCTCGCCGTCGGCGGCGCGATGACCCGCGTCGCGCGCGAGGCGCACCCACGCCGTCTCGGTCGGGCGGTAGACGAGATCGAACACCGCCGCATCAGCCGGCAGCAGCTCGACAGCCACCGGCAGCGCCTCGTCATGCAATCCGACCGGGGTAGCGTTCACGACGAGCGTAGCATCGCGTACCGCCTCGGCGATACTCGGCGCGACTCGAGTGACGGCGGAAAAACGCCGGGCGAGCGATTCGGCACGAGGCATGTGGCGATTGTACAACCGGACGCGCGCCCCCTCCCACCGTTCCACTGCGCACAGCACCGCTGCTGCGGCACCCCCTGCCCCAATGAGCGCGACCCGTGCTCCGGCCGTTCGCTTCTGGAGCAGCGCCGAGGCGACGAAGTCCACTCCGGCCACGTCGGTGTTGTCGCCGCAGAGTGCGTGGTTCTCGTGCCAGAACACGTTCACCGCCCCGCAGCGCCTGGCGAGTGGGGTCAGACGGGCGCAGCGCGCCGCGACCACTTCCTTGTGCGGGATCGTCACGTTGCCGGCGCCATTCACCAGCGCCAGCGCCTGGAGGGCCGCGTCGAGCTCCTCCACCGAGACATCGAGGGCCTCGTACTGGAGTGGAATGCCCGCGGCGAGCAGTGCGGCGTTCTGGAAGCGCGGCGAGGCCGAGTGCGCGACGGGATGCCCGAGCAGCACCAGCCGGCCGGGCAGCGCGCTCATGACGCGCCGGGAACGCGCTCCGCGGCGAGCCGGTCGAACACGCGGCGGATCTCGGTCTCGAGCTCGTCCGCGGTGGCGCGGTAGACGTCCAGCTCGGCACCCATGGGATCGCTGATGGCGCGCCCGCTGGCGCCGTGACGCGGGTATTCCCTGAGCAGATACGCCTTGTCTCCACCCCCCAGCGCCTCGACACGCTCGAGGTGGTGCGGGCCCATGGCAAAAATGAGGTCGGCCGAGTCCACGAGCGCGCGCGTCAGCTGCTGCGACCGGTGGCTGCCGAGATCGAGGTGGCGCTCCATCCCTACCAGCAGGGCTCCGTCGGAGGCGGCAGCGCCATCCCACGCGCTCGTGCCGGCACTGGCGACGTCGACCTTCGTCAGCCCGCGCTCGATGGCGATCTTGCGGGCGATCGCCTCGGCCATCGGGCTACGGCAGGTATTGCCGGTGCAGATGAACAGCAGCTTCATGGCGTCAGGCGTC
Organism: Gemmatimonadaceae bacterium; assembly: GCA_036377775.1. Taxonomy (GTDB): domain Bacteria; phylum Gemmatimonadota; class Gemmatimonadetes; order Gemmatimonadales; family Gemmatimonadaceae; genus AG11. The sequence goes on along the minus strand of DASUXT010000170.1, from coordinate 54,399 downwards.
TCCGATGAGCCTCGGCTCGACCTCGCGCAGCGCGGCGGCGGGAATGGCACCCGGCCGGATGACGCGCGGTGCGCGTCCTGTGCAGTCGAGCACCGTGGAGGGAGCGGATGGCGGAAGCGTTCCACCGTCGAGCACCCGCAGCGCGCCGCGCGCGATGGCGGCGCTCCACTGCTCTCGAATCTCGCCGGCCGACACGGCCGCCGGAACCCCGGGGCGATTGGCGCTCGTGGAGGTGATCGCGTCACCATGGGCGCGGATCAGTCGCTGCAGCCCGACGTGAGGGGTCCAGCGTACGCCGATTCCTCCTTCCGGTCCGCGCAGGCTCTCCGGCACGCGCCGCTGCCCGCCGGGCAGCACGAGGGTGAGCGGGCCGGGCCAGAAGCGCGCGGCGAGATTGGCGGCGAAGCTCGGCAGCTCCAAATCGAGGCGTGACAGCATGTCGCTGCCGGCGATGAGGAGAAGGAACGGCTTCCCCTTCGGGCGTCCCTTGAGGCGGATGAGCGCGTTCACCGAATCGCGGTCGATGCCGCCGCCGAAGCCGTACACCGTCTCGGTGGGGTACGCGAGCACGCGCCGCATCTCCATCTGCTGGAGCGCGGGACGGATGGCGGCCGCGATCTCCTCGTCGGACCAGAAGGGGATGCCGAGTGCAGGGTGCTGGGTCATTCGCCGGTGGCAAAGAGGGCGTCGATACGCGCAAAGTCCCCGCTGTCGGTGACCTTGAGCGCGCGCTCGCTCCCACGCACGACTCGCACCGGAATTCCGTAGCGCTCGCAGAGGGCGGCATCGTCGGTGGCAGTCGCGTGATCGGCGCGTGCCCGTCGATGCACGTCCACGATCACGCCGCGTGGAAACCCCTGCGGTGTCTGGGCGCGCCAGAGCCGCTCGCGCTCCACGGTGCGGACGATGGTGCCGTCGGTGCGGACTTCCTTCAGCGTGTCCACCACGGGCAGCGCGGCGATGGCGCAGGTACCCTCGCGCACCGAGGAGATCACGCGATCGATCGTCTCGTCGCCGACCAGCGGGCGTGCCGCGTCGTGCACGAGGACGATCTCCGCCTCGTCGGGGAGATCGTCCAGCCCATTCGCCACGCTCTCCATGCGCGTCCTGCCACCCACGGACATGGCGAGCCGGTCGAGGTCGCACTGGAACAGCCAGGGCGGCGGATCGCCCGCGTAGCGTCGCGGCAGGACGCAGACCACCGAGACCACGTCGGGGCGAGCCATGAAGGTCTGCACGCTGTGCAGGAGCATCGGCTTGCCGGCGACCCACTTGAACTGCTTCAGCTCTCCGTCGCCCGTGTCGGCGCGGGTACCGCTCCCGCCCGCCACGATGACCACCCCGACGTCGCGCGTGGTCATGCGAAGATCCGCTCGAACAACTCGGCGATGGTGCGGACGCCGACCGCGCGCAGTTCCTTCGGCACGCGGCGCGGTACGGCGCGCTCGGCCAGGTAGGCGGTGGTCATTCCCATGTTCGCCGCTTCCGCGAGGCGGCGCTCGGCCTGCGACACGGGGCGGATCTCGCCACCCAGGCCCACCTCGCCGATGAACAGCGCTTCGTGGGGCAGCACGCGGTCATAGACACTCGAGGCAAGCGCCGCGGCGACGGCGAGATCGCCCGCCGGCTCCTGCAGGCGAACGCCGCCGACGACATTGAGGAAGACATCGAGCTGGCTGAACGAGAGGCCGGCGCGCTTGTCGAGCACGGCGAGGAGGAGCGCGAGACGGCGTCCGTCGTAGCCGGTGGCGACGCGCTGCGGCGTGCCGAAGCCTGCCTTCGCGGCGAGCGCCTGGATCTCGATGAGCACCGGGCGCGTGCCTTCCATGAGCGCCGTGACGGCACTTCCGGACGAATGCATGGCGCGATCGCCGAGGAAGAGCTCGGAGGGGTTGGCGACTGGTACCAGTCCGTCCTCCGCCATGCGGAAGACGCCGATCTCGTCAACGCTGCCGAAGCGATTCTTCGTGGCGCGCAGTACGCGGTGGTCGAGGGAGTTCTCCCCCTCGAAGTAGAGCACCGTATCCACGATGTGCTCGAGCGTCTTCGGGCCGGCGATGCCGCCGCCCTTGGTGACGTGGCCGACCACGAACACCGCGGTGCCGCTCTCCTTGGCGAAGCGCATGAGGCGCGCGGCGGTCTCGCGGACCTGCCCCACGTTGCCGGGCGCACCTTCGAGGTCGGTGGTGAACACCGTCTGGATGGAGTCCACGATCAGCACCTGCGGCGCCGCGGCACCAGCGGTGGTGAGGATCGTCTCGAGGTTGGTCTCGCTGAGGAGGCTCACGTCGCCGGTGTCGCCGCCGATGCGGTCGGCGCGGAGCTTCACCTGCAGCGCGCTTTCCTCGCCCGAGGCGTACAGAGTGGGGTGCCCCGCTCCCTGCAGTCGCCCCGCCACCTGGAGCAGCAGCGTGGACTTGCCGATTCCCGGCTCGCCGCCGATGAGGATCATGGAGCCGGGCACGATGCCGCCACCGAGCACGAAGTCGAACTCGTCGAGCCCGGTCTTCCACCGCCTCGACTCGGAGCCGCTCACCTCGCGCAGCCGCGGCGTGGGCACGACGCTCCCGCCCTCGGCGAGCGATCTCGCCCCGCCCACCCGACGGCTCGCTCCACCGCTCGGCGCCGCCTTCGTCGCGACCTCCTCGACGAGCGAGTTCCACGCTCCGCACACGTCGCAGCGGCCGGCCCATTTCGGATGGTCGGCGCCGCACTCGGTGCAGCGGTAGACGGTCTTGGTCTTCGTCGCCATGACTAAAAGTAGCCCGGCGGCGATTGGCCACTACTGCAAGTCCAAAAGCAATTGAGAGGACACGGCGGAAAGCACTTGAATCGGCAGGATCGCTGCTTGCCCAGGACCCCTCCATGCTCCATGGAGGGTATCCGGAGAGTGCCGATCAATACAGGAACTTTGTGGGTGTAGCAGCTGGTCGCGGAGCCCGGAGCATCGATCCCGTCAAGGATCGATCCTGTCGTTTGTGTTCTTTTCGCCGTGTCCTCTCCCGCCGTTCGGGCCCAGGAGCGACGATCGTCAGCCAGCCCGCCGAATCTCAGCCGTGCCCGAGCTCCGCCCCGCGTCCGAGCCACCGGATGGCCCGGGACTCCGCTGCGAGAAGTTCTCGAAGCGGGTGTAGCTCTTGTGGAAGAAGAGGTTGACGAAGCCGATCGGGCCATTGCGCTGCTTGCCGACGATGATCTCGGCGCGCCCCTCGAGGGAGTTGCCGTCCTTGTCCACCGGCCCCTCGTAGACCTCGGGGCGATAGATGAACATGATAAGGTCGGCGTCCTGCTCGATGGCACCAGATTCACGCAGGTCGGATAGTTGTGGCCTCTTGCTATCGCCAGCGCGCTGCTCGGGGGCGCGTGAGAGCTGCGAGAGGGCGATCACCGGCACCGAGAGCTCCTTCGCCAGCGCCTTGAGCCCGCGCGAGATCTGCGAGACCTCCTGCTGGCGGCTCTCGCTGTTGGCCGGCCCCTGCATGAGCTGCAGGTAGTCGACGATCACCATGTCCAGCCCCTGGTCGGCCTTGAGTCGGCGTGCCTTCGAACGCATCTCGAGCAGGGTGATGCCGGCGGTGTCGTCGATCCAGACGGGCGCGTGGGTGAGGATTCCCGCCGCGCGCGCGAGGCGCGGGAAGTCGTCGTCGCGCAGCATCCCCTTGCGGAGCTTCTGCGCGTCGATTCGCGCTTCCGAGGTGAGCATGCGCTGGACGAGCGACTCCTTGCTCATCTCGAGCGAGAAGAAGGCCACCTTCTGCTGCTTCTCGATCGCCGCGTGCTGCGCGATGTTGAGCGTGAAGGCCGTCTTTCCCATCGACGGACGCGCGGCGACGATGATCAGGTCCGACGGCTGGAAGCCGGAGGTCATCTCATCGAGGTCGCTGAAGCCACTGGCGATGCCGGTAATGGACTCGCCGCCGGCATGGATGGCCTCGATGCGCTCCATCGTCGGCCAGAGGAGCTCCTTGATGCGCGAGAAGCCTTCGCTGGTTCGCTGCTGCGCGACCTGGAAGATCTTCTGTTCGGCGATGTCGAGCAGCTCGTCGGCCGTCTGGCCGCCCGAGAAGGCCTCACCCACGATCTCGGTGGAGACCTCGATCAACCGGCGAAGGATCGCCTTCTCCTTCACGATCTTCGCGTGGTACTCGACGTTGGCCGCGGTGGGGACCGCATCCACGAGGAAGCCGATGTAGTCCTTGCCTCCGGCGCCATCCAGCTCCCCGCGCCGCGACAGCTCGTCGGCGAGGGTGAGCGGATCCACCACGCTGCCGCGCTCGGTGATCGTCACCATGGCGCGGAACAGACGGCGGTGCCGTTCGGCGTAGAACATCGAGTCGTCCACGACCTCGATGGCCCGCATGACGGCGTCCTGGTCGATCAGCATCGCGGCAAGGACCGCCTGCTCGGCGTCCTCGCTGTAGGGAGGGCGCCGATCGCGGTAGGGGTCACGCCCGAGGGGCGTTGGCGCGATCGAGTATTCGACGGGCGAGCTGGACATCTTCCCAGGTAGGGCGCTTCCAGGAGGAATTCCGCAGGAGCGCGGCGGGATGGTAGGTCACGACGAGGGGGACGCCGTAATAACGGTGTACCTGCCCCCGCAATTTGCCGATCGTGAGCTTCGTGTCCAGTAGCGTCTGCGCGGCGAAGGTGCCGAGCGCGACGATGACCTTGGGACGGATGAGCTCGATCTGACGGACCAGGTACGGCGAGCAGGCCGTGATCTCCTCCGGCAGCGGGTTCCTGTTCCCCGGAGGCCGGTGCTTGAGGACGTTTGCGATGAACACGTCGTCACGAGACAAGCCGATGGCGCCAATGATCCTGTTGAGGAGCTGACCCGCCTGCCCGACGAAAGGTTCGCCCTGCTCGTCCTCGTTCGCGCCCGGCGCTTCCCCGACGAGCATGAAGTCGGCGTTCGGGTCACCGACGCCGGGCACCGGATTCTTCGCCGTGGCGTAGAGGGGACAGCGGGTGCACTTCGCGACCACATCGGCGATCTCGCCGAGCGTGCCCAGCTTGAACGCAGGGTCCTCGAACAAGGCGCGCGACGCGCCACCGATGATGATGCCAGTGGGAACGCCCTCGATCGGCGACTCGAGCGAATCCTCGGTTGCCGGCGGTTGCGTGGAGGGAACGTGCACGGCCGCCTCGTCATCCGTCGCCTTCGTGGTCATGGCGGGGGCGGGCGGCTCCTTTGCCGCTGGTTTCGAGGGCTTCGCCGACTCGGGCTGCGCACCGGCCTCCCGCAGCGCAGCACGCCAGTCGGCGCTGCTGATGCTCACGTCGTCTCCGCCGTGGCGGCGCTTCCCCTTGCCCGCCGCGCCGATGAGGCGCAGCGCCTCTTCCACACTGAGCGAGTCGAGCACGAGCTCGCTCTCGCCCAGCTCGCGGCGTTGCTCGAGATAGCGGCGCAGCGCTTCCCTAGCGTCCATGCAGCAGGTCCTCCACGCGGTCGAGGATCGCGTCGGCGACGTCCCGCTTGGGCTGGAGCGACAGCTCCTCCTGCGCCTCCGAGCCGCGCCGCAGGATGGTGACGCGGTTGGTGTCGACGCCGAATCCGGCGCCGGGCTCGGTGGCCGAGTTGAGCACGATCATGTCCAGCGACTTGGTGTCGAGCTTCTTCTTCGCGTTGGCGAGGAAGTCATCGGTCTCGAGGGCAAAGCCGACGACGACGGCGCCCTCACGACGCGACCCGATGGTGGAGCGCAGGATGTCCGGCGTCTCCGTGAGCTCGAGGGTGCGCGGACCGCCCGTCTTCTTGAGCTTCGCGGTGGCCTGCTCCGCGGGGCGATAATCGGCAGGCGCGGCGCTCATCACCACGACGTGCGCCTGGCCGATCTGCGCCTGCACGGCTTCGCGCATCTCCTCGGTGGACTCCACCGGAACGACGGTCACGCCGGCCGGTGCCGGCACCGCTAGCGGACCGGCGACGAGCGTGACATCGGCGCCGCGGCGCCACGCCGCCGCGGCGATCTCGACGCCCATGCGCCCGGAGCTGTGGTTGGAGATGAACCGCACCGGGTCGATGGGCTCGCGGGTCGGTCCCGCCGTGACGAGCACCCGACGACCGCGAAGGGGACCGTCCTGCCGCTCGAGCAGGCGCCCGACGTGGGCGAAGATCGTCTCGGGTTCCGGCATCCGGCCAGGTCCGCTGCCCTCACCAGCGGCGAGCAAGCCGTCGTCGGGGTCGAGGAGCCGGTAGCCAAGCTCGCGCAATCGCGCTGCATTCTGCTGCGTCTGCGCGTGCGCCCACATGCGGTCGTTCATCGCCGGCACCATCAGCACGGGCGCCTCGGTGGCGAGGAGGCACGCCGTGAGGAGGTCGTCCGCCTGGCCCGTCGCCGCCCGCGCCATGAGATCCGCCGTCGCCGGCGCGATCACCACGGCGTCGGCGCTCCTGGCGAGATGGATGTGTTCCAGGGCGCGGCCCGAGTCGAACAGCCCCGTGTGCACGGGACGCCCGGTGAGCGCCTCGAAGGTGACGGCGCCGATGAACTCCGTGGCGGCGCGGGTGAGGACGACGTCCACCTCGGCGCCCGCCTTGCCGAGCAGGCGCGCGAGCCACGCGGTCTTGTAGCTCGCGATGCCGCCGGAGACACCCAGCAGGATGCGCCTCCCTGCGTACGGACGCATCGCTGCCACGACGTGCCTTACTCCGCCGTCCGGCGGCGGGGGATGACGCGGTAATCGATGTCGCCGCGGGCCAGCTCCTCGAGCGAGCGCGTGGTGAGCTTCTTGTCGCGGGTGGCGGACCCGCCAGGGAACTCGTTCAGGGCGCGCGCATACTTGGCGGCGACGAGCACGCCGAGGTACTTGTTCGCCGCGTGCTTCGCAATCTCGACCGGTGTGAAGACTCGCATGTCCTGATCAGTGGTTGTTGTTGTGGATTTCCTGCTCGAGCCGCTCGATGAGCTGCCCGACCTGCTGACGTAGATCCTTGACCCGCGTGCGGCTCATGACTTCGGCGTCCACGATGGAGCTGACGCCGGCCACGGCCCGTTCGAGGTCGTCGTTCACGACTACGTACTCATAATCGTCCACCGTCTGGAGCTCCTGCAGCGCCGACGTGAGCCGCGCCGCCAGCTCGACGGGATTCTCCGTCTTCCGCGCCCGCAACCGGTCCAGCAGCACCTCCGCGGACGGCGGCAGGATGAAGATGGTCACGGTCTGCGGAAAGGCACGCACGAACTGCCGCGCGCCCTGCGGATCGATGTCCATCACCACGTGCCGGCCGCTCGCGAGCACGCGGTCCACCTCCGAGCGAAGCGTTCCGTACAGGTTCCCATGCACCTCGGCCGACTCGGCAAAGGCGCCCCGCTCGCGCTCGGCGAGGAACTCGCTCCGCGTCATGAAATAATAATCGCGCCCCGGCCGTTCGTTCGGCCGAGGAGCCCGGGTGGTGCACGACACCGAGTAGCCGAGATCGGGCCGCCGCGCGAGCAGCGCGCGGGCGATGGTCGTCTTGCCGCCCCCGCTCGGGGCGCTGAGGATCATCGGGAAGCAGGTCATTCGAGGTTCTCCACCTGCTCCCGCATCCGCTCCAGCTCCTCCTTCACGAGCAGCACGTCGGAGACGATGGCGGAGTCGTTTCCCTTGCTCCCCGTGGTGTTCGCCTCGCGTAGCATCTCCTGGAGCAGGAACCCCAATCGCTTCCCGACGCCGTCCGGCTGCGGCGCCCCCAGCGCGGCACGGAACGCGGCGATGTGAGCCCGGAATCGCGACAGCTCCTCCGCCACGTCCAGCCGGTCGGCAAGGAGCGCGATCTCCTGGGCGAGCCGGGTTTCGTCCGGGGACACCCCCTCCGTCAGCTCCCGCACGGCGTTCCGCAGCCGCTCGCGCTGCTCGATCACGCGCTCCGGGGCTCGCTCGGCGATCCGATCCAGCGCCTGCTCGATGATCGCGAGCCGGGCCTCGAGATACTCCGTCATGCGCGCGCCTTCCACGCTACGCATCTCGAGCAGCGCCGCCACGGCGCGGTCGACGATCGCGACCAGTTCGGCGCCGGATTCCGGCGGCAGCTCCTCGCGCGTGTTGCCCGCGAACACCTCGGGCATCCGCAGGATGGTGCCGACGTCCAGCTCCTCGCTGAGGCCGAACCGTTCCTGCAGCTCGCGCAGCTGGCTGACGTACGTCCCGAAGCGGACCTCGTCGATGGGCGCCGCGTTCTCGGCTGCCGTGTCGCGCTCGTAGCGGGCAGTCAGGGTGACGTGGCCGCGCGCCACGCCGCGGCGCAGCGCTTCGCGCACGTCTCCTTCCCAGCGGCTCAGTACGCCGGGCAGCTTGATCGACGGATTGAAGAAGCGGTGGTTCACCGAGCGCACTTCCACGCTCGCATGACCACCGCCCACATCGCCGTCGGCTGCGCCGAACCCCGTCATGCTCCGTATCATATCGAGCCGCGTAAGTTACGGCAGATCAATGACATTGTCAATTCGCCGCGTCAGTTCCAGAAGTCCCACCGCACACCGTAGAACTGCGTCTGCCGAGGCATGATGAAACCGGGCACCTCGGCGTACCGCTCCTGCAGCACGTTTCGGAACTGGTAGGAAACGACCGCCGACTGGATCCGGATCTCGAGCTTGAAGTCCAGTCGTCGGAAGCCAGCGACGTTGCGGACGCTGCCGTCCGCCTGCGCGAATCGACTGCTGCTCCGGTACTCGTGGGCAAGCGAGGCCAGCAGCCCGAAGTTGCCACGCGGGAAGCGCTGCAGGAGGTTGGTCTGCAGGTACAGCTCGCTGCGCGTCTGGTAGCGGGGTCGGTACAAGCCGGTGCTGTCCGACCATGCCACGGCCCAGGCGTCGGCGTGCAGCGGGCCGTAGATCCGCCCGCGGATCGCGGCAGTCGTCGCCGTCGCGGCGCCTTCCACGCGCGCGGCGCCCGAGCGCGAGTACGCGCTGTCCTCGTCCATTCCGGCGGCGGGGAGCAGCGTCGTAGCGCCCCGACGCAGCACGCCCCCGATGAGCCAGAGTTCATGGATGCGGATGCCCGCTTCGGCGCGATAGCTGGTCACGGGCGAGAGCTCGTACGTCGAATAGGAGCTGGGCACGTCGAACAGCGACGAATCGGCGCCAGGCAGCAGCTGCGGCTCGCCGTTCGCCCCGAGATAGACCGGCGAGTCGCCGAAACTGCCGTAGATGCGGGAGAAGCGGCCGCCACCGCGACGCGAGGCGCTTCCCAGCAGGGCAATGCGACCAAAGGGTTCCAGACGGACGGTGGCTTCGGCGCGGCTGGGGTCGAGGGCGCTCTTCCCCTCGGCGAGGAGAGTCGCAGCGAGCCAACCACGTTCGTATGAAGCGCGTCCCGAGGCCACGTGCGACACCCGTCCGCCGGCGGCACGCATCCGCTCGGCCCCGCTCACGCGCGCACCGAGCAGAGACGCGCCGCCGGTCACCAGGTACTGGTTCTCGTAGGCCGTGGAGTCGGCCTTCACCGTCTTCGTCTCGCTCGGTGTCTCACCGAAGACGGTGGTGGGCGTGCGTGGCGAACCGCGGAACGATTCCACGGATGCGATGAGCTGCATCCAGCGTCCGCGCTCGGGGTCGCCGTTGCCGATGCGAGCGTACGCAGTGGTGCGGCGCGTTTCCCAGCCGGGAATGGTATCGGTGGCGATGATCGGGTGGCCGATGCCGGCCCACGGCGCGCGATCGATGTCGCTGCGCTCGGCGAACAGGTCGCCGCTCCACGGCCCATGCGTCATTCCCACGCGGCCCATCAGGTGCAGGCCGCCCGTGGAAGGCATGCGCCGATCGGGCTGGGTGTTGTACTGCTCCGCCGAGATCTGAAGCGCCTCGCCATGGCTGTAGCGACGGCCGAAGAAGGCGCGGTAGAGATTCGTGTTCTGATCGCCGGTGGCGATGTCGGCGCGAGTGTACGGCGTGGTTCGCTCCACCCGCCAGCTGCGCGCGTAGACGCGTATCTCGTCCGCGGCACGCTCGACGCGCACTTCCTCCAGCGCATGCAGCGGCAGGTCGTTCACCGGGGACGTTCCCTGCGCCCGACGATCGAGCGGGTCGATCTCGAGGCCGTCGAGAAAGATGCGGATGCGACGGAAGTCGCCCTGCGATGCCACCACCGCAGGTGCACCGATCCAGCCTGCGGTGAACTCCGTCACGCCGGGTACGCGCCCCAGGAGGTCACCGAGGGTGAGCGAGCCGGTGGCGAACATCGCCGCACGGTCGTAGACCCGTGCCGGACCGATGTCGAGAATCGGCGGCGCCGCCGACCGCGTGAGGGGCGCCTTCAGCGTGTCCTTCTTCGGCTGCGCGGGAAGGGGCACGATCCCCAGGATCGCCGAATCGTTCTTGATCATCGTGTCGGCGCGCGGGGGCGTCGGGACGCGAATGGTGTCCCGCTGTTGCCCGCGCAGCGGCAAAACGGCCCCGGCAACAGCACCGAGGCCGATCAGCACGGCACGACGCAAGGCGCCGAAGCTCACCCGGCGCGCCCGCGTACCACTTCCACGAAGGTGCCGACGGGCACGCCGGTCGGACCCCGCGGCACCGTACCCAGGTCGGACTCGGTGTAGGCGGTGCCGGCGACATCGAGGTGCACCCAGGGATACTCGTCGGCGAACTCCTTGAGGAAGAGCGCGGCGGTAATGGTGCCCGCGGGACGGCCGCCGGAGTTCTTCACGTCGGCCACGTCACTGCGGATCAGCTCCTTGAAGTCGTCCCACATGGGAAGCTCCCACCCCGGCTCACCGGCGCGAGTTCCTGCCTTGATCACTTCCTGCACCAGGGCGGCGTCGTTCCCCATCACACCGGTCGCGGTGTGGCCGAGTGCGATGACGCAGGCGCCGGTGAGGGTGGCGGCATCGACGACCGCGGCCGGCTTGTAGCGCCGCGCGTACGCCAGCACGTCAGCCAGGACGAGGCGGCCCTCGGCGTCGGTGTTGATGATCTCGATGTACTTCCCTGACATGCTCTTCACCACGTCGCCCGGCTTCACCGCCGTGCCGCTCGGCATGTTGGTGGTGGAACCCACGAGGCCGACGACATTCACCTTCAGCTTGAGCCGGGCGATGGCTTCCATGGCACCAAGGACGCCGGCCGCACCGCACATGTCGAACTTCATCCACTCCATCCCCTGCGCGGGCTTGATGGAGATGCCGCCGGAGTCGAAGCAGAGTCCCTTGCCGACGAGCACCACCGGCGCGGCGCCCTGGGCGCCGCCGCTGTACTCGAGGGCGATGAGCTTGGGATCCTGCGGGGTTCCCTGCGCCACACAGAGGAAGCTTCCCATGCCGAGCTGCTCCATCTCGGAGCGACCGAGCACGGTGACGTTCAGGCCGTGCCGCTTCGCGATGTCGCGCGCCGTATCGGCCAGGTAGTCGGGCGTGCAAAGGTTGCCCGGCATCATGCCGAGGGTGCGTGCGAGTCCGTGTCCTTCCGCGATCGCCGACCCGGAAACGATGCCGCTCTGCAGCGCGGCACCGTCGTCGGCGAGGATGCGCGCGGCGGTGAGCGGCGCGCGGCGTTCCTCGGCGGGAGGCGGAGTCTTGGTGTCGGTGTACTCCCACGCGCCGGCAGCGAGGCCGACGGCGGCTGCCTCTACCTCGGAGGCGGACAGCGCACCTGAATAGAACGCAAGCTCGCCCACCCCCATCCTGGCGCCCTGGCGTGCCGCGATCGCGCCGGCGCGGCGGATCGCGCCCGCGCGATCGGTCGGCTTGCCGAGCCCGAGCAGCAACACGCGCTTCGGGCCCGTCGCGGCACCGGCGAGGTGCAGCGTCTCGTCGCGGCCGCCGCGGAAGTCGCGTCGGTCCATCGTGCGGGAGAGCGCGCCGCCCAGCGTGGAGTCGAGCGCCGTGAGCGGGCCTTCGATCTGCGCACCGCTCGGCAGCGCGATGACGAGAAGGGGAACGTCGAGCGCGCCGAGCTCCGGGCGCCCAGCGGAAAGGGACAGCGTCATTGATTGAGTTCCGGTGCGGGGCGGACGCTAGGCGCCCATTCCCTTGATGATCTGATCGCCGAAGGCCGAGGTGCTCACCTCGGTGGCGCCGGGCATCTGCCGCGCGAGATCGTACGTGACGTGCTTGCTCCTGATGGCGTTCTCGAGTCCGCGCACGATGAGCTCACCGACTTCCTTCCAGCCCATGTACTCGAACATCATCACGCCGGAAAGAATCACGCTTCCGGGATTGATCTTGTCGAGGTTCGCGTACTTCGGTGCGGTGCCGTGCGTCGCCTCGAAGACGGCTACGCCGTCACCCACGTTGCCGCCGGGGGCGAGGCCGAGGCCACCGACCTGCGCGGCGGCGGCGTCGGAGAGGTAGTCGCCGTTGAGGTTCGGCGTGGCGATCACGTCGTACTCGTCGGGGCGCAGCAGGAGCTGCTGGAACATCGCGTCGGCGATGCGGTCCTTGATGACGAGGCAGTCGGCGCGGGCGCCGGTGCCGCCCTTGGTCAGGTCGGCTTCGGTGCAGAACTGCCCCTTGAACGCCGCTTCCACTTCCTGGTAGCCCCAGTCGCGGAAGGCGCCCTCCGTGTACTTCATGATGTTGCCCTTGTGCACGAGCGTGAGCGAGCGGCGGCCATTGGCGATCGCGTACTCGGCCGCCATGCGCACGAGGCGCTTCGAGCCGAACTCGCTCATCGGCTTGATGCCGATCGCCGAGTGCTCGCGGATGTCCTTGCCGAACCTGTCGCGGATGAAGGCAATGAGCTCCTCGGCTTCCGGCGAGCCCGCCTTCCACTCGATGCCGGCGTAGACGTCTTCCGTGTTCTCGCGGAAGATCACGACGTTGAGCTTCTCCGGCTCCTTCATCGGATTGCCCACGCCCTCGAAGTAGCGCACGGGTCGGATGCAGGCGTAGAGGTCGAGCACCTGCCGCAGCGTGACGTTGAGGGAGCGAATGCCGCCGCCGACCGGCGTGGAGAGGGGGCCCTTGATGGAGACGCGGAACTCCTTGAACGCCTCGAGCGTCTCGTCCGGCAACCACTCGCCGTGTTTCGTATGGGCCTCTTCGCCGGCGTACACCTTCATCCATGACACCTTGCGCTGGTCGCCGTACGCCTTGCGCACCGCGGCGTCGAAGACGCGGACGGAAGCACGCCAGATGTCGGGGCCGGTGCCGTCACCCTCCACGTAGGGAATGACGGGGTTGTCGGGGACGTGAAGGACGCCCTTCTCGAACGCGATCGCGTCGCCCGTGGAAGGGCGGGACGCGTAGCGGTAAGTGGCCATGCGGAGGTCCGAACGTGGTATTGGGAAGATGGGACGAGCCCGCGAAAGCTATGCGCCGCCGCGAAGTGCAGCAAGCGAAGCGAACGCGGTGCGCGGCGGTCAGCGCAGCCCGGGCAACCGTCGCATGACGCGCAGCAGCGCCGGCATCACGCGCCCGTAAGTCGGCTCCGACATGCCCGGCAGCGGCGCGAGCGCGACGCCGCGCTGGATGGCGATGGTCTGTGTCTCGGTGTACTTGAGGATGCCCTCCGCACCATGGCGACGACCGAACCCCGACTCCTTCATTCCGCCGATCGGCGAGGCGGTAGAAGTCCACGTGGCGGCGTAGCTCTCGTTGATGTTCACCGTCCCCACCTGGAGCTGGCGCGCCACGCGGAGTGCGTGCGACGTACGACGTGACCATACGCTGCCGTTGAGGCCGAAGCGCGTATCGTTGGCGCGTGCGATCGCGTCGGCGTCGTCGGCAAAGCGGTAGAGCGCCACGACCGGACCGAAGGTCTCCTCGGCGTACAGCCGCATGGCGGGCGTGACACCGGTGAGCACGGTGGGTTCGTAGAAGAGCGGGCCGATGTCCGGCCGCCGCTTGCCGCCGGCGAGCAGTGTTGCGCCCTTGTCGAGCGCATCGCGAAGGTGCTCCTCCACGGCGGTGATCTGGCGCGGCACCGTGAGCGAGCCCATGTCTGCGTCGTAGTCGAGCGACGCCGACAGGCGAAGCGATCGCACGCGCTGGACGAACCGGTCGAGGAAGCGCTCGTAGAGCGCTTCGTGCACGTAGATGCGCTCGAAGGACACGCACACCTGCCCCGCCCCGACGAACGAGCCGCGGACGGCACCGTCCACGGCGGCGTCCAGGTCCGCGTCCTCGAGCACGAGCATCGGGTTCTTGCCGCCGAGCTCGAGCGAGAAGCCGATCAGTCGCTCCGCCGCCTCCGTGGCGACGGTACGGCCGGTCTTCGTGCTGCCGGTGAACATCAGGAAGTCCACGCCGGCGATCAGCGGCGGCCCCAGCACCGGACCGCGGCCGGTGACCACCTGAAGCACCTCGCGCGGGAGTCCAGCCTCCTCCAGCAGCTGCGCCGCCCATAGCGCGGTGAGTGAGCTCTGCTCGTCCGGGCGGAGTACGACGGCATTTCCCGCGACGAGCGCGGCGAGCACGTCCGTGATGCCGAGGATGAGCGGGAAGTTCCAGGGCGAGATGACGCCGACGACGCCGACTGGGTGGTGAATCTCGAGCGTGGACGTAAGCAGGGGAAACACGCCGGCGCGACGACGCGGTCGAAGGTACCGCGCCGCATGCACGCCGTAGTGGCGTGCGACGAGCGCCGTGTCGAGGATTTCCTCGAAGGCGTGGCGGCGGGCCTTTCCGGACTCGAGCTGGATGACATCGAGCGCTTCCTCGCGCCGCTCGAGCAGCAGGTCATGAAAGCGCAGCAATACCTGGGAGCGCTCGCGGACATTCACCGAGCTCCAGCGCGGCCCGCTCCCGCGCGCGCGGCGGATCGCCAGCTCCACGTCAGCGGGCTCGCCGAGCGGAATCGTCGCGAGCTGCTCTCCGGTGAAGGGAGCGAGCACGGGAAGGCGAGGGCGAGCGCTGTCGGCGAGGGTGACTCGCGAGACGAGACGTTCGCCGTCGGCGTGGCGCGTCAGCGCGGATGCGGTAGTGACGCTCATCGTAAACGAATGAAGGGTGCGGCACACACGATGCACCTCGCTGTTCCCCACGGTTCATTGGGCTCGAGACGACCTGAACAAGACGCGCCGGACAGGACCAACCGGCCCAGCTGAGGAGCAACGATGGAGACTGAAATCAACACGTCGGTGGGAGAGAGCGCACGGGCCTGGAGCGGGGGGAGCGCGCTGGCCAGCGACGCGCGTCCGAAGCGGGAGCGCGTCGTGCCGTACCAGCGCCTGGCCGACGAGGACCGCGGAACCGGTGGCGAGAGCCTCGCCGACTTCCTGGGATTCTTCAGCATCGGGCTCGGCCTGGCACAGGTGCTCGCGCCGAAGGGGATGTCGAAGTTGTGTGGCGTGGCCGATGCGGACGGCAATGCGCGCCTGATGCGCTTCATGGGACTGCGCGAGATCTCGCACGGCATCGCGATTCTCTCGAGGCAGCAGCCGGAGAAAGCGGTGTGGTCACGCGTCGCCGGCGACACGCTCGACCTCGCCATGCTCGGGAAGACCTTCGCGAATCCGGAGAACAATCGCGCGATGACGCTGTTCGCCACGGCGAACGTGCTCGCCGTGACCGCGCTCGACGTCTCGTGCGCGAAGCAGCTCTCGAAGCAGCCGCGTACCATCGCGAACGAGGGCGCCGACGAGGGAATCATCCGCACGAAGCGCAGCATCACCATCCAGAAGCCGGTGGAGGAAGTATACGCTTTCTGGCGCGACTTCCAGAACCTGCCGCAGTTCATGATCCACCTGGAGTCGGTCACCGTCACCGGCCAGAACCGCTCGCACTGGAAGGCGAAGGCGCCGGCAGGCAAGTCGGTGGAATGGGATGCCACCATGACGGAGGACCGTCCGAACGAGCTCATCTCGTGGCGCTCCGACGAGGATGCTCCCGTCTACAACGCCGGCTCGGTGCATTTCCGGCGCGCCCCGGGCAACCGCGGCACCGAGGTGCGCGTGGAGCTGGAATACGACCCGCCATTCGGAAAGCTCGGCTCCAAGGTCGCGATGCTCTTCCGCGAGGAGCCGGGCCAGCAGGTGCAGGACGACCTGCGACACCTCAAGCAGGTCATGGAAACCGGTGACATCGTCGTGTCGGACGCGACGAAGGATCGCGGCCCGCACCCGGCGCAGCCGGACGGCCACGGCGTGACGCTCTGACTCTTTCGCAAGTTCGGCGGGCGGCAACTGCGCCGCGACCCGCGACCCAGGTATCCGGAGAGACGTAATGAAGGCCACTTGCTGGATGGCACCGAGGAAGATGGAGGTAAAGGAGGTTCCCGATCCGCAGATCCTCAGCCAGGGGGACTGCATCGTGAAGATCACCTCGACGGCGATCTGCGGATCCGACCTGCACCTCTACAACGGCTTCCTTCCGATGATGGAGCCTGGCGACATCATGGGCCACGAGTTCATGGGAGAAGTCGTGGAAGTGGGACGGAACGTGAAGAACCTGAAGGTGGGCGACCGCGTGGTCGTGCCCTTCCCCATCGCCTGCGGCCATTGCGAGGCGTGCGAAGCGGGACTCTTCTCGGTATGCGAGAACTCCAACCCGAACGCGTGGGTCGCCGAAAAGATGCTCGGTCACACGGCGGCGGGGATCTTCGGCTACTCGCACCTCACCGGCGGCTACGCCGGGGGCCAGGCCGAGTATGCGCGAGTCCCGTTTGCGGACGTGGGACCGCTCAAGGTGCCGGAGGGGATGACGGACGACCAGGCGCTGTTCCTGTCCGACATCCTGCCGACCGGGTACATGGGCGCGGAGATGTGCGGCATCAAGCCCGGCGACACGGTGGCGGTGTGGGGCTGCGGCCCGGTGGGCCAGTTCGCCATCGCCAGCGCCTACCTGCTCGGCGCGGAGAAGGTGATCGGCATCGACCGCTTTCCGTATCGCCTGCAGATGGCGCGCGAGAAGGCGGGCGCGGTGACGGTGAACTACGAGGAAGTGGACAGCGTCATCGACGTGCTGAAGGACCTCACCGCCGGTCGCGGCCCCGACCACTGCATCGATGCGGTGGGCGTGGAAGGCCACACGCATGGCGTGCAGTACCTGCACGACCGCACGAAGCAGATGATGCGGATGCAGACGGACCGTCCGATCGCGCTGCGCGAGGCGATCATGGCCTGCAAGAGCGGCGGGACGGTGTCGGTGATCGGCGTCTATACGGGGCTGATCGACAAGTTCCCGATGAACGCGGTCATGAACCGCTCGCTCACGATCCGCACTGGCCAGTGTCACGTGCAGCGCTACATGAAGCCGCTGCTCGAGCACATCCAGGAAGGGCGGATCGACCCGACGTTCGTCATCACGCACCACATGCCGCTCTCGGAGGCGGCGCGTGGCTACGAGATCTTCAACGACAAGGTGGACAACTGCGAGAAGATCGTGCTGCGGGCGTGAGCGCCGGCGGATGAACGGATCGAGGCCGCGGAGGAGAACTCCTCCGCGGCCTCGATCCGTTCGCGCTGGTTCGATACCCGGGACGAGACTCGAACTCGTATATCCCGAAGGATGGGGGATTTTGAGTCCCCTGCGTCTACCGATTCCGCCACCCGGGCAGGTGCGTCGGACCAATCTACACCGCGGCGCAATACCGGTTCAGTGGAGGCGCTGAGTCCAGCGGGAATGCCGATCGCCGGTCAGTCCTCTCGTGCCAGCCGCCAGTCGCGGCCCCTGATCGCCACGAGGAGGGCCGGCACCATGAACAGCGTGATCGGCGTGGACAGTGCGAGGCCGCCGATGACGGCGAGGGCGAGCGGCTTCTGCATCTCGCTGCCGGCCCCCAGCCCGAGGGCGAGCGGGAGCAGGCCGAACAGGGTGCACAGGGTGGTCATCAGGATCGGTCGCAGGCGGATGCGGCCGGCCTCACGCAGCGCTGCCTCGAGTGCCACTCCCCCTGTACGCATCCGGTGGCGCGTGAAATCGAGCAGGATGATGCCGTTCTTCACGATGAGGCCGACGAGCAGGATCAACCCCATGAAGCTGGAAACGTTGAGGGGCGTGCGCGTGAGCAGCAGGAGCAGCATCGCGCCGACGAAGGACAGCGGCGCGGCGAGGAGCACCACCAGCGGCTCGACGAAGGACTCGAACTGCACGACCATCACTGCCACGACGCTCAGGGCGGCGAGGGCGAGCACGAGCAGCAGTGCCCGGAACGCCGCCTGCTGGTTGGCATACTGGCCGGCGAGCTCGAGGCGGATGCCGGCCGGCGGCGGATTCGCAGCCACCACTCGCTTGACGTCCTTCATGATCGAGCCGAGCGAGCGGCCGCTGATGTCGGCGGTGACGTCGATCATCTGCTGCTGGTTCTCGCGGAGCAGCTCGCTCCTCGTCTGCTCCGGCTGAAAATGCGCGAGCGCCGACAGAGGGACGACGGCCCCGGTGGCCGGCGACACGATGGGAAGCGCGCCGAGCTGCAGCGGGTTGTACCGCACAGAGTCGGGCGCGCGCACGCGCGAGCCGACCACGCGGTCGGAGAGCCGAACGCCACCCGCGTCCACGCCGAGCAGCGCCCCGCTCACCTGGGCGCTGACCTCCTCCGGCGTGAGCCCGATCCGATTCGCCTCCGCCTGGTCGATGCTCATCGCCATCTCCGCACTGGGCTCGGCCACGCCGTCGTAGAGGTCCTCCACCCCGTCGACCTTCGCCACCGCGGCGCCGAGCTTCGCCCCGTAGGCCTCCAGGGCATCGAGGTTGGAGCCGAACAGCTTGATCTCCACCGGGCTCGCCGCGCCGGCGAGGTCGTTGATCACGTCCGAGAGGATCTGCACGAACTCGATGCGCAGCCTCGGCACCGCGGACTCGATCCGGCCGCGGACGTCGTCGATGATCTCGAAGCTCGAGCGGCTCCGCTTCGACGCGTCATCCAGCCGCACCACCAGATCGCCGCGATTCTGCTCCGTGGCGAACAGCCCGAGCTCGGCGCCCGTCCGCCGTGACGTGCCGCTCACGCCGGGCGTGGCGAGGAGGATGCGCTCGACGATGTGCAGCATCCGATCGGTCTCCGTGAGCGCCGTGCCACCGGGACTCCAGTAGTCGAGCACGAATGCACCTTCGTCCATGTCGGGGAGGAAGCCGCTGCCGACGAACTGGTGCACGACGACGCCCGAGAGGACGAGCAGCACAGCGCCCACGATCATGAGGCGCGGGTGTCTCAGCGCAGCGCCCAGCGCCTGCTCGTAGCGGTCCGACAGCTCGTCGATCGCGCGCGCCACGCGATCGAGGACGCCGGGGTGGGCCTCGCGCGCCACGTCGTCCGCCGTTTCCTCGGCGTCGCCAACCGACAGGTACTGCTCGCTCAGCAGCGGGATGATCGTCAGCGCCAGCACAAACGACAGCAGCACTGCCACCGTGAGCGTGATCGACAGCGCGTGGAAGAACTGGCCTTCCACCCCGGTGAGCAGGCCGAGCGGCAGGAAGACGACGACCGTGGTGATGGTGGAGGTCGTGACGGGCCAGATGAGCTCCTGCACCGCCTCGCGCACGGCGACCTGCCGGTCCGGAGTGAGCCGCAGGTGCCGCACGATGTTCTCCGTCACGACCACGGCATCGTCGATCACGAGGCCGATCGCGATCGCCATCGCGCCGAGCGTCATGAGGTTGAACGTCTGGCCAAGGAGCGACATCACGAAGACGGTGATCGCCATCGTGAGCGGGATGGACGATGCGCTGATCGCCGTCACCCGGGCGTGGCGGAGGAAGAGCAGCAGGATCACGACCGCGAGGATGGCGCCGATGATCATGGCGTCGCGCACCGATCGCACGGCGTCACGCACCAGGGCCGCCTGGTCGTAGAGGGGCCGCAGTCGCACCCCCGCCGGCAGGGTGGGCGCGATGCCACTGGCAATGCGCGCCACGCTGTCGGCAATCGCCAGGGTGTTTCCTCCCAGCTGGCGCGTGATGTTGAGCAGCGCCGCCGGTCGGCCGTCACCGGCGACGATACGAACGTGATCCTCCGTCCCCTCGGTTACCGTGGCGAGATCGCGCACCCGGAGGCCGTGCCCGACGACGACGTTGGCGATGTCGGCTGCCGAGGCGGCCTCGGAGGTGGTGACGACGAGGTACTGCCGGTAGTCGGCGGGGACGCGCCCCACGGCGTGCACGGTGGTGGCCTTCCGGATCGCCGACGCGAGATCGTCGTAGGTCATTCCCTGCGCCGCGAGGCGTGCGGGATCGGCGATGACCTCCACCTCGCGGACGTCGCTTGCCTGCACGTCCACGCGACCCACCCCAGGCACGCGCGCGAACAGCGGACGGATCTGGTACTGCGCGATGTCGTAGAGCGTCGCCGGGTCGCCCCCCTCCAGGTTCCAGGAGACGATCGGGAAGAGCGACGGCGCCATGCGCTCGATCTCGATGTCGAGCCCTGCCGGCAGCTCGCCCTGGATCTGGTTCACCCGCGCGCGTACCTGCGCGAGCGCGTTGTCCATGTCCACCCCCGGCGCGAAGGTGACGTTGACTTCATTGCCGCCGCGAATGGACCTCGATTGCACCCGGGCCACCCCCGGCACGACCGTGACCGCCTCCTCGATCGGACGCGTGATGGAGAACATCACCTGCCGTGCACCGAGCGACGATCCTTCGGTCACCACCGTGACGCGGGAGAACTGGAGCTCCGGGTAGATCGCCGATGGCAGGCGCATGGCCGCCCAGATGCCGGCGGCGCTGAGCACGGCCACCACGAGGTACACGAAGCGGCGCTGCTCGGCGAGGAGCGCGAACAGCGTGCGCCGGCGCCGTGCGACCGGCTC
The DNA here is from genome assembly GCA_036377775.1 of Gemmatimonadaceae bacterium. Lineage (GTDB taxonomy): Bacteria > Gemmatimonadota > Gemmatimonadetes > Gemmatimonadales > Gemmatimonadaceae > AG11. Next base: position 33,792 of record DASUXT010000170.1, on the reverse strand, counting down.
GGCAGCGCGCGCCGCGTCGTGCGCGCTCACGGGCGCGCGGTGTCGGGCGACGCGCCTGGCTGCAGCGGCGCTACGCGGGCGCTGTCCTGCATTCCGTACGCCCCGTAGGTCACGATGCGTTCGCCAGGCTGCAGTCCCGCGGTGATCTCGGCGGACCTGTCGGTCCGGCCTCCCACCGTCACCTCGCGTACATGCGCGACATCGTTCCGATCGACAACGTACACGTGCACGGCATTCCCTTCCGGCACGAGCGCCTCCACCGGGACAACGATCGCATTCGCCTTCGTCGAGACTGCGATCTGGCCGTAGATCGTCTCGCCGATCCGCAACGGACGCCGCGTGGTCGGCGCCTGCACCCGCACGGTGACGCCGCGAGTCGCGGAGTCCACGGTTCCACCCACATCGACGACGGTCCCGACCCCCAGGGGCTCACCGCTCGCGCTCTGGCCAGCCGAGAGGTTCACCTTGGCGCCCGCCCGCACCCGCGCAGCGTCGCTGGGAGTGACGGTGAGCAGGATATCGAGCGCCGACGGATCGGCAATCTCCACGAGCGGCTGGCTCGGATCGGCGGCCGCGCCGATCGTGGCGTTCATGCGCGTCACGACGCCGGAGATCGGCGCGCGGAGCGTGGCGAGCGACGCATCGCGCTGGGCGGTGGCGAGGTCGGCGCGGGCGCGCGCGAGCTCGGCTGCGGCGGCTTCCGCATCCTTGCGCGGCACGATGCCTTCGTCGGCTAGACGTTCGGACCGCTCGTAGTTCCTCGAAGCGGCGGCCACTGCCGCCTGCGCACTTCCAAGTGCCGCCTCGAAGGTGGAGCGGTCGAGGACAACCAGCACCTGGCCGCGGGACACGGGCTGGCCGGCGGTGACGAGCACCGACGCGACGCGTGCGGGCGCCGGTGCGCTGAGCGTGGCCATGTGGCCGGCACGGGGCGCCACGGTGCCGATCGCGCTCACGAACTCGGTGAATGCCTGTGCTGTGACGACGAGCGTCCCGGCGTTCACCACCGCCGCCGCCGAGGCGCCGCCTTCGTCGCGATCGGCACCATCATGACAACCGACCGCAGTGGCGCCGAGCAACAGCGCGCCGATTGCGCAGCGTCTCATGGAGTGGCGAAGGAACAGTGTCATCGAGCTGGCGACGTGGATGGCGTAAGGGTGAGCACGCGCAGCTCTGCCGCGAAGATCCATGCCGACGCGAGGTCGTCGACGTACTGCGCCAGCACCTCCCGCGCGTTGCGCTGCGCTTCCAGCACGTTCGGGAGCGCAGACGCCCCCTCACGGTACGCCGTGAGCGACATGGAGGCTACCTGCTCCGCCGCGGTCACCAGCGACCGGTCACGAGACAGCCGGGAGAGCGCGATGCTCAGCTCGCGCTGAGTGCGTGCGATCTCGGCGCGGCTCGTGACCGTCGCGAAGCCGAGCTCCGCTTCGGCGCGCGTCCGCTCGGCCTCCGCCTGTGCGATGGCGCCGCGGTTGCGGTTGAACAGCGGGAGAGGCAGCGAGAAGCCAACGGTGGGAAGCACTCCCGTTTCGGATCCGGACGGGTCGTGCCACTCGGCGCCGAGGCTCAGGCTGGGGAGCTGCCATACGCTGCGCCGCTGCAGGCGAGCTAAGAGGGCGGCCGATTGCAGCGACGCCTCGGCAGCGGCGACCGAAAGCGGCGTGTGCGAGGATGAAGCCGAGCCGCGTCCATCCCCGGTGGCGAGCGGGATCGCGCCGGGAGAGGCGGAGCCGAGGCTGGTGTCGACAGGGGGAGCGCCGAGCGAGTCGGCGGGCATGACCGCCACCTCAGTGGCGGGAAGGCCCATCACCACCTGGAGGTCGAGGACGCTCGACAGGTACGTGAGCGAGTCCGCCGCCGCGACGTTGGCCTGCTGACCGGCGGCGATCCTCGCGAGTGCGACGTCCAGGTCGCTCGCATCACCTGCGTCGCGTCGCGCGGCGACCATTCGCAACAGGCTGTCCGATTCCTGCGCGTTGCGCCGCGACAGGCGGGCGCGCGCGAGGTTGGCGAGCACGCGCGTGTAGGTGGTGTCGGCATCGAGGCTCGTGGCCGCACGCTCGAACGAGAAGCGATATTGCGCGGCCGTGCGGCCGAGCGTGGCGGCCGCACCGCGAGTACGGCGAAGCGCCGGCAGCTCGAGCGGAATGTCGAACGACGCGTGGAATTGCGGCGCGGACTTGCTGTAGCCCGCCGAAACCGTGGGATCGGGCCATGCGCGGGCGCTGACCAATGCCGCAGCAGCGACGGCGGTATCAGCCCGCGCGAGGCCGAAGCGCGGGCCGCGCTCGAGCGCCGACGCGACCGCCTCGGCGCGAGTCACGGGTATCACTCGTGCGGCCTGCTGAGCAGGGAGCCGGGCGGCGAGCACGCAGAGCGCTGTCACCGCGGCTCCGCGCGTGACGTCCCGCCGCCTCAATGGTGGATCGCGAACAGCCACGCCGCGAGCTGCGGACCGCGCGGTGCGCGCCCGCGCCCGGGCGCAGGCGCCGGCGCACCGGCTGGCGGGGGCTCGAACTCCGGCGTGAAGACGTACGCAACGTGGGTCTTCGGGTTCAACGCAATGGTGCGCGCACCGCGCATCGTCGGCACGGTCGCCACTACGCGGTAGGAGTCCGGGCCGTCCTCGTGCACCACCGTCACGTTGCCTGCCGCGCCGCTGGGGATGTAGAGCAGCTTGTCCGCCGGATCGAAGGCGATGCCGTCCACGCCGCCGCCGTTCGGGATCCGCGCGACCACGCGGCCGGTCGACGCATCCACCACCACCGACGTGTCGCCACACCCGGAGAAGATCCGGTTCGTGGCGCGATCCATGGCGATACCCGTCGGCGAATCGCACGGCGCGATGTTCCAGGTGTCGACCACCTTCCAGGTGTGATCGTCGATCACGTCGATGGCATTGCGATCCTCGAGGTTGATGAACACGCGGCCACGCCCGTCGCTCACCCCGGCCTCCGGCGCATCGCCGCTTGTGGCGAGCCGGGTGACGACGTCCCCGGTCCGCGCATCCATCACCACCACCGTGCCATTGGGCCGGCTATGATCGATCGTCAGCACCCTGCCGGTGGCGTCGTCGTACATGAAGCCGTCGAGGCCAGCCGCGCCAGTGTGCACCTGGCGGAGCACGGCGAGCGTCTGCAGGTCGAACATCGTGGACGTGGAGTCGCCGGCATTCGTGGTGAAGCCGCGACCGGTGGCATTCACGATCAGCGCGCCGTGGGTACGCGGAAGGTTGGTGATGTCTCCGACCAGTTTCCCCGTCGCGGCGTCCACGACCTGGATGTGGGTGCCCCGCGACACGAAGACACGGTTGGTCGCCGTGTCCACGGTGAGGTAGTCGAAGAAACCCTCTCCCCCGATGTCGTAGCGCTGGGTGCGGAAGGCCTGGGCGTGTGCCGAAAGAGGGAGTGCAGCACCGAGGGCGGCGGCCAGCACCGCACGCTTCAGGAAGTACGTCATCGAGATACCTCGCGAGGGATCGTGGGGAACGCCTCGGAGTACGCTCGGATGGTGTGAAGCGTTGGCGCCAGGCGAACGTCGTCGTGCTCGCGGCGGAACGTCCGTCAGGGATCTGGCGTCAGCGTCCTGAAATAGGTCGTGTCGTTGAATCCCGCCGGATCGAGCTCGATGTAGCGGTTGTCCTGGAATCGCCCCGTTGTGGGGAAGTAGGGCGGCGGCGTGACGACCGCGCAGTGATCGTATGAGTAGCGCTTGGCGTAGCCGGTCCCGCTCGAGGTCCCGACGGCTCCACGCTCCTTCTGGATTATTCCGCCGGAGAGATAGATGCACCCGCGCCCATTGTCGGTGCCCGAGCAGTCGTTCACGTCGGTCGGGCCCTGGTCGTAGTCCTCGACGCGAAAGGCGGTGCCGAGGGCCATCAGGACGCCATGGAGGTAATAGTCCTTCGTGTCGTCGAGCGTGAAGTACTTGGCGCTCTTCTTCCCCACCGTCACCGCGGGCGGCGTATTGAGCGCGTTGTCGGCGATCACGATGTCCTTGTCGGTGATCAAGCCGAGGATGTCGAGGCAGACTCCCTTCACCGGGTCGTTCGCGTAGCGCATGTCGTCGAGGAGCACGATGCTCCCCTTCGCGTAGAGGGTGATCTGGCCGCGCAGCGTGCCGCTCACTCCCACGTTCTTGTCTACATAGATGACGCCCCTGGCGTTCGTGTTGAAGCCACGGTCGATGGGAAAGAGGTATTTCGCGTCCCACGGACGATGATGCAGCACCGAATCGGCGGGCACAGCTGTCGCGACCTTCCAGGCACCGTTCACGCCAATGGGAGAGAAGGTGGTATCCGTTCCCCCGCGGTTGACGGCCGCTGAGGTGTACCAGGTTCCCGTTGACGGATCCTTGATCGAGGTGGATCGATCCGTTGCCACCAGATGGGGGTCCCCCGCGAGGTAGCAGCGGGCGCCGGGGTGGCCGAGGATGGTCTGCAGCGTGGCCGACTGTTCGGTGGTGGCGGCGTCGAGCGCGACGCTGTAGCTCCAGCCCAGGTTGTCCTGATAGCCCTGGCGAATCTGGTCGCGGAACCAGGTCTGTCCGTGCACGCTCGCCGGATAGAACTGGAGTCCCCGGCCGAGCGAGGCAGGCGCGTAGTGAAAGTCGCCGCACATCGTGACGCTGGACAGGGTGGAACCCGGCCAGTCGCCGCGAAGGGCGGCATCGCGCCCGCTGTTCGCCTCGTAGACGCGGAAGAAGCCCTCGTTGACGTCGGTGGAGTCATTCTGGCCATTCAGGTCAGTGGCCACGAACTCGATCCGGTCGCGCAGCTGCGACTCGTAGTTGTTCGCGTAGCCCTGAGCGCTGAAGTTCCATCCGCTCACGCTCGCGATGGAGGCGAGCTTGCCGAGCTGCGCGGTACTGGGCAGGCTGATCGGCTTCTGGTGCTCCTTCCTGCCCTTCATGAACTTGCCGTACCCCGCCCCCGACACGGTCTGCGCCGTTCCGACCTCGTCGTGGAAGACGGCACCTCCGCCGCCCACGTGGATCATGTCGTTCGACCACACGGGCCCCCACAGCTCGTCGCCGTTGTTGAAGTAGATGACGGACCCGCCATTCGACTCGTCGTTCGACCAGTAGGCGAACTTGGCGAAGCTCTCCTGGGTCAGCTCGAGCCGGCGGATGAAGCCATTGTTCCTCGAGTCGCGCGCCTCGGCGACGATGCTGGAGAAGCGCCCCGCCTGCCCGCTCGTCGAGCCGGTAGGTCCCACGTAGACGTTCACCTTCACGTCCGGGATCGGCTGGCCGTCCGCGCCGACGATGGGCTGGTCGTGCAGGATCTGCACGTCATACTGCCCGACGGGCATGATGAGCACCGACGGATCGGCATTCACGCGGCTCTTGCCGATGGCGAGGGCAGCCTCCGCGGCGTACTTGAGGTTGCGTTCCTTGTCGTACGACTTCGCCAGCAGGTTGGCGTTGGAGGCCATGAAGATGGACGACATGGCGAGTGCGGCCATGGCGATGACGAAGACGAGCACGAAGACGAGCGCGATGCCGCGCCGCGGGCGACGACGCCCGATCGCCGGCTGCGTGCAGCCGCGGCCTGAAGTCGAGATGCGCATGGTGGCTCCTAGGGGTTCACCGTGACGGGCGCGGAGACCGACATTCCGGACAGCAGCGGCGTGCAGTCCTGCGCCACGACGCCGTACACGTACGTCTCGTTCGGCAGCACCTGCCCATCGACGAAGGCATAGCTGGCGACGCTCGATGCGGAGATGCTGGCGAACGGGTCGCCGAACGCCGGTTCGGTGGCCAGCCGGCGATAGATGGCGTACCGCTGGATGTCCTGTTCGCCTCCGCCATCGTCGCTCGACTTGCTCCAGGTGAGAGTGACGGTCTTGACCTCGGCGAGCGGAGCCGACGACGTGGCGACGACGGTCGTCGGGCCATACGGGGGCTGCCCGCAGCTCGAGCGCTGCAGGAGCCCGGCGTTCATGAGTCGCACCCACGTCTCCACGGTGCGCAGCCCGTCCTTGCCGGTCCGCTGGTCCCGCGCGGCGGCGAGGAAGTGGAGGCGGATCACCCGCACGCTGTCGGCGAGGGCACGCACGCCGGTGTCGGCGGCCGCACCGTGCAGCTTCGTGTGGATGACCGGCAGCTTCTTCCGGGGAACGGCAACCAGGGCCCCGAGGGTGTCCGCCGTGAAGTAGGTGATGAAGGGCACCGTGTCGCGTGCGTCCTTCACGATTCCCCGGGCGACGAGTGTCGGCGCCGTGGCGTTGACGCGCCGGAACAGGACGTAGCGGTTCGGGAGCGTCGAGGTGGAATCCTTCCGGAGCCAGTAGCTGATCGTCTCGGCGTTGCTGGCGACGCCACCGACGTTGTACGTGGTATCCGGGTACAGGGTGGGCGGGACACTGTTCGGCAGCGGACGCGACTCGCTCTGCCGCATCCCGCGCACGGCATTCGGGTCGGCATCGGGAAGCTGGTAGACCGCGCGCACGTCCCCGGAATCGATGGAGACCATGTTCGCGTTGAACGTGACCGCCTCCGAGTCGAGCTGCACGAGCATGGGCTGGATGTCGAGCACGCCGGCACCGGCCTCGCGGAGCTCACGCTCCATCTGCGATGCCGCGAACTGCGCATTCTGCAGCGCGTCCAGGCGCGACGTCTCACGCGTCACGAGATTCGACTGGCGACGCATGTATTGCACGGCGGCTCCGCTGATCACGGCGAACACGAGCATCGCGATCAGGAGCTCCACCAGGGTGAATCCGCGGCGCTGGCGCATCAGAAGGCCGCGACCGCGGTCGTCTTGCTCACCACGCGCCGCATCGCGGGATGGCGCACGCGCACCGTGACGAGCATGTAGTCCACCGAGTCGGTGGGAGCGCCTCCCACCCGGACGACCCGCGTGGACTCGGCGAAGGTCGTGAAGTCCGACGTGATCGTGCGGCCACCAGCGAGGCCGGCAACCGACAGGTAGGTTGGCTGCGTGCGCACCGCATCGAGCCGGCGAGCCGCGATCTCGTTCGCCGCAATCGTGAGCCGCGCCTGTCCGCTCGCCTGCGCGAACTTCACCGTGAAGCTGCCCAGCGCGAGGAGTACCGCGGTGAGGATCACCATGGCGACGATGACTTCGGCGAGCGTCATGCCGGACCGCGGACGGGGCGCCGCGAGGCGAAGCGGCGGTCGGCGACTCAGGGGGATCATTGCGCAATCCTCCACCTCGCCGTGGCACCCGCGCCCTCCAGGCGATACAGCTCCGTGCGCCCCGTGGACCGGATGAGGGTGATGCCACGGAAGTCGGTGCGCCCGCGGTACCGGCTCGACATGTACACCTCCATCTCCGAGCTCGTCGAGCCGTTCCGATGGAAGATCACGCTCGGCAGGCCGTCGACCGTCTTGAGTGCGGGGCCGGCAACGGACGCGCCCACTGGGCGATACGTGTCACCCGTGCCCGGCTGCACGCCGGCGGGCGGCACCGCGAATCGATTGCCCTCACCGGGTGGCCGCCAGAACTTCCATTCCGAGATCTCGATGGCGCCATTGTTGTTGACGTCTTCGGCGATCCGCAGCCCACCCTTCAGCGTGTCCACGCTCACGATCACGTCGTACTGCCGGGTGAGGGAGGTGCGCTGGGCCGTCTGGAACACGGACCGTACCTGCTGAGCCGCGGCATCGGCGCGATAGGCACTCAGATTGAGGCGGGGGATCGCGAGGCCGGCCATGGTGCCGAGCAGGACGAGCACGACCGCCAGCTCGATCAGCGTGACGCCATCGCGTCGTCCTTTCCACGGTGAAGCTCTCATGGTTGTCACTCCGAAGTCACTGCGTATGAACCGCGGCTTCGCGAGTTCGACGGCGACGATAGGAGGGCTGCAACGGCGCAACTATCACAGCCGGAGGCGGTATCGTCACATCGTGAGCACCGCTCGCTTGTCTGTGACGGGCTCGGCGGGATAGAGTCCTTGGAGCAGCCGTCGCAAGCCGGCCACGCCTCCATGAGCCTCATTGCCACCCTCCTCCCGACTCCTGCACACGTGCAGCGCCTGCAGGCGGCGCTGCGGGACCGACACGAGCTGCGGGAGTGCGACGACTGGCCCGACCTCTGTCGAACCTGCGACAGGGAGCCGGTCAGGGTTGCGGTGGTGGATCTTTTCGCGGCAGGCGAAGTCGCCTTCGAGAACGTGCGCCAGCTGAAGCAGCGGCTCCCGCGGCTCACCCTCGTGGCCTACGTGACGATGAGTGTCGACCGCACACACGCCCTCTTCGACGCGGCGCGTGCGGGGGTGGATGGACTGGTGCTCGCCGGCGAGGACGACGCGCCGCGGCCGCTCCTTGCGCTCATCGAGCGGGCAGAGTCGAGCAGCCTCGCCGGCGTGGTCCGGCGCTCGCTGGAAGGAGTGGACCCGCTCGTAGTCGACGCGGTGTTGCTCTCGGTCGCGCGCGCACACGAACGGCTGTCCCCTGCCGCGTTGGCCCGCTTGCTCGCCATGCCTCGCCGGGTGGTGACCCAGCGACTGGCCGCGGCAGGATTCCCCGCGCCCCAGAAGCTGCTCACCTGGGGACGGCTGATCCTCGCCGCGCACATGCTGGAGGACGAGCATCGCAGCGCCGATCGCGTGGCGCGCGCGCTCGACTTCCCCTCTGGCAGCGCGTTCCGCAACACCTGTCAGCGCTATCTGCGCGCCTCTCCGTCGCAGCTCCGCGAGCGTGGGGGAGCGTCCCACGTCATCCGCGTCATGATGCGCCGCGCCAACGGCCGCGTGGCCGTCGCGACCCAGCTCGGGCGCGGCGATCACCATCGAAGTCCCGCACTCGCACTCTGAGGCGCCAGGCCCTCGCCTCACCTTCCTCCCTCCCTCCCCAGTCCATGTCACGCCACTCGGTGATTCACCGCATCGCCGTCACCGGTGCCTTGCTCGCCATCGCTGCATGCAGCGGAGACGTGCTCGCGCCAGCCAACCGCTTCAGTGATGCGCGGCCTTCCGCCAGCCGCGGACGGGACGTCCTTCCCCCGCGCGGTGGGACGGCAAACGCCAATGCGTCGACCACGAACGACGCGAACAGAGGCGGACCTGTCCCGGTGTCGTGTGACGGACGCCGGCTCGTCCAGTCGAGCGGCACCTTCGGCCCCGCCGGCGGAACACTCAGGTTCGGCAACTCCGTCCTTGTCATTCCGGGCGGCGCCCTGCGTGACACGGTGACCATCTCGGCGACCCAGCTCGACGACGGGACGTCCACTGTCCGCTTCCAGCCGCATGGGCTGCACTTCTACAAGCCGGCGGGCCTGGTACTCGACGGCACGGGATGCGCGCTGCCCTCGGACGAACTGCCGAGCATCGTCTATCTCGGCGACGCGGGGGAAGTGCTGGAGACGATCTCCGCGTACTACGACCCACGGTGGCGCACCGTCGCCGCGCCGATCGAGCACTTCTCGGGCTACGCCATCGCCTTCCGCGACGAGCGCTGACGACCAGACGCACTCGTGTCCGGCATGCGTGAGCTGATGGACGGCGAACGGGCAGAGCTGTCGGGTGACTACCCGACGGCGGCTGCGGCGTACCGTTCGCTCACCAGCAGCTCAGACGCTCCGACGGCAGCCGAGGCGTACTTCCGCCTCGGGCGTGTGAACTGGAGGCAAAGCCGTTTCGACGCTGCGCTGACGCACTTCGAGGCGGCGCGGGCGCTCGCCGTGCGCCTTGGCGCGCACGAGCTCGAGGCGAGGGTGGCCAACGGCATCGGCGCCGTGCACTATGCCCGCGGCGACTACCCGGCTGCTCGCCGTGCCTACGCCGACGCCCAATCCCGCACGAGAGACGGTGCGATGAGGGGCAGAATCATCCTCAACCTCGGCGTGATCGCCAACATCGAAGGCGACCTCCTCGAGGCACTTTCGATGTACGAGGAGGCACGTGAGCTGTTCCAGGAGCACCACGACCGCGCGAGTGCCACGCTGGCGCTCCACAATCGCGGAATGGTGGAGGCGGACCTGCAGCGATGGGACGACGCCGATCAGTCCTTTCTCGCTGCTCTCTCGCTCGCGACCGAGGAGGGCAACGTCGAGATGGTCGCGCGGACACTGGTAAATCGGTCCGAGGTGCTCACCGCCCGCGGCCTCGCGCGCGACGCCGTGGAACACTGCGACCGCGCGCTCGCCTCCTATGCGACCCTCGGCGACGAGGTCGGGCGCGGCGAAGCGCTGCGATGGCGCGCGCACGCCCTCCGCAAGCTTGGCGAGCGGTCGGCCGCCGAGCGCAGCGCTGCCGAAGCGATGCAGGTGGCCGCTCGCTGCGGGGCGCGATTGCTGGAAGCGGAAGCGGCACGCGAGCTGGGTTACTTGTGCGACCTGGTGCGTGACCCCGATGGCGCGCGGCGCATGTTCACACGTGCGCTCGGCTTGTTCCGGGAGCTCGGAAGTACTCGCGAGGTCGAGGAGCTCGAGCGCCTGGTTCGATAGTCTCGTGCGCCGGCGTAGCCGCCAGTCGAGGCTCAGGTGCGCGGCCGCTCGATCCCCCACATCAGCGTGGCTTCGTCATCCATGCGGTACTCGGCCATGCGCGTCGCCGCCCGGAGCGCTTCGATGTCCGTAAGGTGCGGCGAGAGCTGGCGAATCTTCGGATAAAGCTCGCGAACCAGTGCGTCGAATTCTTCGGCTCTTGGCTGAGCGAGAGGGTACTTGTCATCGGTCACGTCCATCTCCCGGCGTCGGGGGGTGGCACGCTGGTCGTCAGTGATCAGCCTGCTTGGTGCACCAACGAGTATCGACATTGTACCGCTAGCGTGATGTGCGATGCGTCACGCGAGTCGGGTCAGAACCGCGAAAGGGGCATGGAACTGGCGCGTAAACGCACGACGCAAGGAAACAACTGCTGCGCATTCGAGCAGCAATCACCTCCAGCTCATCGCCAGCGATGCCGCTCCTCTCCCTCCTCTTCACGGCGGCCGCGATCTCGGCGACCACCGTCCAGCCGTCGCTGCCGGTGCGAGATCTCGCCGATACGACCGCATCAGCCGTCGCTGCGTCGGATAGCAGCGCGTCGCTCGTGGCTCGCGACTCGGTGATCGCGAGTGGATACCAGCCGATCGACCAACGGCTCATCCCCACCTCCCTGTCGGTCGTGGACACAGTCCGCCGTCGCGCCCGTGCCGTGGAGGTGAGCGACGCGTACGAGACCCGGCTCCGCATCCACCGCTACGCGTCGTATACGATGATTCCCCTGTTCGCCTTGCAGTCCGTCGCGGGGAACCAGCTCTACCAGGCCGACAGGACGGGCGCCGAAAAGCCTGGATGGGCGAAGGGAACGCACGCCGTCGGCGCGGCCGGGCTCGCGGCTCTGTTCACGGTCAACACCGTGACCGGGGTATGGAACCTCTGGGAATCCCGCGACAACGAGTCGGGGAGAACGAAGCGCTGGATTCATTCGATCCTTCTGCTGGCGTCGGACGCCGGTTTCACCTACTCCGGCATCTCGGCTGGCGAGGCGGAAGACTCGCAGGCGACGCGTGACCGGCATCGCAACGTGTCGTATGCCGCGATGGCCAGTGCGCTCGCCGGATACGCCGTGATGCTCGTCGGCCAGCACTAGCGGGGACGCGAGCGATGATCTTCGAGACTCCCGCTGCCCTCGCGAACCTCGTTGCCCCGTGGGCGAAGTACTACAGCGACTCGCGCGCGGCGGAAACGATCGTCACCTTCCTCCACATTGCGCCCCTCGTGGTGGGTGGCGGCCTGGCGATCGCGCTCGACCGTGCGTCACTCCGCGTGCCCCACGACCAGCCTGGCGAGCGCGAGCGGCATCTGGCGGAACTGGGATCGGTGCATTCCGTCGTCATCGGCGCGCTCGTGCTCTCCTTCATCAGCGGCCTCCTGATGCTGGCGGCGGATCTCGACACCTTCCTGCCGTCGTGGGTCTTCTGGGTGAAGATGGCGCTCGTCGCGGCCCTGCTCGCCAATGGGGCCGTCATGCGCCGGCTGGAGCGTCGGCTCAGTCGGCCAGGCGACCAGCGTGAGGATCAATGGCATCGGCTGCGGGGTACTGCTATCACGAGCCTCGTGCTCTGGCTCGCCATTACGCTCGCCGGCGTCATGCTGACGAACGCCGCGTAGAAGAAGCCGTCGCGTGATGTACCCTCGCATGAAGTCCCGATGTCGAACAAGACGACGCACGCTGCCACCACCGCAGAGGAGTGCGGCGGCTGCCCGTTGCACGATGCGGTGCAGGCGCCGGCCGCCATCGAACGGCGAGCTTTCCTTCGCGCCGCCGGGATGGCGATGGCTTCACTCGGCCTCCTCGGCGTCGGCAGCAGCGCTGCGGCCGCGATGCCCATCCGGTCCATCAGCGCGCTCGCCACGAGCGGCGATGGCGCGAAATCCGAGAAGCACTATCCCCTTCCCGGGAGCGACGGCGTGTCCATCGACCGGGACAACTCGGCGATCATCGCTCGCGCGAACGGGAAGATCTACGCCTTCTCGCTCTCCTGCCCGCACCAGAACACGGCGCTGCGCTGGGACGGCGACGACCACCAGTTCCAGTGTCCGAAGCATCACTCGCGCTACAAGGATGACGGCACGTTCATCAGCGGACGAGCCACGCGTAACATGGACCGTCTTCCCATACGAAAGGCGGGGAACGAGCTGATCGTGGACGTGGATACGATGTACCGCCAGGACGAGGATCCCGCGGCCTGGGCCGCAGCGTTCGTGACGGCCTGACGCCGGGGATGCGGCGCAACCGAGCAGGAGTTTCACCCATGCAGCAGGACGGCCCCCAATCGTGCCCTGGGTGTGGCACGCGTGACAGCGTCGACGCACCCGCGGGAGGCATCGGGCGTCGCACGTTCCTGGCGCAGAGCGCGATCCTCGCCGCGGCAGCCGCCCTCGCCGCGTGCGGCGCCGGCGACGCCGTCACCGCGCCGACACTCAGCGGCAGCGCGACCATCAAGATCAGCGATTACCCGGCGCTCGCGAGCGTGGGTGGCGTAGCGCTGGTGACCGTCTCGGGCATTCCGCTCGCCATCGTGCACACCGATGCCTCCACCTACATCGCGTTGTCCCGCGTCTGCCCCCATCAGCACAGCATCGTCAACTTCACCGGCAACGGGTTCCTCTGCCCGAACCACGGCGCGCAATTCACGGAGACGGGGACGTGGATCGGCGGGCAGCCGACGAGTAGCTTGCAGTCGTACCCCACGACGTTCGACTCGACGACTGGCACCCTGACGATCGGCTGATCTCCCACCGTGCGCCGCACATCCCTCCTCGTCCTGGCCGGTGTGCTCGCCCTCGCCGCCTGCAGCGACGACGCGAGCATCACCGACCCGGATCCGCTCGTTCCGCCGGCGGCGCTCCTCAAGGACATCGTCATCCCCAACCTCCCCTCGCCGTACTATCACCTGGAGTACGATGCGGCCTATCGCATCCGCCACGTGAGCTTCGCGGCGGACGCTCGCGCCTACGACGTCGTCCGGGCGGGGAATCGCATCGAGAAGCTGGTCGGCACGGCAGGCAGCCGCGACACGCTGGTCTACGCCTACGACGCCGCGGGTCGTGTCGGCACGGTGAACCAGGTCGACGACGCCGGGCAGGTCGTCTCCATCACGAGCTTCACCTACGATGGTGCCAGGCTCGTGAAGGCTGAGCGAAAGGTGAAGGTGGACGGCGATTTCGTCGTCGACCGGACGTTGTCCTTCACGTACGACGACGCCGGGAACGTCATGGATGTCGTCGACCAGCGTCCCGCCATCGCCGGTCACCAGGCCCAGAGCACGACGACCGACCACTTCGAGCAGTACGACACGAAGCTCAACGTGGACGGCTTTTCCCTGCTCCACCCCGACTTCGGCGAGCCCCTGATCCTCCTGCCTGGCGTAGAGCTCCAGCGCGGCAACCCCGCGAGCGAAACCTTCACTGGCGCGTCGCTGGCCTACACCGCGACCTACACGTACACGTACGACGACCGCAATCGGCCGCTGACCAGGATGGGCGAGGTGACGTGGACCAGCGGACCCGACGCGGGGCGGAACTTCCAGACGCAGTCGAGTTACAGCTACTACTGAGTCACCAGCGTCCGCCGCATCTCGTCCACCTCGCGCCGCAGGCTCGCGATCGCATCGTCCAGCGAAGCCAGGTCCTGCGCACAATCGGTAGCCAGTGGCGCGGCAGCCCTCCGCGCTTCGGCCACCGCGGCGCGCCTCGACGCCCTGCGGGGGAAGGACCCGTCGCGAGAGGCGCGCTCCACGTGGTCGATCGCCATCGTCAGCTCGTCGTAGACGGACTCCCTGCTCCGCGTGGAGCACGCAACCGAAGCGAGCGCCAGGTGACGATCCGCCTCGGCCAGATTGAGCAGCACCGAGAGGCGCGCAAGCGGCGATGCACCGGATGGCTCGCGGCGTGCCAGCGCTCCCGCATAGCGATCGATGCTGTCGCTCACCGCGAGCAGCGCATCGCCTGCCGCGCCTCGCGGCTGTCCCGCTCTCGCCTGCACCAGTGCCGAGGCGCGGTTGAGCAGCGCGACCGCACTATTCGTGTCGCCGCTGGCCAGGAGGACGCCCGCACTGTCGAGGAAGGGCTGTGCTTCCCGCCGGCCAGCCAACGGTCGCTCGGGTGACTGCACGACGCTGTCGCGCGCGATACTCATCGAGAGGGAGGTCGTGCTTCTCCCCGTGCGTGCGCTCTCCTGCCGGCAGGAGGCGCAACACGCGAGTACGAACACGCACGTTCCCGCTGCGCGGAAGCGAGTCGTCATGTCGCGAGCGTGGTCACGTGACGCGCGCTGAACAGTCCCGCGGCGCCATGAGCCAGGCTCAGGAAGATGAGCAGCAATCGAAGTGGATCCGGGCCCGGGTCGGCGACGAACATGATGGCCCCCGTCACCAGTGCTGCGGTGCCACTCACGGCGAGCGAACGCCAGCCGCTGCCGTGCCCCAGCTCGCGGTCGAGGCTGATCCCTTCCCCGATATCCAGGGCGCCGTCCACCACCGCGAAGGTGGCGAGCAGGCCGAGATAGAGGATGGCGGTGACAGGAACGTCCACCAGGCCGGGCCCCAGCGCGACGATCCCCACCAACGCCGCACGCGTGGCCGCATCGATGGATGGCGAGAGCCAGAGCAGCCGCTTCGGGCAGAAGGCGAGCCAGGCGCCCGCGGTCGCCAGCGCGAGGATCGCCTCCACGTACGAGAAGCGCACGAAGGCGACGATCAGCGACGCCACGGTCTGCTCGCGCTGTCCGAGCAGGTACACGGCGAAGGCTGCGTTCCAGGACGCACGCGCTACCAGCAACGCGCGCAGTGCCCACCCGGTCGCGCCTTCGCGACGCGGGATGGCGGTCAACCGTGGCGTGAAGCTCTCGCGCATGTGACCCCGATGTTTCGTCGTCGGCTGTGCCAGCAGCGTAGGAGTCCACGGCGTTCGCCGGTGTCAGCCAACCCCTGACAGGCGCACGCCGTACAGTCGCCACTTTCCGAGCATGACGTTGCCGGCCGTTTCGCCGACGCCCGCGCGCGCGCGCCAGTGGCATGCGCTGGAGACCGAAGCCGTCCTGCGCGCGCTCGACTCGAACGCGGCGACCGGCCTCGTGACAGCCGAGGCCCGGCGACGCCTGCAGGTGTGGGGACCGAATGCGCTCGAGGAGCCCGATCGGCGAAGCCCGTTCCGGATCCTCCTCGCACAGTTCGCCGACGTGATCGTCCTGGTGCTGCTCGCCGCGGCGGCGCTTGCCGCGCTGATGCGCGAGCTGGTGGACCTGGTTGCGATCCTCGTGATCGTGCTGCTCGATGCGGCGCTTGGATTCGTGCAGGAGCTGCGCGCCGAGCGTGCGGTGGCCGCCCTTCGGTCACTCACCGCTCCGTCGGCGCGCGTCCGTCGCGATGCCATCGAGCGAACAGTCCCCGCGGCAGCGCTCGTGCCGGGTGACATCGTCCTGCTCGAGGCAGGAAACGTGGTTCCCGCCGACCTGCGCCTGTTGGAGGCGGCTCGGCTGCGCGTGAACGAGGCGCCGCTCACCGGGGAGTCTCACCCCGTGGACAAGCACGCGGCGCCCCTGCCCGGCGCGCCGCGAGCCCTCGGCGACTGCCTCAACATGGCGTACAAGGGCACCATGGTGAGTCAGGGTCGCGGCGAGGGCGTGGTCGCGGCGACGGGTGGACACACGGAGCTGGGCCGGATCGCCGATCTGCTGGCCCGCGGCGTCTCGCCACGCACACCGCTGCAGCAGCGGCTATTGCGGTTCAGCCGGCAGCTCGCCGTCATCGTCCTCGCCTTGTGCGCACTCATCTTCCTCGCCGGCCTGCTTCGCGGCGAGGATGCACGAGTCATGTTCATGACTGCGTTGAGCCTCGCCGTGGCGGCCATCCCCGAGGCACTTGCCGCTGTAGTGACGGTATCCCTGGCGCTGGGAGCGCGACGTCTCGCTCGTCAGCAGGCGCTCGTGCGGCGATTGCCCGTAGTGGAAACGCTGGGCTCCGTCACGTACATCGCGTCGGACAAGACCGGCACGCTCACCCAGGGTCGCATGCGAGTACGGGAGATCAGGACGAGCGATGGCGCGGCGCCGACGTCACCGTCGTCGGCACGTGCGCTCCTCCTGAAGGGGATGGCGCTCAACAACGACGCCGAGCGCGATGCCGATGGCGCGCTGATCGGCGATCCGACCGAGACGGCGCTTTACGAAGCGGCGGCGCGCGCTGGCTGCGTGAAGGAGGAGCTCGAGCCGCTGGAGCCCCGCGTCGCCGAGCTTCCCTTCTCCGGCGAGCGAGCCCGCATGAGCACTCTGCATCGCGCCGGAGCGGAATTCGTGGTCTACACCAAGGGAGCGCCGGAAAGCGTCATCCCTCTGTGCGACGCGCGGATGGGCCGCACGGGCGCCGAGCCGCTTCGAGCGACGGAGCTGCTCACCGACGCCGAAACGATGGCGGCATCCGGGCTCCGGGTGCTCGCCTTCGCGATGCGACGTCTCCAGGCGCTTCCACCGTCGCTCGAGCAGGCGGAGGAGCGGCAGGTCTTCGTCGGCCTGGTAGGCCTGATGGATCCCCCGCGCGGCGAGGCTCGCGAGGCGGTGGCGCTCTGCCGCTCCGCAGGGGTGCACGTGGTGATGATCACCGGCGATCACCCGGCTACCGCACGCGCCATCGCGGTGGAGCTCGGCATCGCAACGGCGACTGACGACGTCGTCTCCGGCGTCCAGGTAGCCACCGCACCACCCGAGGTGCTGGAGGCGCGCGTGCGCGACATCCGCATCTACGCGCGAGTGTCGCCGGAGGACAAGCTCCGCATCGTGGAAGCGCTGCAGCGGCAAGGGGAGTACGTCGCCATGACGGGCGACGGGGTCAACGATGCACCGGCCCTGCAGCGCGCCGACATCGGGATTGCCATGGGGCGCACCGGCACCGACGTCGCCCGCGAGGCATCGGACATGGTGCTCCTCGACGACGACTTCGCCACGATCGTCGCCGCCGTGCGCGAGGGACGACGCATTTACGACAATGTCCGCCGGTTCGTTCGTTACACCCTGGCTACGAACTCCGGCGAAGTCTGGACTCTCCTCCTCGCTCCCCTGCTCGGGCTGCCGCTGCCGCTGCTTCCCGTGCACATCCTGTGGATGAACCTCGTCACGGACGGGCTCCCCGGGCTCGCGCTCGCCGCCGAGCCCGCGGAGCGGGACATCATGCAGCGCCCCCCGCGTCCGCCCGCGGAGAGCATCTTCGCGCGCGGACTCTGGCAACATGCACTCTGGGTAGGCCTGCTCATGACCGGCGTCACGCTCACGGTCCAGGGATGGACCCTGGGTGCCGGCGATGCGCACTGGCAGAGCATGACCTTCACCGTGCTCACTCTCTCCCAGCTCGCCCACCTGCTTGCCATCATGTCGGAGCGCGATTCGCTCTTCAGCCGCGGCCTGCGCGGCAATCGCCCTCTCCTGATGGCCGTTCTCCTCACGTTCGCCCTGCAGCTCTGCACGCTCTACGTGCCGTGGATGCGGCTCGCCTTCCGAACCGCGCCGCTCACACCGGGGGAGCTGCTCGCCTGCGTGGCCGCCGCGTCGCTGGTGTTCCTTGCCGTGGAGCTGGAGAAGTGGCTCGTGCGCCGCGGCAGGCTGTACGGCACCCTGTCCGCCTTCGCCTGATAGCCCGACGAAGCCGCGGCGGCCAACCTGAAGGTGAGCGCACGCCGACCTGACCTCCTGCGGCGTTCGTGTCGTCAACGATTACGCTTCCCCGCGAGGACCGACCATGTCACCCGACATCATGACGCACACCAGCACGACCGCGACGCCGGAACCGACGTCGCGCGAAGGGCCAGAGGCGCGACTCGCGATGACCGGCCCGATCGTCGCGGCCGTCGGTGGCAGCGAGTCCAGCAAGGTGTTGCGCGCGGCACGCTACCTCGCCGCACTGACCAACAACAACGTGGTGGCCGTCTCCGCGATCGAGCCACTGCCCACGTATTTCGCCGCCGAGGCGCCGGCGATGCTGCCGCCGGAATACGAGCTGGAGCGTCACGAGCAGCGCCGCGCCGAGTTGGCGCGCGAGGTACGCGAGGCGGCGGGCGCGCGGTCCGGCTGGAAGACGCGCGTCCTGGCGGGCGATCCGGCGCGCCTCGCGACGGACCTCGCGCGCGAGGACCGGGCGCCCCTGCTGATCATGGGCATCGGTCGCCACCGCCCGCTCGATCGCCTGTTGAGTCGCGAGACGACGCTGCGGGCCATCCGTCGCGCGACATGCCCCGTGCTTGCCGTCACCCCCAACTTCGAGCCGCCCTTCAGGGAGATCGCCATCGCGACGGATTTCAGCGCGGCCAGCGCGCATGCGGCTACCGCGGTGATCCCCCTCCTCGCCGACGGCGCCGTCATCCACGTCGTGCACGTGTGGCAGCCGATCGCCCTCGACGACCGCAAGTGGCGCGCGATGGACGAGCGGTACGAACGTGCCCTTCCTGAAAAATTCCGTCGGTTCCGCTCGCTGCTGAAGGTACCGGCGGGCGTGACGGTGAAGGAGGAGCTGCGCGAGGGACGGGCGGCCGAGCGGCTGCTCGAGTTCGCGGCCGCGCACAGCATCGACCTCATCGTCGCCGGCCGGCAGGGCCTCAACCGCATGGCGCGACTCGTCGTCGGCAGCACCACCACCACCCTGTTGCGCGGGGCGACCTGCTCGGTGCTCATCGCGCCCGAACCGACGTACCCGGAGGACGACCGGCTCCGCCGCGTGCTGACCGGCGTCGTGGAAATGCGGAAGCCGGAGACGTGGGGTCACGAGCTCGACGAGTTCACGCGCCGAAACCGCGGACGGCTGGCGACGCTCGAGCTGGACGACCTCGACCTCGGCGTGCAGGTGACGGAATCCGGGTTCACCTTTCAGGGCGCGGCGTTCGATCCCAACGATGAGCGCGTGGAGATCATGCTCTCCGACGCCGACCGCCGGACGCAGCATGTGACGCGCTCCATCGGGGGCGTAAGGACCATCGCAATGGGAACGAGTGACGACGGCCGTGACCAGGCGCTGCGCGTGAGCCACGGCGCCGGACAGACGCTGCTGACCTTCATTCCCACCTGAGCGCGCCCGTCGGATGGAGACGCGGCCGGCTGCGTGGGCCCACGCAGCCGGCCGCGTTGCGTCGGCGGCCTTTCACATCGGCGCAGCTCAGAACGCCACCGCGATCCGATCATCCACCTTCGACACGCCTGGCGCGCTCCACGCCGCGCGCTCGGCGTCGCGCCGCTCGGCATACGAGTGCACCGTGCCGCGGAGCGTGACCGAGCCATCTCGCGCTTCCACGGTGATGCGCTCCGCGTCGAGCTCGGCCGTCCGGCGCAGCGCGTCCTTGATCTTCGCGCTCACGTCGAGCACCGAGGCCTTCGGTGGGTGCAGGGCGATAAGGTTCGTGACGCCCTTCACGCCGATGAGATTGCGTACCGCGCGCTCGGCGGCGGACTTCTGGTACTGCCACATCACGTCGCCCTCGAGCGTGATCCAGCCGTCACGCACCGTCATCTTGATCCGGTCGTCGGGGACGGTGATGTCCCACTTGAGCGCCGTAACGGCGGCATGCGCGATGTCCGTGTCCGGACGCCTGTGCGACGAGGGAAGGTTCACTTCGAGGTTGTCCACCACCGCGATCACCCCGTTCAGCCGCTCGATCGCGCGCACCGCGACGTACTTCTCCGCGAAGCTGTCCACGTAACCCGAGAGGGTGACGACACCGTCCTTCACCGACGTCGCCACCTCCGACTCGTGGATGCTTGGCTCCCACCTCAGCTGTTCGCTCACGTCGTTGCGAAGCTGTTCGTCGCTCTTCATGGTCGATTCCTCCATGCGGGACAGTGCTCGGGACGCACGATGCATCCAGCGCACCTCGAATCGTGCGTGGGCAGGCCGGCGTCGTCTGTCCGGCATGATCGGACAGCTTGTCGCCGCACCGCCGGTGCCGACATGTCCGATGTTCCCCGACAGCGTGGCGCACACGGAGAAGCCATCGTCGGGGAGCGCGGGCTGGGCGGTGACACTCCGGAGGAAAGGATGGCAGAGCTACGCAGCAGTGCTACCGCGGCGACGTCGATGCTGGAGCCGCACACGACCTCAGCGCCTGCTTCGGGGCTCGGGGCCAGCGACGCGGCGCCAGTGCTCGAGCGCATCGTCCTCGCCACCACGGGAGCACCAACCTGCCGCGGCGTGCTCCTCGCCGGCTACGAGCTCGCCGCCAGGCACGGTGCGCACGTCAGTGTCGTATCGGTCTTTCATCCTCGCGTCCCGTATCCCAGCCCCGTCGACGGGCGCGTGAACCCAGCCATTCCCCCCTCTGACCGGCATTCAGCCAGCGTCCAGCTCACGGCCGTGCGCCAGCAGCTCGCTGGTCTCGGCGTGCCGACGCACGACTGGTCACTCTCCTTCGTCGCCGGGCACGTGGGCTACCGGATCACGGAGCTGGCGCGATCGGATCATGCCGACCTCGTGGTGATTGGACTCGGCCGGCCGAACGCGAGCGAGCGCGGCCTCGGCGATCGCGGTGGGATGCTGATCGCCGCATCGGTGCGCTCCTCGCTCCTGGCCGTGGCGCCCGACTTCGATGGCCGTCCGCGGCACGTGCTGATCGCCGTCGGAAACGACGAATCACCCGTCTATGCGGCACGATTCGCCGCCTATGCACTGCCGACGCCAGAGCGGGTGACGCTGGTGCATGTGGCCGAGCCCGCCGCGTTGGGGGACGGCCGGATCGAGCAGCAGTTCCGGCGCGTGCGCCGCGCCCTCGCGGAGTGGGCCGGTGCGCGCCTCGAGACCCAGGTGCTGCTCGGCGACCCGATCGAGCAGCTGCTTGCCTTCTCCCGCCAGCACGACGCGGACCTGCTCGTCGGGGGCCTGCATGGCGGGTCGTTCGACGAACGGGCCATCATGCGGAATGCGGTGCTCTGGGTGATGGCGCTTGGCGACCGTTCGGTGCTTCTGGTGCCCGATCCTCGATCCAGGACCCCGGACTCGGCGCCACGGCGGCAGACGGTCCCGCGGCGCGCCGACTGATTCTCGTGACGCTGGTGCGGAGGCAGCAGATGAAGGCGGACGTGTATCTCAAGCGCGATGTGGAAGCGGAGCTGGCCTGGGAGCCGGCTCTCTGCGCGAAGGAGATCGAAGTGACCGTGCAGAACGGCCGCGTGAGCCTTTCCGGTTGCGTGGACAGCTACGCCCAGAAGCTGGCGGCTGAACGTGCCGTCATGCGCGTAGGCGGCGGCCACCCCGAGGCGGACGCCCTCATCGTGAGGCTGCCCGCGGCGCACTCGCGCGCGGATGACGAGCTGGCGGATTACATCGCGACGGCGCTGAGCTGGAACGTGGCGCTGCCCGCCACGAGGATCACGGTCCGAGTCTGCGGAGGATGGGTGACGCTGGCCGGTGAGGTGGAGTGGCGGCATCAGCGCGAAGCCGCCCAGCGCGCGGTCGGACGCCTCGCGGGGGTGCGGGGCGTGACGAATCGCATCCTCATCGGCCCGCGTACCATCAACTACGTCCTGCCGCGGCTCGGCTAACGCGCCCCTCAGCGTTCCAGCAGTCCGGCGTCGATGGCGAAGCGTACGTACGCGGTGCGATGCTCGAGACCGAGCTTGTCCTCGATGCGCTGCTTGTAGGTGTCCACGGTCTTGGCCGTGATGCCGAGCTGCTCGCCGATCTCCGGGCCGTTGTAGCCTTCGGCGACCATGCGCAGCACCGTGCGCTCGCGGTCGCTCAGCAGCGCGTACTTCTCCCGCGCCGAGGCGCCGGCGGCATCGGCGGGCGCGGTCGACGAGGCCAGCATGCGGGCCACCGCCGGCCGCACAAAGACGTCCCCGGCCATGACGATACGAATGGCGTCCACCAGATCGCGTTCCGCCGCGTTCTTCGCGAGGTAGCCGCGCGCGCCGGCGCGAAGGAGCGGCAACAGCTGCTCCTCCTCGGTATGCATGGTGAGGATCAGGATCTTCACCGGGATCCGCCGGTCCATCAATTCCTTCGTGGCCGTGAGCCCGTCTCCCCCCGGCATGTCGAGGTCCATCACGAGCACGTCTGGCGCCAGCCGGCCGACGAGGTGCACCGCCTCCTGGCCATTCGCCGCCTCTCCGACGACGACGATCTCGCTGCCGAGTCGCTGGAACATTGCCTTCAACGCCGAGCGAAGGATCGCATGGTCATCCGCGAGCACCACGCGGATCGGCCGGTCAGCCACCGGCGCGCCGCGGCGCACGTACGGCCGCTCGGAGAGCGCCGCACCCGCTTCGGCGAGGGAGGTGGTGGGAACCAGAGGTTCAGTCGGCCGTACGTCACGTTCCGTCATCATGATGAGATCCTCCACTTCCTCCATTCCCGTTGGATGCGGCGGCGAGAGACACGTCCCATCCCTCGACGGACTCTCCGGGAGAATGCATCGCCGCACCGCAGCGCAACCATCGGGAGATACGTCGATTCGGTGTCGGGCGGAACCCTACACCAGCCCCGGGAGGTCTCCGGCGGCGTCACTGTCATCCATTACCTGATACTCGCTCGCGGCGTGGAAGGTCATTGTGCTCGTGAGGTTCACGCCCCCCCTACCCCCCCAGGAGAGAGAGCGATGTTTGGTGCCACCTTGGCCCACAGGCCGCGCCACTCGCCCTGCTACACGGCTGACAACCAGAACGGACGGATCGTCGGCACCACACCTCGGCGGCTATCCGATCGCGCTGCCAGCCGTGCGAAGACCGATCTTCTCGCCATGATGGGGCATGAGCTGCGCACGCCACTCAATGCGATCTCGGGTTACGTGCAGCTCCTGTCGACCGGAGTGTACGGACCGGTCAACCCGGCGCAACTCGACGCGCTCGCCCGGGTGGATCGTGCACAGCGGCACCTGCAGGAGCTGGTGCGCGACCTCACCGACTTCGTGCGCGTGGAAAGCGGGCACCTGAGCCTCGAGACGACCGAGATCGACGTCACGGAGCTCGCCGCCGACCTCGAGAGCATGGTCGGGCCACAGGCGCGCGCGAAGAACCTCGAGCTGGTGTTCACGGGGTGCGGGAAGCGGCGAGTCGTGGCTGACCGCGCCAGGCTGATGCAGATCCTCCTCAACCTCCTGTCGAATGCGATCAAGTTCACCCCGGAAGGTGGAACCATTCGCCTGGACTGTCCGTCACGAGACGGAAGCGTGCTGATGGAGTCCGTGTCATTCCTGCGCGTGCGCGATACCGGTCCCGGCATCGCCCGTGACAAGCAGGCGCAGATCTTCGAGCCGTTCGTGCAGGTCGAGGCGTCGCGCGGCAAGGCGGCGGAGGGCGTGGGTCTCGGGCTCACGATCAGCCGCCATCTCGCACGGGCGATGGAGGGCGATCTTCGTGTTCGCTCCGAGCTCGGATCGGGAAGCTCGTTCACGATCACCTTGCCTTCGCCCGCGCGGCGGCGCAGCGCGGGGCGCCGTCAGCGCCGCACCTCCGGCGCACCCGACAGCGACGTCACGGGTACTGGCGCCGCCCATCTCGGGGTATAGCTTCCTGAGAGAGCCGGCACGGCTCGCGCCCATTGCGCACGACGATGACGTCGCGGATGGCGACGCGTGCAGCCGTTGCCGCGCAGGGAGTGTGTGCCGGCATGACGAAACGGTCGCCGAGCAGTCCTCGCCCCTCGTCGGTGCGTGAGCCCAACCTGCCTCCGCCCGGCGCTGCCGGCACCCCGACGCGTGATGTGACTGAGCCGCTGTTCGCCACCCTCTGCGAGCTGGCGGCGGACGCGATCGTCATCGTGGACGACGACTTCCGCATCGTCCATTTCAATCAGGGGGCGAGCAGGATCTTCGGATACAGTGCGGACGAGGCGATTGGCGCTCCGCTCCGCATCCTGCTTCCTCCCCGCGCCCGCGACGAGCACGAATCATACATGCGGCGCTTCGTGATGTCGGGAGAGGACACGAGAGAGATGGGTGCACGTGGCCAGATCTCCGGCGTGCGCAAGAACGGTGAGGAGTTTCCGGCCGAAGCCTCCATCTCGAAGATCGTGCAGGATGGACGCACCCTCTTCACGGCGTGGCTCCGCGACGTGTCCGTCCATCGGCGTGCCGAGGAGGCGCAGGCCTTCCTCGCCTCCGTCGGCGAAGCCCTCGCCACGTCACTCGACTACCAGGAGACATTGGCGCACGTCTCCCGCCTTGCGGTGCCGCTGCTCGGCGACACGTGCATCCTCGACATCTACATCGATGGTGGCGCGCGCGAGGTCACGGTCTCCGACGTGGATCCCGCGGCAGAAGACCTGACGCGGGTGATGCGACGTCGATATCCACCGCTGTTCGAGTCGCATCCCCTCAGTGAGGTGCGCAACACCGGGCGTCCGCTGCTCCTGACCGACTTCGACGACTCGGCGATTGCCCGGATGACGGTGAACGACGAGCATCGGCGCATGGTGGAGCGACTCCGGTGGCGGTCGGCGACCTTCGTCCCCCTGTTCGCTCGACAGCACGCCCTCGGCGTCCTCACCTGCGTCTCGCGCACGCGCCAGCTCGACGAGGAGGACCTCGCGCTCGCCGTGGAGCTGGCGAGGCGTGCGGCGCTGGCGATCGACAACGCGCTGCTCTACGCACGCGCGCAGCAGGCCACCCGTGCACGCGACGAGGTTCTCGGCGTCGTCTCGCACGACCTGCGCAACCCGCTCGCCACCATCAGCATGTGTGCGGGGGCGCTCCTCGACCCGACGCCTCCACCGCTCGAGGGCGTCCGCTCGATGGGCGAGGCGATTCGTCATTCGGCAGAATGGGCCGAAGGCATCATCCGTGACCTGTTCGATGTCACCACCCTCGAGGCCGGCCGCCTCGCGCTGCACCGCAGCCGCGTATCGGCCTGGAAGATCCTCCAGTGGACCAGTGAACAATTCGCTCCGCATGCCGAGCACGCCGGCGTGCGTTTCACCGTTCACGCCGCAGCGGACCTCCCACAGCTGGACGTCGACCCGGCGCGCGTGGAGCAGGTGCTGCTCAACCTGCTTGGCAACGCGGTGAAGTTCACGCCGCGCGACGGCGAGATCGTGCTGTCGGCACGTGGCGACGAGGAGCGCAAGTCAGTGCGCTTCAGCGTGGCCGACAGCGGCATCGGCATCAGCGCCGAGGATCTCCCGCACATCTTCGATCGCTTCTGGCAGGTCCACCGCACGCATCGCGGCGGGGCCGGCCTCGGCCTCGCCATCTCGAAGGGGATTGTCGAGTCGCACGGCGGCACCATGATCGTCACCAGCGCGCCCGGCGCGGGATCCACCTTTTCCTTCACCCTCCCCGTCGACGGTCAGTGACGCACGTGCGTCGACTGCTCCAGCAGCTCGTGGACTTCCTCGTCGGACGTCTGTGAAAAGTCGTCGTACCAGAGCCCGACGGCGTCGAACGGATCCGGGGTCATCGAGCATACCACGTCGTCCGCCCTGCCCCGCATTGCGGCACAGGTGTCGGGTGATGCCACCGGTACGGCGACGACGATGCGCGCTGGGCGCTCCTCCCGAAGCGCGGCCACGGCGACTGCCATGGTGGAGCCGGTGGCGAGTCCGTCATCCACCAGGATGATCGTGTTCCCGGCGACCGGCGGCGCCGCCCGATCGCCGCGATAACGCGCTTCGCGGCGTTGCAGCTCGCGTCTCTCCGTCTCCAGGACCCGCTGCACCTGGGCCTGGCTCACTCCGAGGGAACGCACCACCTGCTCGTTGAGCAGCACCGCGCCGCCGCTCGCGATCGCACCCATGGCGAATTCCTCGTGACCGGGCACGCCCAGCTTGCGGACGACGAACACATCCAGTGGGGCGTCCAGGGCCCGTGCCACCTCGTAAGCGACCGGCACCCCACCACGCGGCAGGGCGAGGACCCGCACGTCCGGTCGGTTCGCGTACCCTGCCAGGTCGTCGGCCAGACGACGACCGGCGTCGCGTCTGTCGTGGAATCGAGCCATCATGGGCTGCCTCCAGCAGAGGGGAGCATGGCCTTCGACGTCCTGGGCGATCGCTGCACGCACCTTGCCACGAAGGAAGGAGGCTGCGCGTGAATGGCAGGCTGCGCAGCTGTTGCGAATCCGACATGACCGCAGGAGGCGACATGGCATCGCACGTTCAGCCGACCGAGCTGACGGTCACCGTTCCAGCGCACACCGTGGACCTCGAGGGCACGCTCGACGTCCCGGCCGGTGCACGCGGCGCCGTGCTCTTCGCTCATGGCAGTGGGAGCAGCCGCTTCAGCACGCGCAACCGTTACGTGGCGCGCACGCTTCGTGAGGCTGGCCTCGCCACGCTGCTGCTCGACCTGCTGTCGTCGGCCGAAGAGCAGGTGGATCTGGTCACTCGTCACCTGCGCTTCGACATCCCCCTCCTCGCCAGTCGACTGGTGAACGCCATCGACTGGCTTGGGAGGAACGACGGCACAGCCTCCCTTCCCGTAGGATTGTTCGGCGCGAGCACCGGTGGTGCGGCTGCCCTCGTCGCCGCGGCGGCGCGCCCGAAGCGGATCTCGGCCGTGGTCTCCCGGGGTGGCAGGCCCGACCTCGCTGGCGCTGCGCTGCCCGACGTACGGGCGCCGACCCTCCTGGTGGTGGGCGAGCGGGACGAAGTGGTGATCGACCTGAACGAGAGGGCACGCGCGCAGATGACCGCACCCGTGGAGCTCGTGATCATTCCGCGCGCGACGCACCTCTTCGAGGAGCCCGGCGCGCTGGAACAGGTCGCGACGCACGCGCGCGACTGGTTCCTCCGGTATCTCGCGCCGGTGCCTTCGGGGGGGTGAGTCCGCGTCAGCGCTGCTCGCGCGCGGGCGTCGTGTCCGCGCGCTCGCGGCGCAACATCTCCACGCGGCGCCGAACCTGTTCCTGCAGGGCGGCAAAGCGTGCGCGCTGCAGCGGCGTCATGTAGCCGGCGAGCTCGCGCTGTTCCTCGGCCTGGAGCTCCACGCGCTGCCGCTGGAACTGGATGAGGCGATCCAGCGCTGCGGCGATGCGGTCCTGGTCGGCGCGATCGCTGCGCGTGATCTCCTGCCGGAGCGCGCTGCGTTCGGCCCGCTCCTGCTGGTTGAGTGTGCGGCGGCGAGCGTCGAAACGGCGCGACGTCTCGCCCAGCTTCGACATCTGCGCGTCCGTGAGGCCCACCTGCTCCTTCGTCACCTTCCAGAGGCGCTCGCGCAGCTGACGCTCCATCTGCTGGCGCCGAACCGGCGCCGGCGCGCCTGACTGGGGCCGCGGGTTCCCGCTGCGCCGTTGCGCGCCCGCGGAGGACGGGACCGTGACGAGCGCCGAAAGGCCAAGCGCCGCGAGAGTGAGGGCGTGTCGTGGCATCATTCGTTCATCCCGCCTGGGGTAGATGGCGCAACCGGTCCCGCGGGCGCCGCATTGTCCACGTCGGCCGGAGTCACCGCATCCAGCGATCCCACCTCCTCGATGAGCGCCGAGAGCTCGCTGTCATCCAGCTCAGCGATGGAGCCGCCAGCGAGCGCCAGCTCGCGCGTCGCCGGCGCCGGGGCGACGGCCACGGTCGTCGGCTGCCGATCGCCGCTTCGCGCGACGACGACCGACGTTCCTCCCACCGCGAGCAGCGTGATGGCGGCCGCGATCCGCCACCCGCCACGGGAGAGCACTGGCCGCTGGCGGATGGGCGCGCGGTAGGCCGGAATCTCCGCGACGATGCGTTCCACGTTCACCACCGGCCCGCGGCGAAGTGCACTGCGCATGCTGCGCAGCAGTTCCAGCTCGTCGCGACAATCCTCGCATGCGCGCAGGTGCGCCTCCACCTCCGCGCGCGCCGCCGCGCCCAGCCTGCCATGCAGCAGGTCGGGAAGCAGGTCGCGAATGTCGCCGTTCGGACAATCACTCATCGAGAAACTCCTTGACCGCGCGCATCGCGTTGTGATAGTGCACCCGCGCCGCGCCCTCCGTCGTATCCACCGTCTCGGCGATCTCCTTGTAGGAGAGTCCTTCGCCGACCCGCAGCGTGAAGACTTCCCGCTGCGTCGGCGTCAACCGAGCCACTGCGTCGCGCATTCGCTGCTCCGTCTCGTCCGCCACCACGGCGTCGAGTGCATCGTACTCCGTGACTGCGTCCGCGTCCTGCACCTCCATGTGCATCCGCGTCCCGCCGCCGCGCCGCCGCTCCGACCGCCGCCGGTCCAGCACGAGCCGCCGCGCGATCGTGAACAGCCAGGTGCGAAGCGAGCTCTCGCCGCGAAAGCTGTCGAGCGAACCAAAGGCGCGGGCAAAGGTATCCTGTACCACGTCGTCCACGTCCACCCGGGCTCCCACACTGCCGACGAACCGGGCCAGCGCCTCGGCGTGACGCTCCACGAGCTGCGTCGCCGCGCGCTGGTCGCCCCCCTTCCAGCGCGCGATCAGCTCGAGGTCGGTTGGCTCGTCGATGGGGACGGGGGAGGACATGCGATTTCGTGTTGTAGGACGGCGGGCGCGGGGGGATGTTAAGGCGGTCGCGGCGCGGTTCCAGTACCGGATACCCCGGCGGGTAATAGGTACCCCGTACCTGGTACCAGGTACCGGGTACACTTTACCCGTAGTTGGTGTTATCCCATCCCCATGCCCCCCCATCCCCTCCGGATCGCCCACCGCGGGCTGTCCCGCCTCGCTCGTGAGAACACCCTCCCCGCCTTCGCCCTCGCGCTCGAGGCCGGCGCGGACGGGATCGAGCTCGACGTTCACGCGACGCGCGACGGCGTGGTGGTGGTGCACCACGACCCCGACGTTGCGGAAGGACTCGCGATCGCCACGCAGACCTTCGCCGCAGTTCGCTCGGCGACCGATGCCGCGGTGCCCACGCTCGCCGAGGTGTGCGAGCTCGTCGCCGGCCGCGCGGAGCTGTTCGTCGAGATCAAGGGCGCCGGCATCGAGGAACAGGTGCTGGAGGTCGTGCGGCAGTACGACGGCCCCTTCGCCATTCACAGCTTCGATCACGCCCTCGTCGCCCGCCTCCGTCGCGCAGACGAGACGATCCGCCTTGGCGTCCTGTTCGAGGACGCGATCCCCGACATTGCGGCCCTGATGAACGCGACCGGCGCGCGCGACGTGTGGCCGCATGCGCCGCTCGTCACCGAGGCGCTGGTGGAAACGGTCCACGCCGCCAGCGGCCGAGTCATCGTATGGACAGTCAATGCGCCGACCGAGGTGGAGCGGCTCACCGCGCTGGGTGTGGACGGCCTCTGTGGCGACGACGTGCGAATCTTTCCCGCGCGCTGAGCTGCCGGCGGCTCTGGCCGCCATACGTACCGGCGGGTAACTTCGGCGATCTTCCGTACATCTCTCACCCTCACCACGAGGACCGCCCGCACGATGCGTCATCTCGCCATCGCGCTCGCTGTCGGACTGGTTGCCTGCGCCGGACAAACCAGTGCCGCACCGGCGCCGGCTCCCGCCACGTCCGCTCGCAGCACGACCTCCGATTCCACCGCGCGTGTCGCCGCCTCCGAGGGCGGCGTGTCGGTGCCGAACGACAATCCGTTCCCGAGCACCTACAAGCCATTCCCCTCCCGGACGACGTTGATCCGCAACGTCACCATCCTCACCGCCGCCGGCCCCACGATCCACGATGGCAGCGTGCTGCTGCGCGACGGCAAGATCGCCGCGGTCGGCGCGAGCGTGAACGCCCCGAGCGACGCCGTCGTCATTGACGGCACGGGCAAGTACGTCACCCCCGGCATCATCGACACGCACTCGCACATTGGCGCCGGTGGCGTGCCCGGCGACAATGGTGCGCAGACGAACGACGTGAACGAGGCGACGAATCCGGTTACGGCGAACGTGTGGGTGGAGCATTCCGTGTGGCCGCAGGATCCGCAGTTCCCGCGCTCACTCGCCGGTGGCGTGACGACGCTGCAGGTGCTGCCAGGATCCGCGAACCTCATCGGCGGGCGCAGCGTGGTGCTGAAGGTGGTGCCGAGCCGCACCGTGCAGGGGATGAAGTTCCCGGGCGCCAAGTACGGGCTCAAGATGGCGTGCGGTGAAAACCCGAAGCGCGTGTATCGCTCGCGCGGTCCGTCCACGCGCATGGGCAACGTGGCCGGCTACCGTGCCGCCTGGATTCAGGCGGAAGCGTACAAGCGGCGCTGGGACAAGTGGAACGCCACCCACCAGGGCGACCCCCCGGCGCGCGACCTCGGCCTCGAGACACTGGCCGAAGTGCTGCGTGGCAACATCCTCGTCCACAACCATTGCTATCGGGCCGACGAGATGGCCCAGATGATCGACATCGCCCACGAGTTCGGCTACCAGATCCGCTCCTTCCACCATGGCGTGGAGGCCTACAAGATCGCCGACCTCCTGGCGCGCGACTCCATCGCCGCGTCGGTGTGGGCCGACTGGGGCGCATTCAAGATGGAAGCGGCCGACGCGGTGCGCGGCAACATGGCGATGCTGGATCACGCCGGCGTGCGCACCATCATGCATTCCGACGATGCCTCCGGAGAGCAGCGCCTCAACCAGGAAGCCGCCAAGGCGATGGCCGAGGGCAACCGCATCGGGTTGCCGGTCTCGGAAGACGAAGCCGTGAAGTGGATGACGATCAACCCCGCGTGGGCACTCGGCCTCGACAAGCAGATCGGGTCGATCGAGGTCGGCAAGAACGCCGACGTCGTGCTCTGGTCGGGCGATCCGTTCAGCGTCTACAGCCGCGCCGAGAAGGTGTGGATCGACGGCGCGATGATGTTCGACCGACTTGACCCGGCGCACCAGTGGCGCACGGACTTCGAGCTCGGATTCGTGCCGGTCAACAATGGAGGAAGCAAGTGATGCGCGCCCGTTCTCTAGCCGCCGCCGCACTGGTGCTGTGTACCGCCGCGACGCAGGCGCAGACCATCGCCATCACGGGTGGCAAGGTGTATCCCGTCAGCGGCCCCGTGATCGAGGGCGGCACCGTGCTCCTGCGCGACGGAAAGATCGTCGCCGTGGGGCGCGACGTGACCGTTCCGAGCGACGCGCAACGTATCGACGCGACGGGCAAGGTGGTGACCCCTGGCCTGGTGAATGCCGCCACGGAGCTCGGCCTCGTGGAGATCGGTGCCGTGGGCAGCACCCGCGAATACGGTGCGCCGGATGCGCAGAACGGCATCGCGGCCGCGTTCACGCCGTGGATCGGGCTGAATCCGACGTCCATCCTGCTCGCGCCGGCGCGCGAGGCGGGAATCACCACGGTCATGGTGGCACCGGAGGGCGGATTGATCTCCGGACAGGCCGGCATCGTACACCTCGTGCCGGGCACGGCGCAGGACATGATCATGCGCTCGCCGGTCGGAATGGTGGCGACGCTCGGGCCTGGCCGGGGGCCGAACGGCGGTTCGCGCGCCGAGACACTGCTCAAGCTGCGCGAAGTGCTCGAGGACGCGCGGCTGTATCGCACGCGGCGCGCGGACTTCGAGCGCGCTCAGCTTCGTTCCCTCGCCGCGAGCCGGCTCGATCTCGAGGCACTCCAGATGGTCCTCGACGGCCGCATCCCGATGATCATCGAGGCCGACAAGTCGAGCGACATCCAGGCAGCGATGAAGCTGGCGAAGGATTACGGCTTCCGGATGATCCTCGCCGGCGGCGCGGAGGCCTGGATGGTGGCCGACGAGCTCGCGGCGGCGAAGATTCCCGTCCTCACCGGCGCGATGAACAACATTCCCGAAACCTTCGCGAGCCTCGGCCAGCGCCAGGAGAATGCGGGGCTGCTGAACCGGGCCGGCGTGCAGGTGAGCGTGATCGGTAACGCCGGCGGCGGCGATGAGGAGGCGTTCAACGTGCGCAACATCCGCTTCGAGGCGGGTAATGCCGTGGCGTACGGGATGGACTGGAACGCGGCCCTGCGCGCCATCACCCTGACGCCTGCCGAGACGTTCGGCGTGGCCGATCGCGTCGGCTCCCTCGCGCCGGGCAAGGTCGCCGACGTGGTGGTCTGGAGCGGCGACCCGCTGGAGTTCGCGACCCAGCCCGAGCACGTGTTCATCGCCGGTCGCGAGGTGACCCAGCCGTCGCGGCAGGATCTGCTGGAGGACCGGTACAAGACACTCCCGCCGAATTACCGGGCGCCGGTGGGGAAGCCGTAACTGAAGACTGTCGGACCCGCCGGCGGCAGCGCCGCCGGCTCGTCTGACGGTCTGACCCATTCGCGGCGCTGCGCGCCGCTCTTCGTCTGACGGTCGAAGGGCACACCGAACCTGGCTCGGTGTGCCCTTCGCGGTTGGTAGTGACCGTCCGACGAGCAGCGCGCCGCAGGCGCGCGAGCGTGTCCGACGAGCAGCCGGCGCGAAGCGCCGGCAAGCGGGTCAGACCGTCACACACTCAGTCAGACCGTCCGACTCTCCTTGAGCCCTGCGATCTGCGCGTCCAGCCTGGCCACCTCCGCTTCCGCGCTCGCGAGGTTGTCGGCGAGCACCGAGTAGCGCTCGGCTTCCAGCTCGCCGCCCGCAACGCGGGCGCGATATACGGCGAAGCCGAGCGATGCCGCTGCCTGCTCCGCACGTTGCTTCGCGCGGTGCTGCTCGAGTCGAATGCGGCCTTCGTCGAGGGCGTCCTGCGCGACCTGCCCTGCCCTGTCGAGCTCCCGCTTCAGCGAGTTCCAGATCGGCATCTCATCCTCCGGGTTCTCCCGATTCGTACGGCTCCGCCGGGGGAAAGTTGCATGGAGTGGTCCGGAATGCAAAGCGCCCTCCGCATCGCGGAGGGCGCTTCGACGTTGCGGGCTGCGATCCGCGTCAGGCCGCCGAGGTGGCCTCGGCGGGGTACACGCTCACCTTCTGCCGCGTCTTGCTCTTGTGCTCGAACTTCACCACGCCGTCGATGAGGGCGTAGATGGTGTAGTCCGTGCCGAGGCCGACGTTGTTGCCGGGGTGCCACTTCGTGCCGCACTGGCGGACGATGATGTTCCCGGCGGTGACCTTCTCGCCACCGTACTTCTTGATGCCGAGGTACTGCGGGTTGCTGTCGCGGCCGTTGCGCGAGGAGCCTACGCCCTTCTTGTGTGCCATGGGTGCCTCCTCGCTCAGCCGAGGGAGATGTCGTTGATGCGGACTTCGGTGAAGCCCTGCCGGTGGCCCTGCTTCTTCGCGTAGTTCTTCCGGCGCTTGAACTTGAAGATGACGAGCTTCTCGCCGAGCCCATGCCGGACGATCTCGCCGGTGACCTTGGCGCCCTGGAGGGTGGGCACGCCGGTCTTGACGTTCTGGCCGTCGGAGCCGAGGAGGACGTCGTTGAACTCGACATTGCCGCCCGCCTCGCCCGGAAGCGACGGGAGCTTGTAGGTGCGGCCGGCCTCGACGCGATACTGCTTGCCGCCGGTCTTGATGATTGCGTAGGGCATGGAAGACTCTTTTGGCTGTAAATCCTGCGAGCCTTGGAACTTAGGCCACCGGCCGCGCCCTGTCAACGGGGC
>DASUXT010000169.1:0-2396 GCA_036377775.1 Gemmatimonadaceae bacterium | reverse complement strand
GACCGGCGGCGGCAGCATGGTGCTGGACATCCGCAACGAGAAGAACCTGCACCGGCTGGACTACGCGATCACGAACATGGACGTGCGCACCACGAAGTCGCGGCTCGTGGGCGACATGACGTTCGAGACGGGCGGCCCGGTGCTGAGCGTGCACGACGTGCGCATGAAGGCGGATCCCGTGGACTGGGATCTCCTGCGCACGCTCAATGGCAAGCCCTTCCCCGCCGACTGGCAGG
This sequence comes from Gemmatimonadaceae bacterium, assembly GCA_036377775.1. Classification (GTDB taxonomy): domain Bacteria; phylum Gemmatimonadota; class Gemmatimonadetes; order Gemmatimonadales; family Gemmatimonadaceae; genus AG11. Next base: position 2,160 of record DASUXT010000169.1, on the reverse strand, counting down.
GCACGCTGACCGGCAACGTGAAGGCGCGCGGTGGCCCGCTGACCAACTTCGTGGTGGACGACGCCGACATCACCTTCCGCGACGCGCGCGTGCCGGGCGCGGTGTCGCGCTTCACCGGCCGCGGCGAGCTGGACATCCTGCAGCCCGCCTTCACCGCCTTCCATCGCTTCTTCGTATCGACCGATCGCCTGGACCTGCGATCGATCACGGCCATCTACCCGGCCTTTCCGCGCGTCGGCGGGATCGTGACGGGAAGCGCGGTGCTGGATTCGTCGTGGCTGGACGTGCGCGTGTCGAACGCGCAGCTCACGCACACCGACGGGCCGGGCGAGCCCACGCACGCCACCGGCGGCGGGCGCATCACGTACGGCGAGAAGTTCATGACGTACGACCTGAACCTGCAGATGGCGCCGCTCTCGCTGACGACGCTCGCGCGGTCGTACCCGATGCTGCCGCTGCGGGGCACGTTCGCCGGCCCGATGACGGTGCAGGGGCAGGCGCCGGACCTCATGGTCACCGCCGACCTCACGGGCGCGGCGGGACACGTGATGTACGCCGGCCACGTGGACGCCGACTCCATCGGCGGCTACGGTGCGCGCGGCAGTGGCGGCTTCGAGGCGCTCGACGCCGTGGCGCTCGTCGGGCGGACCGCACCGGCGTCGAAGCTCAATGGCGAGTTCGACGTGGACCTCACCGGCGACTCGCTCGCCACGCTCGACGGCTCGCTCGCCGTGCGGCTGGGCCCCTCCGAGGCGGACGGCGTGCAGATCGGCAGCGGCGCGTCGCGACTGCGCTTCGAGCGCGGCGTGGTGCGCGTCGACACGCTCGTCGTGGCCGCGGTGCCCGGCACGCTGCACGCGTCGGGTGCGCTCGGCCTCACGCGGCCCGTGGAGGGCGATTCGCTCACCATCGCGATGAACGTCGATTCACTCGGCGGCTTGCGGCGCTACCTGAGGAGCAGCTCGCCAGTGACCATCACGGGCCGCCCGGTGAAGCCGGATTCGCTGCGCGGTACGCTCTCCTTCCAGGGTGCGGTGCACGGCTGGCTCGATTCCCTCGTCATGCGCGGCGCGCTGCACGGGCATTCTTTGTTCATGAACGGCAACGTGGCGCACCTGCTCACCGGCGCCCTCGCGCTGCAGAGCGTGCGCGGCCACGCGAGCGGCAACGTGTCGCTCCGCGCCGACACGATGATCGCTGGCGGGCTTCGCGTGAAGACGGCGACGCTCGGAGCGCAGGTCCAGGACCGGAATCGCGCGCACTTCGACGCCGGTGCCACGATGGCGGGTGGGTCCTCGCTCCTCGCCGCGGGCGACTGGTTCGCGCTCGGCGACACGGCCCACATCACGCTCGACACGATGAACGTGGCACTCGGCGACGCGCGGTGGACGCTGCGCCAGCCGTCGCACGTCGTGCGCTCGCCGGGTGGCGTGACGATGGATACGCTGGTGCTCGCGAGCGCGAATGGCGGCCGCCTCTCCGGCTTCGTCAGCGCGCCGAATGCGGCACCGGTGCGGATGCACTTCCGCGCCGATGCGGTCCCGATGGCCGACATCGGTCAGTTCGCGCAGCTCTCATCACCAGCCGAGGGCCTGCTCACGCTCGACCTCGCCGCGAGCGGCACCCGCGAGCGTCCGCTCATGACACTCGACGCGCGCGTGAACGGCGTGAAGTTCGACGCCTTCTCGGCCGACGCGCTCACCCTGCTCGGCCAGTACGGCGACGAGCGCGCGAGAGTCCAGGCTGCGGTGCTGCGCAATGGCCGCACCGTGCTCGATGCATCGCTCGACTACCCGATCGCCCTGACGCTCTTCTCGGCGAAGCCGACCGGTGATTCACTGCGCGGCCGGATTCACGCCGACAGCGTGGACCTCGCGCTCGTGGAGCCGATGTCGGCGAAGCTGCGCAACACGGCTGGCTGGCTGGCGCTCGACCTCGCGGTGAGCGGGAAGCCGGCCCAGCCCCACATCGGCGGCGTGGCGAGCGTGCACGACGGCGGCTTCGAGGTGCCCGATGCCGGCATCCGCTTCGCCGACATGAATGGCCAGTTCCGGGTGAACGCCGAGAACGACTCGCTGTCCATCGAGCAGCTCCGGCTCACGAGCCCCGCCAGCGAGGGCAGGGCGACGCTGAGTGGCTCGGTGGTGTTCCGCGACCTCG
>DASUXT010000168.1:0-7158 GCA_036377775.1 Gemmatimonadaceae bacterium | reverse complement strand
GCCATCAGCGCCATGTACGCCGCCACCGGCGACAAGCGGTTCAAGGACCGCGTGGATTACATGGTGAATGAATTCAAGACGGTCCAGGACAGGAACGGGGACGGCTACCTCGTGGCGCTCGAGGGAGGACGCAAGTGCTTCGGCGCCCTCAAGAAGGGGGAAATCAAGGCCGCCGCGTTCGACCTCAACGGCGAATGGTCGCCCTGGTACACGCTGCACAAGACGTTCGCCGGCCTGCGTGACGCCTATCGATTTACTGGCAACCGCACCGCGCTCGACGTGGAGCGGAAGTTCGCCGGCTGGGCGGAGGGCATCCTTGCCGGACTGAACGACGAGCAGATCCAGCACATGCTGGAGACGGAATTCGGCGGGATGAACGAGGTGCTGGTGGACCTCTACGCCGACACCGGCGATCCGCGCTGGCTGAAGCTGTCGTACGACTTCGAGCACCGCGTCTTCGTGGACCCGCTCAAGCGCCACGAGGACGTGCTTGGCGGGACGCACGCGAACACGCAGATCCCCAAGCTCATCGGCTCCGCCGAGCGCTACGCGTACACACGCCGTCCGGAAGACCTCATGGCGGCGAGCTTCTTCTATGACTCGGTAGTGAACCACCACAGCTTCTCCACCGGTGGCCACGGCACCGACGAGTACTACGGACCGCGCGACGTGATCGGCGCGCGAGTGGACGGGCGCACGGCCGAGTCGTGCAACGTCTACAACATGCTGAAGTACTCGCGCCTGATGTTCTCCATGGAGCCGGACATCCGCTACGCCGACTACCAGGAGCGCGGGCTCTACAATCACCAGATGGCGTCGTTCGACCCGCAGTCGGGCCAGATGTGCTACATGGTGCCGGTCGGACAGGGCGTGACGCACGAGTACCAGGACATGCAGCACAGCTTCACCTGCTGCGTGGGCACCGGGATGGAGAACCACGCCCTCATCGGTGATGGCCTCTACTTCGAGAATGGCGATCGGCTCTGGGTGAATCAGTACGTGCCCTCCACGGCCACCTGGGCGGAGAAGGGCGTGCAGCTCGCGATGGCGAGCGACTTCCCCGAGGGTGATACGGCGACGCTGACGCTCACGGCGGCCAGGCCGCGCGAGTTCACGCTGTCGGTGCGTCGCCCCTACTGGGTGGGCGAGGGTTTCGCCGTGACGGTGAACGGCTCCCCGGTGGCGGTGGACACCCCGATGGAGGAGCAGAAGGAGCGGCGCACGCGTCGCACGCAGTATCACGAGGCGGGCCCCGAGAGCAGCTTCGTGGACATCAAGCGCACCTGGCGCAGCGGCGACGTCGTGAAGGTGACGCTGCCGAAGACGCTGCGGCTCGAGCCGACCCCGGACATGCCGAATCGCGTGGCGATCATGTGGGGTCCACTCGTGCTCGCGGGGGACCTGGGCCCCGAGCCGGTGCGCGGTCGCGCGCGCGGCGAGAATGGCGAGCTGCTGGAGCAGGACACCCCGCGCTCGACGCCGGTGGTCCCCGTGTTCGTCACCGAGGAAGTGCCGGTGGAGAGCTGGCTGAAGCCGGTGGCGGGCGAGCCGGGGCACTTCCGCACGGCGGGGGTGGGGCGCGAGCCCAACGCTGGCGGCAAAGTGCACGACGTGGACCTCGTGCCGTTCTATCGCCTGCACCAGCGCGTGTACGCCACCTACTGGGACGTGCTCACGCCGACGGTGTGGGCGGCGCGGCTCGCCGGATACGTGACCGAGGCCGAGCGGCTGAAGAAGCTGGATGCGGCGACGGTGGCGGAGGTGAAGCCGGTCAACAAGGCCTCGGAGGCGCAGTACCACTTCGAAGGGGCCAAGGACGTGACGGTGCAGCGGATGAGCGGGCGGCTCGGCCGCGCGTCGCGCACCGGCTTCTCCTACCAGATCCCCGTGGAGGCGGGCCACCCGATGGCGATCGTCGCCACGTACTACAGCGCGGACCGGCGGACGTCGCCGGCGTCGTTCGAGGTGCTGGTGGACGGGCAGAAGGTTGCCGACCAGGAGGTGCCGCGGACGGATCCGGGGCGCTTCTACGACGTGACGTATTCGGTGCCGGCGTCGCTGGTGGCGGGGAAGCCGGCGGTGACGGTGAAGTTCCAGGCGAAGGCGGGGAGCCAGGTGGCGGCGGTGTACGGGCTGCGGATGGTGCGGGCGGACCAGCTTCCCTGACGTGGTTGGGCGGGGGCCGCCGCGGCCGCGGCGGCCCCCGGATCGGAATTCCCTTGACAGCCTTCCGGCGGGCCCGTAGTGTGTCGCCGGTCACCCCTGGTTGGATACAATATCCCGTGTTTTGGCGCGGTGAATTGGATACAATATCCATGAATCCTTTGCCTCCCCGCGTGGGCCTGCCCCCCGCGGACGCACCCCGCGCCCTGCGACCACGCACCTGTCCCCAGCGCCGACCGCCCGCGACTCCCCACGCACCGCGACGCGAACGACGTGCTCCGTCCGTTCCCCTGACCCTCCACACCCGCGTGAGCCGGACTTCACCGCACAGGAGATCGATGATGCGAACCTGGATCTTCCGCCTGACGATCGCCGTCGCACTCGCCGTCGCGATCGTCGCCCCCGCATCCGCACAGCAGACCGGCGAGATCACCGGCACCGTGCGCGACTCGGCGAGCGGACAGCCCCTCCCCGGTGCCCAGATCCTCATCCCGGGCAGCCGGCTGGGCACCACCGTCAACGCCATGGGGCAGTACACCCTCCGCAACGTCCCCGCCGGCCAGACCACCGTCCGCGCCCAGCGCCTCGGCTACGCCTTCGCCGAACGCACCGTCACCGTCCCCGCCGGCGGCAGCGTCACGGTCGACTTCACCGTCTCCGCCCGCGCCGTCCTCCTCAACAAGGTCGTCGCCGTCGGCTACGGCACCCAGAAGGAGGAGCAGATCACCAGCGCCGTCTCCAGCGTCGACGCCAAGGACTTCAACCAGACGCCGGCCAAGGACGCCGCCTCCCTCATCTCCGGCAAGATCCCCGGCCTCGCCGTCACGGCGCCCACCGGCGATCCCCGTGCCGGCACCGAGATCAGCCTGCGCGGCGTGACGACCCTCATCGGCCCCACCAGCCCCCTCGTCCTCATCGACGGCGTGCCCGGCGACCTCAACACCGTCGCACCACAGGACATCGACCAGATCTCCGTCCTCAAGGACGCCTCCGCCGCCGCCATCTACGGCTCGCGCGCCTCGAACGGCGTCGTCCTCATCACCACCAAGCGCTACGACGGCGGCGCGCCGACCATCCGCTACGACGCCTACGTCAGCCGCTCGACCATCTACAAGCGCCCCGAGTTCCTCACCGCCGCCGACTACCGCTCGCTCATCGGCCAGGGATACGACTTCCAGGACTTCGGTGCCACCACGAACTGGCAGGACGCCGTCCTCCGCAGCCCGATCAGCTCGCGCCAGAACGTCAGCCTCACCGGCGGCAGCGGTGCCACCAGCTACACCGCCTCGTTCAACTACGAGAACACCCAGGGCATCTTCGACCGCTCCGACAAGCGCTCGATGACGGCGCGCATCAACCTCAACCAGTCGATGTTCGCCGACCGGCTGCGCGCCGAGTTCAACATGCTCACCGGCATCAATGACCAGTTCATCGGGCCGGACTACAACTACATCTGGCGCCAGACCCTGATCCGCAACCCCACCGACTCCACCGTGGACGTGAACGGCGCCTACATGGAGCGTGGCACCTACTTCTACACCAACCCGCTCGGCCTCCTCAACGAGGACAACGGCACCGACGAAGGGCGCGACCTGCGGCTCAACGGCACGCTCAAGTACTCGCCGATCGACAAGGTGAATCTCTCGCTCCTCGCCGGGACCGAGCGGTACTCGGACCTCAGCGGCGAGGCCACGACCTTCCAGCACGTCAACACCACGCAGTCCGGCCTCGACGGCACCGCCAGCCGCGGTACCGGCTCCAGCACCGATCACATCCTCGAGCTCACCGGCACCTACACGCCGACCTTCGGCGATCACCACGCTACCCTCCTCGGCGGCTACAGCTACCAGGACTTCGAGGACGAAGGGTTCAGCGCCTACAACTACGGCTTCCCGACCGATCTCTTCGGCTACAACCAGCTCCAGCAGGGGTCGGCGCTCACCGGGGGTCAGGCGTCGATGAGCAGCTACAAGTCGTCGTACAAGCTCATCGGCTACTTCACCCGCCTGAACTACGACTGGCAGAACCGCTTCCTTCTCAACGGCTCGCTGCGCTACGAGGGCAACTCCCGCTTCGGCGCCGCCCACAAGTGGGGGATGTTCCCCGCCATCTCCGCCGGCTGGCGGCTGGCCAACGAGCAGTTCGTGCGCCGCGCCGCACCATGGATCAACGAGCTGAAGCTCCGCGTCGGCTACGGCGTCACCGGCATCGCGCCCACCTCGTCGTACCTCTCACTGACCAGCTTCCGCTACCGGAACAAGTTCCTCTACAACGGAGAGTGGGTGCAGGGGCTCGAGCCGGCGCGTAACCCGAATCCCGACCTGCGCTGGGAGCGGAAGAGCGAGATCAACACCGGCATCGACTACGCCGTGCTCGACTCGCGGCTCAACGGCAGCCTCGACGTCTACCAGCGCGACACGCGCGACATGCTCTACAACTACTCCGTGCCGGTGCCGCCGTACCTGTACGGGAGCATCCTCGCCAACGTCGGGCACATGAGCAACAAGGGCATCGAGGCGCAGGTCAACTTCGACGTCATCCGCCGGCCCACCGCGAGCTGGACGACCAGCGTGAACTGGTCGAAGAACAGCAACCGCCTCGTCAGCCTGTCCAACGACGTCTTCCAGACGGCCGATTACTTCTACACCGGCTACACCGGCGAGCCGATCCAGCAGTCCACCCACCGCGTCGACATCGGCGGCCCGATCGGCAACTTCTACGGCTACAAGTCGGTGGACATCGACACGGCCGGTCACTGGATCGTCCTCGACTCCGCCGGCAACCGCATCTCGATCGACGACGCCAAGGAGAAGGACAAGCACGTCATCGGTAACGGGCTGCCAAAGCAGTACCTCTCCTGGAACAACAGCGCCCGGTACCACAACTGGGACCTCAACGTCAACATGCGGGGGGCGTTCGGGTACCAGATCCTCAACTTCCAGCGGATGTTCTACGAGAACCCGACCATCACGCAGTACAACATGCTGAAGTCGGCGTTCGACAACGTGTATGGCAAGCGCCCGGTCAACTATGACCTCGCGTACGTCAGCTACTACATCGAGAACGGCGATTACTGGAAGGTCGACAACGTCACCCTGGGCTACACCCTCGGAAAGGGCGCCCTGAAGTTGCTTGGCGGCGCCGTGTCCGATGCGCGCTTGTACGTCTCGGGGAGCAACCTGCTGACCATCACCGGCTACAAGGGGCTCGATCCGGAAGTCTCCACGCGCGGCACCGATGGGCTCAGCCCAGGCGACGACCAGCGCGACAAGTACCCGACAACCCGCATGTTCACCACTGGCCTGAGCGTGAGGTTCTAGAATGCGATTCCTCAATTCCAGGAGCGCGCCGGTGCTGCTGTGCGCCGCCGCTCTCACGGTCGGCGGCGCGGCATGCCACGACCTCACCGAAGTGCCGTACACCCAGGTCACCGACGCCAACTTCCATCCCACGGCCAAGGACCTCGGCTCGCTGATCGCGCCGGCCTACACGCCGCTGCGCAGCCTGTGGATGGGCTGGTACGGCAACATCGACACCCAGGAGGAGTCGTCCGACGAGCTCCTCACGCCGGTGCGCCCCAACGGCTGGTACGACGGCGGCACCTACATCCGCATGCACCAGCACCGGTGGGACTCCCACCAGGGGCAGCCGGGGAGCCTCTGGGGGAACGCCTTCGCCGGGATCAACTCGGTCAACCGCGTCCTCTACCAGATCGAGTCGGGTATCGTCCCCGTCACGGGGGACGCGAAGGTCACCATCCCCGCCGAGCTGCATGCGCTGCGGGCGTACTACTACTCGCTCCTGCTCGACAACTTCGGCAACGTGCCGATCGTCACCGATTTCACGGCCACCGAGCTGCCGACGCAGTCCACCCGGCAGCAGGTGTATGACTTCGTCGTCAAGGAGCTGACGGACGCGCTGCCCAACCTGTCCGACGCGACGGGGACGGCCATGTACGGCCGCATGAACAAGTGGGCGGCGCTCGGCATCCTCTCCCGCGTCTACCTCAACGCCGAGGTCTACACGGGCACGCCGGCCTACGACAAGGTGATCGCCACCACCCAGCAGATCATTGACGGCAACAAGTACAAGCTCGAGGCGAACTATCGCGCCCCGTTCGCCCGCAACAACGACAAGTCGGTCGAGAACATCTGGGCGGTGCCGTACGACGCGATCAATGCGCGTGAGAGCAGCTTCCACATGAAGACGCTGAAGCCGGAGCTGCGCTTCGTGTTCAACATGCAGGCACAGCCCTGGGGCGGCAGTGCGTCGAACCCGCAGTTCATCGACACCTACCAGCCGGGCGACAAGCGGCTCGCCGACACCTGGCTGATGGGCCCGCAGTTCGACAACGCCGGCCATGGCTATGACTTCGTGAAGTTCGTCCCATCCATCACGAAGACGGACTTCAACAACGGCTATCCGGTGTGGAAGTACGAGATCTACGCCGGCGAGACGGGGTCGTCCGACGTCGATTACCCGATCCTGCGCTACGCCGAAGTGCTGATGATGAAGGCCGAGGCGCTGCTGCGCACCGGCCAGGCCGACGCCTCGGCGGCGATCGTGACGCAGGTGCGGCAGCGTGACTTCCCGACCGATCCGACCAAGGCCACGGTCACCGGCGCCGAGCTCCAGCAGGGCAGCGTGTACAACTACGGCTGGAGTGACACCGACGGCATCGTGAAGACGGGGCCGGGCGGCACACCGGTCACCAATGGCGGCGCCGACGTGAAGTACGGTCGCTTCCTCGACGAGCTGGGCTGGGAGTTCGCCGTCGAGGGTCATCGTCGGTCGGACATGATCCGCTTCGGCGTCTACACCACCAAGACCTGGTTCAACCACGTTCCGCTCGGTGATTACCACGCGCTGTTCGCCATCCCGAGCGGCGCCCTCAACACCAACACCAACCTCCAGCAGAACCCGGGGTACTAGATTCAAGCCATCGGGCGCCGCGATCGCGGCGCCCGATGGAGCGCCACCTCTTCAAGGAGGGCA
>DASUXT010000167.1:0-10692 GCA_036377775.1 Gemmatimonadaceae bacterium | reverse complement strand
TCTTGGCGTCGATCTCTGCAAGCTGACGCTCACCCGGTTCGCCGACGGCGAGATCTTCGTGCGGATCGACGAGAACATTCGCGGCAACGACGTCTTCATCGTCCAGCCGACGAATGCGCCAGCCGAGAACATCATGGAGCTCCTGCTCCTGATCGACGCGGCGCGGCGGGCGAGTGCGGCACGCATCACGGTAGTGATGCCGTATTACGGCTACTCGAGGCAGGACCGCAAGGACCAGCCGCGCGTGGCGATCGGCGCCAAGCTCATGGCGAACATGATCATGAGTGCGGGCGCCGATCGCGTGCTGGGGATCGACTTTCACCAGCATCAGCTGCAGGGGTTCTTCGACATCCCGGTGGACCACCTGTACGCGATGCCGGTGCTCAGCGCGTACGTCCGGAAGAAGGAACTGCACGACACGGTCATCGTGGCCCCCGACGTGGGATCGGCCAAGATGGCGCGCGGCTTCGCGAAGCGACTGGATGCCTCCCTGGCGATCATCGACAAGCGGCGGCCTCGCGCGAACGTGAGCGAGGTGGTGAACGTGGTCGGCGAGGTGGAGGGACGCGATTGCATCCTGGCCGACGACATGATCGATACGGCGGGCACGGTGACGGAAGCCGCGCGCGCCCTGAAGGGACTGGGGGCGAAGGACATCTACGTGTGCGCCACGCACGCCCTGCTCAGCGGCCCCGCCGTCGAGCGGTTGACGAATTCGCCGATCAGGGAAGTGGTGGTGACGGACACCATCCTCGTCCCGCCGGAACGGAAGTTCGAGAAGCTCACCATCCTCTCGGTCGGCGAGCTGCTCAGCAAGGCGGTCAGGTACACGCACGCGGAGCAGAGCGTGAGCAGCCTGTTTGACTGAACATGGTTTTTCGGTTTTTCGGCTTTTCGGTTCACGGCGTGCCTTGGGACGCCAGCGCTGACCGGGGCCGACCGTGAACCGAAGAACCGAGAAGCCGAGAAACAGCAGTTGCAAGTTGTAGGTCCCCGCGATGTGCCCTCCGGGCACCGGCATGGTAGGGCGGACGCAGCCGCCTGAGAGTAGCACCGGATTCGCGGTTCGCTGCACGCAGTCAACGCATCATCAGGATCGTTCCTCATGGCATCCGCATCGCTTTCCGCTGAATCCCGCTCCGAGACCGGCAAGGGCGTCGCCCGCAAGCTCCGCGCGTCCGGCCGCGTCCCCGGCGTCATCTACGGCCACGGCCGCGAGCCCCAGGCGCTGTCGCTCAACGCGCGCGAGCTCGAGAAGCTCCTCGGCTCCATCGCCGCCGGCAGCACGGTCGTCGAGCTCACGCTCGGCAGCGCGACCACCAACACGCTGATCCGCGAGGTCCAGCGGCATCCGTTCAAGAAGCAGATCCTCCACGTCGACTTCATGGAGCTGGTCGCCGGCGAGAAGGTCATCGTCGATATCCCGCTCGTGTTCATCGGCACGCCGGAAGGCGTCCGCACCGGTGGCGGCCTGCTCGAGCAGATCCTGCACAGCATCGAGATCAACGTCGATCCGTCGAGCATCCCGAACCACATCGACGTCGACGTCTCGCAGATGGTCATGGGGCACTCGCTGCACGTCCGCGACCTCAGGCTCCCCGAGGGCGTCGAGGTGCTGACGGACGAGGACGCGACGATCTGCGCCGTGATCGCGCCGCGGGCCGTGGTCGAGGAGACCGCCGCCGCCGAGGGCGAGGCGGCTGCGGCCGAGCCGGAGCTCATCCGGAAGACGAAGGAAGACGAAGAGGCAGAGAAGTAATCCGCTCGCTCCTCGATTTTCTCCTGCGACGGCTCCGCCCTCACGGGGCGGAGCCGTCGTCGCTTCCGACCGACCACGACTCCGTTCACGACACCACGGCCCCGATGAAGGTGATCCTCGGCCTCGGCAATCCGGGGAAGGAATACGAGAACACCCGGCACAACGTCGGCTGGTGGCTGCTCGATCACCTCGCCGAACGCTGGGGGCTCGATGCGTGGCGCAAGGACGGCCAGGCGAAGGTCGCGCAGGGACACCTGCCCGGCGTGAAGGAGCCGGTCCGGCTCATCAAGCCGCTCACCTACATGAACCTCTCGGGCGGCGTGCTGGTGCAGTACGCACGACGTCCGTTCTGGTCCGCTGCGAACGACCTGCTCGTGCTGGTGGATGAGGTGGCGATTCCCGTCGGCACCTGGCGCGTGCGCGCCGAAGGGGGCACGGCGGGGCACAACGGCCTCAAGTCGGTGCAGCAGGCCCTCGGCACGCAGAAGTATCCGCGGCTCCGCATCGGCATCGGTGATCCCGATCGCCCGTCGGGCGGCCCGCTGTCCGACTACGTGCTCGGCGCCGTGGGCAAGCGCGACGCCGAGAGCATCCGCGCGCTCTTCCCCGTCATGACCGAGGCGGTAGAGGCGTGGGTGCGCGACGGCATGAAGGGCGCACTCGACGTCCAGAGCCGCTCCGCGCCGAAGTAGCTTTCGCCTTTCGGTCCTCCGGTCCTCCGTTTCCTGCTTCATTCGACGCATCAATGCTCAGACTCGGTATCGTCGGCCTGCCGAACGTCGGCAAGTCCACCCTCTTCAATGCGCTCACCAGCGCGGGCGTCCTCGCGGCCAACTATCCCTTCGCCACGAAGGACCCGAACGTGGGCCGCGTGAACGTGCCCGACGCGCGGCTCGATGAGCTGGCGGGGATCGTCAAGCCGCAGCGCACCGTGCCGGCGGCGGTGGAGTTCGTGGACATCGCCGGCCTCGTGGAAGGGGCATCGAAGGGCGAAGGGCTGGGCAACCAGTTCCTCGCCAACATCCGTGAGACCGATGCCATCGTCCACGTCGTCCGTTGCTTCGACGATGACGACGTGCTGCACGTGATGGGATCGGTGGACCCGGTGCGCGATCGTGAAGTGATCGAGTTCGAGCTCGCGCTCGCCGACCTCTCCACGGTGGAGAAGCGCCTCGACCGCGTGAAGCGCGCGGCGAAGACGGGCGACAAGGAAGCGCTCGCCGAGCTCCCGGTGATCGAGAAGGCGCACTCCTTCCTGAAGGACGGCCGCGGGCTGTGGGAGGCGAAGCTTTCCGCCGACGAGCTGAACGTGCTCAAGCCGCTTTCGCTGCTCACTGCCAAGCCCATCCTCTACGCGGCGAACGTGACCGATGCCGAGCTGTCCGGAGAGGAAGGCCCCCACCTCAAGGCCCTGCGCGCGGCGGTCGCCGCGAGCGGCGAACAGGCGCAGGTCGTTCCCTTCTCCGCGCGCATCGAGAGCGAGCTCGCCGAGCTGCCGCCGGAGGACCGCGCGGAGTTCCTCGCGTCGCTCGGGCTCGAGTCGGCGGGGCTGGACCGGCTCATCCGCGCCGGCTTCGAGCTGCTGGGGCTGCAGACCTACTTCACCGCCGGCGAGCAGGAAGTGCGCGCCTGGACGATCCATCGCGGCGACACGGCGCCGCAGGCGGCGGGCGTGATTCACTCCGACTTCGAGCGCGGCTTCATCAAGGCGGAGACGGCCGGCTACGATGATTTCGTGAAGAATGGCGGGTGGAAGGGGGTGAAGGAGAAGGGTGTGATGCGGCAGGAAGGCAAGGAGTACGTCGTGAAGGACGGAGACGTGATGCTGTTCCGGTTCAACGTCTGATGTGACCCGCTCCCCCGCCACGGCGTCTCTACTTCACAGGTACGCCGGCCGTATTCGCGGGGGAGCAGGGCATGCAGCAATCGACGTACAACCCGGGCAACGAGCGCCACGCGTGAGCAAGCCGCATCGCACACCGCCCGAGGGCCTGCCCTTCCGGCGCACGCGCGAGACGCGCGTCGAGCACCTGCCGCCGCTCCTGTCGCCAAATACCGGCAGCCGCCTGCACCGCCACATCGAATGGGCGATGATGCAGCGCGACGGCTGGCGCGATCACCTGCGCGTCACGGTGAACGTGTCGGTGGCCGAGCTCCGCCTCGCCGGCCTGTCGGACATCGAGATCGCGCGCGTCCTCAGCACCGCGGTCGCCGAGCATCCCGCCCGCAGCGAATACGACACCCCCTCGCTGCTCACGCGCGAGCCACGCTCCCAGACCATCACCAAGCTCATGCTGAAGTGGATGGCCGGCGAGCGGACGCCGAGAATCAGCTAGTCGGCTAGTCGGCTGGTCGGCTAGTCGGCGAACTGCCTCGGGCTAGCCCCGTTCTCTCGCCGTCTAGCGCAGTGCCCGACTAGCTGATTCGCTGACTAGCTGACTAGCTCATTTCCGGTTAGCTTTCAAGGTTCCCACAACGCGCCAGTTCCGGCCCTTCGCCGGTGGCGCTCCATTCCCCTCCCCTCGCTTCGGCAACCAGCGGGGGGCGGATACGTCCAAAGGGAGGATTGCCAGGACATGCCACGTCCATACGAGGCGGTCTATGTCTTCGACTCAACGCTCGAAGACGCCGCCGTGACCGAAAAGGTCGATCACTTCCACCAGCTCCTCGGAACGTCCGGAGAGGTCAAGGTGGATCACTGGGGCCGCCGCCAGCTCGCGTACCCCATCGGCACGAAGGAAAACGGCTACTACGTCGTCGCCCGGTTCGAGGCTGAACCCGCGGGCATCCCCGAGTACGAGCGTGCGCTCAAGCTCGATGGCGGCGTCGTGCGCTACCTGCTCACCCTCTTCGAGCACGAAGTCGGCGCGCCGCCGATGACCGAAGAGGAGCTCGCGCTCGCGAAGAAGCGGGCCGAGGACGACGACGACGACGAGGAGTAGACCCATGCGACGCCCATCCAAGGCCTGCCCGTTCTGCGAGAGCCGGGTCCGCTTCGTCGATTACAAGGACGAGCGCACCCTCGGCCGCTTCATCACCGACCACGGCAAGATCCTGCCGAGCCGCCTCAGTGGCGTGTGCGCGCGGCATCAGCGTCAGCTGAGCACCGCGATCAAGCGCGCCCGCTACCTGGCGCTGCTGCCCTACACGCGGGGTCTGCAGGGATAGCATGAGCGACGTCGCGTCCCCGGCGCCGACCGAGCGGGGGTGGGGGAAACTCCTCCTCGCGCTCGCGGCGTTCCTCTTCCTGCCACACCTGCCACCGCTGCGCGCGCTGCTGCCGGTGGAGGAGACGCTGTTGCTCCTCCTCCCCGCGCTGGCCGCGTGCTGCCTGGTGGGATGGTGGGCCGGTGGACGCTTCTCGCTCGCGGTGATCTGGGTCGGGCTCGCCGCCTGGGTGCTCGCCCAGTCGGCGCTTCCTGGCTCGTTCTTCAATCTCGTGCGGGGCTGGAGCCTGCTGCTCGCCGGTGCGTTCGGGCTCGTCTGCCTGTTCGGCCCGAAGCGGCCCTTCTTCCCGCGCGCGCTCACGGCGCTCTGTCTCGCGCTCGGCATCGTGCTGCTGATGGGATTGCGTGGTCCACTGACGGTGGGCCGCGCGAGCCAGGCGGTGCAGGTCGAGTTCGCGCGGCGCAACGTGGACGCGATGGCGACCTTCCGCACCTTCGTGACGCAGCATCCCGAAGTGACGCAGAAGATGCCCGAGATGAATCCCATGCTGAACGAGTTCGAGGGCCGGCTGCGGGCGACGTCGAAGGCGGGGGCGGGGCTCTTCCCGTCCCTCCTGCTGCTCGAGTCGCTCGTGGCGCTGGCCCTCGCCTGGACCACCTATCACCGCATCTCGCGCACGCGCCTCGGCGCGCCGCTCGGGCCGCTCAAGGACTTCCGCTTCAACGACCAGCTCGTATGGGGGCTGATCGCCGGACTGGCCATCGTGTTCATCCCGGCGCTCGACTTCATCGACGGGACCGGTCGCAATCTCCTCGTCTTCTTCGGGGCGCTCTATGCCATCCGCGGCTTCGGCGTGCTTTCCTGGTTCCTTGCACCAGGAGCGCTCGCAGGAACGCTGATGGTGGGATTCGTCATGTTGTGGTGGCCGGTGCTGAACGCGGTCGCCGTGCTCGGGTTCATGCTCCTCGCGCTCGCCGCCTTCGGGCTCGGGCTCGGCGACACCTGGGCCGACTGGCGGCGCCGCGCGCGCCCTACCACGTAATCATTCAGGGTCAACCAATGGAAATCATCCTTCGCCAGGCGATCGAGAACCTCGGGAATCCCGGGGACGTCGTCACGGTCAAGAACGGGTACGCCCGGAACTACCTGCTCCCGCGCGGCTACGCCTTCGAGGCGACGCCGGGCAATCTGAAGCGCATCGCCGCCGAGCGGTCGCGCCTCGAGGCGGCGGAGAACGAGCGCCGCGACGCGGCGAGCTCGCTCGCCAAGCGCCTCGAGGAAGTGCAGCTCACCTTCTCCGCACGTGTCGGCGAAGAGGGCAAGCTGTTCGGCTCCGTCACCGCCGCCGACATCGCCGAGCAGCTGGCGGCGCAGGGCTTCCAGATCGAGCGCCGCCTCATCGATCTCCACGAGCCGATCAAGGCGCTCGGCGTCTACCGCGTGCCGATCCGCCTCCACGCCGACGTGAAGCCCGAGATCCGGGTGTGGGTGATCAAGCAGTAACGGCCGAGGTTCGTCGGTTCTTCGGCTTGTCGGTTCACGGCTTGCCTTGGGAAGCCACTGCTGCCCGAGGCCGGCCGTAAACCGAGACACCGAGACACCGAAGAACAGCGCGCCCGAATCACCATCATCCGACCCCCAATGGCTTCATCTTCCCGCCCCAAGTCCGACTCCCTCGAGCTCGCCCAGCGTGCCGCAGCGATCCTGCTCGAGCACAAGGCGAATGACGTCGTGCTGCTCAGCCTCGCCGGCGTGTCGGACATGACGGACTACTTCCTCATCGCGAGCGGCACCTCGGACACGCACGTGCGTGCCCTTGGACGCGCGGTGCTGGAGGACATGAAGAAGGACACCGGACAGATGGCGCATCACGTGGAGGGCCTCGAGCAGGGCCGCTGGGTGCTGCTCGACTACGTGGATTTCGTGGTGCACGTCTTCCATCCCACCCTGCGCAACTTCTACCAGATCGAGCGCCTCTGGGCCGACGCGGAGACCATTCCCGTCGCGGCCGAAGCCACGCGCTAGCCCGCTGCTTCTTCGTCTACTCTCCCCCGGTCCGGGAGGATAAGTTGTGACCGTGCGACCGACCCTCCTGGCGCTGGTGCTCGCCGTTGCTGCATGCGGCTCGGGCGACCGGCAAGCGACGACTACCTCGCGGGCCACTCCCTCGACGGCCACGACCCGCGGCCCCGACAACCTCGTGCTGCGCGTCGTGCGCACCGGGGGCACGGCGCGCGTGTTCGCCTACCCGGGACTCGACAGCGTCGTGTGGAGCGGCCGTGGTGCGCCGGCACCGGCCCGCATCCTCGCCTTCGACGACGAAGCGGGCACGATCGCCTATGTGGATACGCGCGGCTACCCCGCCCGCATCGACTTCCGGCAGGACGGCACGGGCGTGGTGTCGCGCTCGAGGCTCAGCTCCATCGCGTCGGCCGATGGCTCGTCCATCTACGCCATCACGAACGACGGTGTCCAGCGCTTTTCGCCGAGCGGCACCTGGAAATGGAAGCCGCCCCTCGAAGCCCGCGCGCTCTTCCCGCAGCCGGACGGCACGCTGCTCGTCCTCGCCGAGCGGAAGGGCGGCTCGGTGCTCTGGCACGTGCGTCCGCCGGAGAAGGAGATTGCCGACTCGGTCGAGTTGCCGCGCGTCGACCGCACGCTCCGCACGCAGGTGGGCGATCGCCTCTACCTGGGGGCCGGCAACGACCTGATCGGCGTCCGCACCCGCACCATGCAGCGCGCCGCGACCGTTTCGTTCGACGCCCCCATCGAGCAGATGGCCGCCACGCCCAGCGGCGACCGCGTGTTCGTCGTCACGAAGGACGGCACCGCGGTCCAGGTGGTCGATCGCTACCAGGAGAAGGTGACCGGTAGCATCGACCTGGCGCACCACGCCGGCGAGCTGCGCATGGATCCGATCGGCCGGTACCTGCTGGTGGAGGTCCAGGACGCGGATTCGGCGCTCGTCATCGCGCTCGGCAACAACAGGCTCGTTGGTGCGGTCGCCTCAGCGTGGCGTGCCGACCTGCCATTCGTGGCGCCCGACGGCAGCATCGCACTGGCGCAGGGAAAGGACGTCGTCCTCGTGGACGGCGGCACGCTGCGGCCCACGGCGACCGTGCGCGGCGGAGGCGCTGATTTCTGGTATGCGTTCCGCTGGACGGGCTTCCGGCCGCGCGACGCGACGCTCGACCAGCCGGTGTATTTCCCCGTCACGATCGACACCGCCCCTCCGCTCGACTCGCTGAGCGCGGCGGACAGCGCGAGTGCCGAGCCGCCAGACACGGCCGCTGCGCCGCGCGACACCGTGCGTCGGCCGACGGGATTCACGGTCTCCTTTGCCGCGCTGCTGTCGGGCGACAAGGCTCGCGAGCTCGCGGGACGCATTCACGTCGGCAACGAGACGGCGCGCGTCGTCACCGTCATGCGAGAGGGCCAGCCGGTGTACCGCGTCGTGCTCGGCCCCTATTCCACGCGCGATGAGGCGGACCGCGTGGGACGCGAGTCGCGGCAGTCGTACTGGATCTACGAGGGCGGTCCGTGATCGGACCCACCGACTGGGAGGAGGAAGGACGTCAGGTCGGCCCCACGATCGACGCGCAGAACGCGATCGTCGTCGTGGGGAGCGATCCGGCCGCGACGGCGCGAGTGGCGCTCGGCATCGGGCGCGTGCAGGGCAACCGGCGTCGCGTCGCGATCGCCGACCTGCTCGGGGAAGCGCCACCCCTCCAGTCGCTGGTGCACGCCGACGATCCGCACGGGATCGTGGACAGCTTCATGTACGGCGTGTCGCTCAATCGCATCGCCTATCCGGTGGAGGATGCAGGCGAGCTGTTCGTCATGCCGAGCGGCACGGAGCCGATCGACTACGAGGACCTGTTCCTCAATCCGCGCTGGCGGAGGCTCGCCGCCGGCTTCCGCGAAGTGGGTGCGCTGCTGATCCTTGCCGCTCCGGCGAGCGCGCCGCACCTGCGCCAGCTCGTGGATGCCACCGACGGCGCCGTCCTCGTGGGCGACGAGGTGCCCGGCGAGCTCCCGGTGTCGCAGGCGCTGGCCTGGGTCCGCCCGCGCCGCCACGCTCCCATCACGCTCGCCGAGCCCGCCTTCGAGACACCCACCGAGCCGACGCCGACGACGTACCGTCGCACGCCGATCGAGGTCAACCTCGTTCCAGCGCCCGCCGCGGCGCCGACGCGGCGCCGAATGGCCCCTGGCGTGTTCGGCGTGCTGATCACGCTGCTGCTCGTGCTGACCGGCTTCTGGTTCGCGCGGCGACCCTTCGCCTCGGACGGCAAGCGCTGGCTGGGCGTGAAGCCCAACACGCCCGCCGCCGCCAAGGCGACGGGCGGGGTGCTGCAGCTCGACAGTGCCACGCGCGCCCAGCAGGCGGCGCTCGACAGCGCGATGCGCGACAGCGCGGCACGTGCCGCGGCGCTGGCCGTGCTCCCGGATTCGTTTCCCGTGCTGGCGCCGGCCAATCCGACCGACTCCGCAACCGCGTCGGCGTTCGCCGTCATTCTCGAGAACACGAACGGCCTCACCGGGGCCATCGTGGACATGCGCAGCAAGTACTCCCGCGTCCCCGCCGGCAGCTACGCGCTGGACCTGCGCACTCGCTACTATAAGCTGGTGGCGGGTGCGTACCAGACCCGTGCAGGCGCGGACTCGCTGCTCACGGAATTGCGATCGCGAAAGGTGCTCGCCGTGGGGTTCGGCGCCGTGGTCTTCCTGCCCTACGCCTTCCTGGTGGACACGAATGTCGCGGCGGCCGACGTGGGCCCGCGCCTCGCGCGCGCCGCAGCCCGCGCGCAGCCGGTGTATGCGCTGCGCCAGGCAGACGGCGCGGTGAACTTCTACTTCGGCGCCTACGAGAGTCCGCAGGAAGCATCGCTGGCCGTGCCGGCGGCGCGCCGCGCGGGGCTGGCGCCGACGCTGGTCTATAGAACGGGGAGAGTCTTCTAGTGCGGTTGACCAAGCTGGAGTTGCAGGGCTTCAAGTCGTTCGCCGATTCCACCGACCTGGTGTTCGAGCCCGGCGTGACGGCGATCGTGGGCCCGAACGGCTGCGGAAAGTCCAACGTCTCCGACGCCGTGCGCTGGGTGCTCGGCGAGCAGCGCGCGCGACTGATGCGCGGCGCGAAGATGGACGAGGTGATCTTCCAGGGCTCGTCGGCGCGGCGCGCGGTCAACGTCGCCGAGGTCTCGCTGCACTTCTCCAACGACGAAGGCATTCTCCCAGTGCCGTTCAAGGAAGTCGTGATCACCAGGCGCCTCTCGCGCTCCGGTGACAGCGACTATTTCCTGAACCGGGCGCCCTGCCGGCTGCGCGACATCTCCGACCTGTTGCGCGGCACTGGGCTCGGCGCGGGGACGGGCGTGGTGATCGAGAGCAAGATGATCGACGCCCTGCTCTCCGACCGGCCCGACGATCGCCGCGAGCTGTTCGAGGAGGCGGCGGGCGTGGGATTGTATCGCGATCGTCGCCGTACCACGGAGCGCCGGCTCGAGGAGACGACGGGCGACCTGCAGCGCCTCGACGACCTGATCAACGAGGTGGCGAGCCAGGTGCGCAGCCTGGCGCGGCAGCGCAAGCGCGCCGAGCGCTACTCCGAGCTGACCAGCCGCCGCTTCACGGTCGAGATCGCGCTGGCCGCGCGTGAGATGTCCAGCTGGCGTGACGAGCTTGCGCGCCTGGAGGCACGCGTCGCCGAGCTGCGCACGCTGATTCCGCAGTCCGAGCAGGCGGTCGCGGATCACGAACAGGCG
>DASUXT010000166.1:0-6150 GCA_036377775.1 Gemmatimonadaceae bacterium | reverse complement strand
GTCGGCCACACGCTCACCCGCGCGCCGAGGGTGACGTCACCGATGACGAACGCGCCTTCATGGATGAATGCGGAAGGATGGATGGTCGGCATCTCGCGCGGGATCCAGGTAAAAAGCGTGGGGAACGAAAAAGGCCGGATTCCTATTACGAAACTGCAGGATACTCTCCTCTACGATTCAGCCTCCATGCGCCATGAGCGTACGGCCTGGCCCTCGGTGCACGGAGCAACGATCCCGCAAGGGACAGATCCTGCCGTTTCAGGCCGTTCATCCGGCCCTTTCCGTTCCCCCGACTTTGCCCTCGAGCTCAGTACGACAACCCGAACGCAAGGTACGCACTGACCTGCTTCGCTTTCGTGAGCTCGCGTCCGACGATCGGAACGGCGACGCCGAGCCGGAACTGCTGCGGGACGTCCCAGTCGAGCACGGCGGCGGCGAGGTTGAGCTCCGCGCCGGCGCTGGCGATGGTGCGGCCGATGCTCGGTGCCGGGGAGCAGATGCCCACGTAGAGCGGGTTCGTCGCGCAGGTCGCAACGCCGGCGTCGGTGAAGGCGGTGATCGAGGAGCGGTCCAAGAAGAACGGCAGGAGGCCGAGGCCGCGCGAATTCATCGTGAGCGGCGCGCGATACTCGAGCGACGCGGCCAGTGCGCCGGTGCCGTACACGCTCGCTGCCGGGAAGCCACGCACGCCGAAGGTGCGCCGCCCCTCGCCGAGCGTGTAGCCGGGGACCACCTCGAGCACCGTGCCGCTCGTGCCGCCAACCTCGAACGCGCTCGCGGCGCGCGAATCGGCCACGCCCCCCGCCACGCGCAGCGCGAGGACGTGATGCGCGAAGCCGGGGAGGTCGAGCGACTTGTACCCTTGCACCGTGCCCACGACGCTCGCTGACGCGGTGGTGGAGGGTGCGTCGCTGCGGAAGCGCTCGCGCAGCGTGACGCCGAGCGACACGCCGTCCTCCGGGGAGATGCTGAGCGGGGGGCGCTGGGTGTTGGCGAACACCGCGCCGGCGAAGAGCCGCGGGAAGGTGTAACCGCGGCGGAAGCTGCTGTCGAGCTGCGCGAGCAACGGCTCCGGCGTGGTGGCGAAGGAGCGCCACTCGCTACCCATACCAGCCGAGAACGACGAATAGGTGCGCACGTGCTGCTGCACGAAGGTCGCGGCTACCGACGCATCGCGCGAGCGCTTGAACGCCTCGCCGACCACGTCGTCGCTCGGGTTCAGTACGACGCCAAGCGATGTCCAGTCCTGCGAGAGGGCGACGTCCAGGTATGGGCGACGCAGCCCGGCGTAGCGCAGCGCGAGGCCAGCGACGGCGAAGCGTCCCGAGGTGGGCACGGCGGCGTATGCCGAGTACGTCCAGCGGTCGAGCACGTCGGCGCCGCTCGTCGTGAAGCCGAGCCGTGTGTCGTTCGCCGCGCCGGGCTCGATGAGCGGATACCAGTAGTGCGGCAACGCGGTGCGCCAGGCGCTGTACGGCGTGAACTCTCCGCCCGCGAGCGCTTCGGTGTCGGCGGGGGGGATGCTCGAGGTGTCCACGCGCGCCGGCGGCGGTGCATTGGGCTCGGCGATCGCCGCGGGCGCGACGCCCACATGATAGCCGTCGGCACGCAGCGTGGTCGCCGCGAGCAGGCGCCCGCTCGGTGAGAGCTCGGGCGTCATCAGGGCGATGCCCTCCTCATCGCGCAGCACGCGCCAGCCGGCCGACGCGACGACGAGCTGCGGCGAGCCACTCTCTTCACTCGTGTACAGGATGCGCTGGCCGTCGGGAGACCAGCTCGGCGAGGAGAGCTCGGCGGTGGAGCGGGCGATCTCCACGTAGCCCGGCGCGTCGGGGGAGATCACCTCGATGCTGAAGGTGCCGCCATGGCGACGGTGCGACACGGCGACGCGGCGTCCGTCGGGGGACCAGCGCGGCTCGCTCCACGTTTCATCGGGGCCGGCGGCGCGCAGCACGTGCAATACGTTGCCGTTCGGGTCGAGCAGCACCAGGCTCGCGCGCGCCGGCGCGAGCTGCACGGCGACGATGGTGCCGTCGGCGCGGGCGTCCGGCTGGATGAGCCGCGCGCCGTGCGTCAGCCGGCGGACGTCGCCATCGGGCGACGCGACGTAGAGATCGGAGCGGAGCTGGTCGGGGGCGGTGAAATCGAGCTGGGCGAACAGGAGCTGTCGGCCCGACAGCACGTCGTTCGCACCGCTCGCGTCGCGGCGGCCAAGCCGTGTGCGCGCGCCGCCGGTGGTGAGCGCGTAGGCGGCGTTCGTCTCGCGGCCATCGGTGCCGGTGTAGACGAGGGTGCTGTCGTCGAGCCAGCGCGGGCTGGAGGCGTAGTAGCCGCGCCTGGTGAGCTCACGCCACCCGGGGAGGGGCGGCACGTTCGCACCGGCGCTCCGCGTGACCGAGTCGCGCCAGGCAGCGAACGCGGTGCTGAACGACACGCCGAAGCCTTCGCGCGCGGCGCGGTTCAGCGTGAAGGGGATGAGCTGCACGCTCTGCGCATCCACGAAGTGGCGGATGGCAGAGTCGCCGTAGGTGCGGCCGAGGTAGTCGAGGAAGAGCGAGCCGTAGGCATACGCGACTTCGCCTCCGGGAAAGCGCGACGTGCCGCCGCTCAGCTCGTCCAGTCGTGGCAGCATTCCTTCGCGCGCCGCGGCGCGGGCGAGCATGGCGTGCTCCGCCTCGCGCAGGCGACCGCCTGTGGTGAGGTGCGACTCGAAGTAGACGGCGAGCCCCTCGCTGATCCACGCCGGCCCGTAGGAGTTGGGAAAGAGGAATGGCGCGCGCCCGAACACGTGCTGGGCGAGCGACCAGATGCCGCGCGTGCGATCGAGGTGGAAGATGTGAGTCAGCTCGTGGGTGAGCACGATGCCCAGCCAGTCGGGATTGAGCCGCAGCGCGCGATTCTCCACCGGCGGCGTGGCGAACACCACGATGCGGTTGGTCGGGAACGGCGTGGCGAAGCCGTTGGAGTAGTCGGCGTCGTCGGAGACGACGATGTCTATGGGTGTACGGGGTGTTGCCAGGACACGCGCGAGCTGCGCATACGCGTGCTCGGCGGCGGCGGCAGCCACGCGTCCCTCCCGCTCCAGCCCCTCGGCCACGTGCACGCGGAAGTGCGCCGTGGCGAGGGTGCGGTACTTGTGATACGGCGCCGGCTGCGCCCGCGCCGCCGCGGGCGCGAGCATGAGGATGCCCAACCCGAGGAACGCGAGGCAGCGCATGCGCATCAGCGCGACGGCAGGGTGCGGAAGAATTCCTCGAGCCCGTCGGCGATGCCGCGCGCGTAGCGGTCCTGGAACTCCGGCGTGCGCATCGCGGCCTCCTGGTCGGGGAGCATGATGAACGCGCCCTCGCAGAGCACCGCCGGATACCAGGTGCCACGCACCACGGCGAGGTTGTCGTAGTTCACGCCGAGGTCCATGAGGCCGAGGTGCGAGACGAGCCCGCGCTGGACGAAGCGCGCGAGGGGCTCGCTGTGGGTGCGGAAGAAGTACGTCCCCGTGCCCGGCGCGACGAAGGGGTTCACGCCGTCGGGATAGGCGTTGTAGTGGATGGAAACGAAGGCATTGGCGTTCGCCTTGCGCGCGATGATCGGGCGATCGCCGAGGGCGACGGCGGAGTCGGTGGTGCGAGTCATGACGACGGTGGCGCCGCGCTCCTCGAGGATCTGCTTCAGGCGGAAGCCCACTGGCAGGGTGGCCTGCGGCTCCCACAGCCCGGTGGGACCGGTGGCGCCGATGGGCGGATGGCCCGGATCCACCGCGATGGTGAGGCCGGCGAGCGGGTGGTGCTGGTTGATGGCGGGGCGGCCGCGCAGCCGCAGCACGAGCGCGTTGTTCTCCCACAGCACCAGGTATCCGTACGGTGCGGCGCGCAGGTTCACCGTGACGCGCGCGCGATCGTCCGTCTCCTGCACCCATTCCACCGTGCGGATCATGCTGTCGGCGGGGGCGTAGTTGACGATGTCCGTGTTGCCGCGCACGCCGTAGAGGGTGAGCACGATGGCGCGGTCGTTCTCCTCCACGAACCAGGGTGCGCGGGCGCCGATCGGGATGACGACGTCCTCACCCAGCGGCGCGCCGCGCACCTTCATGTTGGACATCACGCGGCGCGGGGCGGACAGGGAGTCGGGGAGGATGCGTGCGTCCGTGGAATCCACGTACAGGTCGAGATTCTCGTCCACGCGCACGCGGTAGAAGCCGCCGTCGCGCCCGACGAGCGGGACCACGGTGCCCGGGAGGAAGAACCACTTGTACGTCCCACCGGCAATCGGGCGGCCGTTGATCACGCGGTCGGTGTCGTCAGGGGCGGAGGGCTCGCCGATCTGGACGAGGCCGATGGGGCGGTCGGCCTTCAGGGTCGCGGCCAGGGTGTCCAGACGTGCATTCAGCGCAGCGATGGTGTCGGCGCGCGAGGTGGCGAGCGCTTCCGGCTTGGCCCTGGCCGTGGTGTCGGGGGTGGGAACCGGTGTCACGGGCTGGGCAGCGACACGCGCCGGATAGCGGATGTTGCGGACGCTGCGCGCGGTGTCGGCGCCGCGCGTCGCGACGAGCACGTAGCGCGCCGAGTCGGCCGACGGGTTGGCGAGGAAGACGATGAACGCCCCGTTCGGGTAGACGCGGGCGGGAACGCCGTTCACGGTCAGCGTGGCCTTGCCGCTGCCGATGGAGCCGAAGACGAAGTTGGAGTCGCGCGAGGTGACCACCTGGTTCTCGCGCGGATAAGCGACGTCGATGGCGAGGGGGCCGTCCACGAGCGGGATCGGCGGGAGCGCGGGGGGCGTCGGGGTCGGCGCCGGCGTGGGGGTAGTTCCGGGCACAGTCGTGCCGGTGCGACAGGCGCCGGCGAGGGCCAGGAGCGCCAGCGCGGCGCGAGCTGAGCGAGGCAGTGGCATGGCGGGAAGCTAACGTGAGAGCGGCGATTTGTTGACGCCTCTCGTTCGCCCGTCCTATATTCGCGCTCCACGCCGTTCGCGCGCCGCGCCTGCTTCTCCCGCACGGCCGAACGTGCCGCCCGGCCCGGAATCCGATGGCTGGGCATTTCCGTACAGGGAGCTGATGAGCACACGGCCGCAGGCAGCAGTGATCGTCCACGTATACGGGCAGACCGACGTGGGGCGCACCCGCGAGCACAACGAGGACGCGTTCGTCGTCGCCGACCTGACGCGGGGCAACGTGTCGCTCGAGCCGGCGGTGCGGACGCACGAGGTGGGTGACCGGGGCTCGCTGTTCATGGTGGCCGACGGGATGGGCGGCGCCGCCGCGGGGGAGATCGCCAGCGAGATGGCGGTGGAGATCGTACAGCGGGAGCTGCAGGAAGCGCTCGCTCAGGGGGAGCCGCCGAATGAGGAGCGTTTTGCCACGGCGATCAAGCGCGCCACCGCCGCCGCCAACGCCCACATTCACGCCTTCGCCGTGGAGCATCCCGAGTATCGCGGCATGGGGACGACAGCCACCGTGGCGGGCCTGCTCGGCGACACGCTCTACCTGGCGCAGGTGGGAGACAGCCGCGCGTACCTGGTGCGCGGCGGCGTGGGCCGGCAGATCACGAAGGATCAGTCGCTCATGCAGAAGCTGATCGAGGCGGGCGAGATGACGGAGGAGGAAGCCGAGCAGAGCGAGCGGCGCAACATCATCCTCCAGGCACTCGGACCGGAGGCGAACATCAAGGTGGACCTCACGCACCAGCGAGTCCGTCGCGGCGACGTGCTGGTGCTGTGCAGCGACGGGCTGAGCGGGCAGGTGCGCGCCGACGAGATCGCACGCGTGGTGTCGAGCGAGAAGGACCTCGCCGCCGCGTGCAACCGGCTGATCGAGCTGGCGAACGAGAGCGGCGGACCGGACAACATCACGGTCGTGGCCGCGCGGTTCGAGGGGGCCGGGCTGGAGTCCCCGGCGGAGTCGGACGACGTGGGGCACCGCACCTTTCCCCTCTCCACCGACTCGGGGCCGACGCCAGTGGTGGAGACGATCGGCACGGCGACGACGAAGGAGATGCCGGCAGCGAAGCGCCCGAACACCCTGCCGCCGGAAGCGTTCGTGCTGACCTCGTCCATCCCGAGCGACGACGCCGCGCGCCGCCGCAGCCGCGGAACGCTGATCGCGATGCTGCTCCTCCTCGCGATGTTCGCAGCGGCGATGTGGTGGGTGTACCG
>DASUXT010000165.1:0-24857 GCA_036377775.1 Gemmatimonadaceae bacterium | reverse complement strand
CCGCATCCTCATGCTCATGCCCGGCATCGGAGACGCCACGGCGCGTGCCCTCATGGCATCGATGCAGGAGCGCTCGTGGGATCCGGACGCCTTCACCCACCTCGTCGCTCCCCCGCGGGCGCGGGAGGCACACCGCTCGCTTGCCACCCTGCTGCGCCAGCTCCGGGGCACGGTGAACCGCGAGGGGGAAGACGCCGGCGCCAAGGTGGCGAGCGACCTCGTGGCCGTGCGCAACATCTACGACGCCATCCTGCGCGAGAAGTACGACCGTCCGGAGGCGCGCCTCGCCGATCTCGACCAGCTCCGTACCATCGCCGCGGGCTATCCGTCGCGCACGGCGTTCCTCGCCGCCCTCGCCCTCGACCCGCCCTCCAACACCCAGGATCTCGCCGGCGGCTCGGAGTCGGAGGACGATGCGCTGATCCTCAGCACCGTGCACAGCGCCAAGGGAAAGGAGTGGAAGGTGGTGTTCGTCATCTGGGCCGTGGACGGCTGGTTCCCCGCCTCGCGCGCCGTCGAGGACCCGGACGAGCTGGAGGAGGAGCGGCGCCTCATGTACGTCGCCCTCACTCGCGCGAAGGACGAGCTGATCGTCGTCTACCCGATGCAGACCTACGGCTCGCGCCGCGGCGCCGAGTACTCGTTCGACCAGCTCTCGCGCTTCCTCGATCGCGGCGTGCGCCAGAAGATGCAGCGCGTCGTGGTGGAGGAGCCGGGGGACGTGCCGCCGCCGGCGCCGATCGCGGCGCCAGTGGTGGACCTGCGGGCGCTGATGCGGGGGCGGTTTGGCGGAGCGAAGTGATTTCGGATATTGTATACGGCAGACTCCCGCTCGAGATGTCGTTGCCGTCCGACCCATACCGCCCGCACCGTGATTGATTACGCCCCCCTCGAAGTCTGGTTCTTCACCGGCAGCCAGCACCTCTACGGCCCCGAGACGCTCGCCCAGGTCGAGCGCGACTCACGCGAAGTCGTTGACGGTCTCAACGCCTCCGGCCGCCTTCCCGTCCGCGTCGTCTTCAAGTCCGTCGTCAAGACGCCCGAGGAGATCTCCGCCGCCCTCGGCGAGGCCGATGCCACCGCGCGCTGCATCGGGATCATCGCCTGGATGCACACCTTCAGTCCGGCCAAGATGTGGATCGGTGCGCTCAGCCGGCTGCGCAAGCCGCTCTGCCACCTCCACACCCAGTTCGGGCGCGACATCCCATGGAAGTCCATCGACATGGACTTCATGAACCTCCACCAGTCGGCGCACGGCGACCGCGAGTTCGGCTTCATCTGCTCGCGCCTGCGCATGAACCGCAAGGTGGTCGTCGGGCACTGGCAGGAGCGCGCGGCGCAGGACCGCGTCGCCACGTGGATGCGTGCCGCCGCCGCCTGGCACGACAGCCAGACGCTGAAGATCGCCCGCATCGGCGACAACATGCGCCAGGTCGCCGTGACCGAGGGCGACAAGGTGGAGGCCGAGCTCCGGCTCGGCTATTCCGTGAACGGCTACGGCGTGGGCGACGTGGTGGCACGCGTGAACGCGGTGACCGACGCGCGCGTGGACGAGCTGTGCGCCGAGTACTCGGCGTCCTACACGCTCATGCCGGGACTCGAGCGCGGCGGCGCGAAGCACCAGTCACTGCGCGATGCGGCCCGCATCGAGCTCGGCCTCCGCGATTTCCTCGAGGAAGGCGGCTTCGGGGGATTCACCGACACATTCGAGAACCTGCACGGCCTCAAGCAGCTTCCCGGCATCGCTTCCCAGCGCCTGATGGCCGACGGCTACGGCTTCGGCGCCGAGGGCGACTGGAAGATCGCCGCGCTCGTGCGCGCGATGAAGGTGATGGCCCACGGGCTCGAGGGGGGCACGAGCTTCATGGAGGACTATACCTACCACTTCGAGCCCTCCGGTCGCAGCGTGCTCGGCGCGCACATGCTCGAGATCTGCCCGTCCATCGCCGCCGGCAAGCCGTCGTGCGAGGTGCATCCGCTCGGCATCGGGGGCAAGGAGGATCCGGTGCGGCTGGTGTTCGACTCCATCACCGGGCCCGCCGTCAACGCGACGATCGTCGACATGGGCAATCGCTTCCGGATGATCGTCAACGTGGTGGACGTCATTCCGCCCTTCGCCGAGATGCCGAAGCTCCCGGTCGCGCGCGGGCTCTGGATGCCTCGGCCCGACCTCGATGTCGCCGCGGCGGCGTGGATCCATGCCGGTGGCGCGCACCACACCGGCTTCTCGCTCGCCCTCACCGTGGAGCACCTCGAGGATTACGCCAACATGGCGGGCATCGAGTTCCTGCTCATCGACAGCGAGACACGGCTTCGCGAATTCAGGAACGAGCTCCGCTGGAACGACGCGGCGTACGGGGCGCCGGCGCGCTGAGGCGCGCCGGCACGTCGCGTCAGCTGGTCTGCTCCCCAGCGGGATCGATGCAGACCTCGCGCTGTTTGACGAACTCGCCCGCGTTCTCGTCGAAGGCGAAGGTCCAGCCGGGCAGGCGCGGCGGGATGCACGTGATGCCCGGCGATGTACTGCTGTCGTTCTCGGTCATGAAGCCCGCGACGTCGGCAAGGACCCGGCGGTCGGCCTCGCGGAGCCTGAGCAGCCAGCCGTCGTAGTCGCCCCCCTGACGGAGCACGACGCGCGCGCTGTCGTGGCGCGCTAACACGACCAGCGCCTCTCCGCCGTCGCCGGACTCCACATCGATGCCAAGCAACGACCCGCCCCCCGGCAGCGAGTGCACGGGCCCTGGCCTCGGAACGCTCATGTCGTCCCAGCCGGAATCCCAGGCAGGGTGGCGGTTGCGGCCGAGGTAGAGCGCGACACGCTGCTCGATGCGCAACGGCACGCTGTCCCTGCCTGCGCCATCCGGTTGCCACTCGGCGCGGCGGAACTCCGCAACGAGTCGGTCCGCACCGGAGATCCCGTCGAGTTCCTCGTTCAGGAGGACGCTGTCGCGTGGTATCGCGTCCGTCACCCTGGACGTCGAGGTCTGTGGCGGAGTCGCCAATCCAGCCAACCGCTTCACTGCCTCGAACGGCTTCTTCCGGTCCGACTTCGCGGCGTCGATGATCTGCTCGATCGTCACCCGCAGGTTGCCGCCGTTCTTCGCCAGCACGGCGTCGAACGCGTCCAGGTCGGTCAGGTAGACGCGCCGCGACATCAGGATCGCGTTGTCCAGCCGGATCCGCTGCACGGCGCGAATGCTCATCGTCTTGAGCTGCGGTCCCAGCTCATCGACGAACCGCTCGCGCGCCACGCCGAAGATCGAGTCGCGCAGCGCGATGCGCTGGGCGACGTGGACGGGATCGTCGCCCGGGTGCGCCGTGAACACCGAGTCGACCACGTTGTAGAGCGACGCCCAGAAGCGACCCAGCACCTTCTCGTCGTCCCATCGCGCCGCCACCTCCGCGGCGGCCGCCGGCTCGCCGCGTGACATGAAGAACCGCTCCGCGCCGCGTGCGCCGACGAAGTTCGCGAAGCTCTCGTTGAAGACGGCGCCGCCCGGCGCGTAGTAGGTGTTGTGCGTCAGCTCGTGGATCACCGTGTTCGCCAGCGTCAGTGAGTCCGCGCGCAGCGTGGAGGGCAGCAACGGGTCGTTGAACCACCCCAGCGTGCTGAACGCCGACACCGCGCCGAGCCGGGTGTCGAAGCCGCGGTCGTGCAGCAGCCGCTCCTGTCGGCGCGCTTCCGCGAAGTCGAAGTAGCCCTTGTAGGGCACCCGACCCACCACGGGGAACCACCACGTGTACGCCTTCAGCTTGTCGCGGTAGGCCGCCGACACAACGAGGGTCAGGGTATCGCGGCCAGCGGGGCTGTACGTGGTGAAGCTCTGCCGCGCGCGCAGGCCGAGTGAGTCGGCGGCGAACTGTCGCGCGGCAAGCACGAGTCGGAGCTTGTCACGCACCGCCGGCGGGGTGAGCGGGTCGGCGAGAATTTCGCGGATCGGCTCCCGGTGCCAGAGGATCTTCCCCTCCTCCCACGCGCCGCGCACCAGATAGCGACCGGCAGGGGTGAGCACCAGCAAAGCGATCCCGAAGAGCACGAGCGCAAGGAGCACGCGCCCGGCAGGGCGCAGCCACCTAAATCGTTCTGTGCCAGCCACTTGCGAGCTTCATTCGTCGTCCGTCAGCCTTTGACGCGAGGGGTCGGGGTCGCTATTCTTCCTAAGATGTCCTTCGTTCATCTCCACTGCCACTCGGAGTACTCCCTCCTCGACGGCGCCAACCGCATCGACGACCTGATTGCCAGGGCGCTCGAGCTCGAGCAGCCGGCGCTCGCGATCACGGATCACGGAAACCTCCACGCCGCGTGGGAGTTCCAGGAGAAGGCGAAGAAGGCGAAGCTGAAGCCGATCATCGGCATGGAGGCGTACGTCGCCCCGGGTGATCGCCGCACGAAGGGACGTCCCACCCCGGGCGCCAAGCCGTACTACCACCTCGTGCTGCTCGCCCGCGACTTCACGGGCTACAAGAACCTCGTCAAGCTCTCCTCGCTGGCCTACACCGAAGGGTTCTACTCCAAGCCACGCGTGGACCGCGAGCTGCTCGCGAAGTACAACGAAGGGCTCATCGTCAGCTCGGCGTGTCTCGCCGGCGAGATCGCCCAGCGGCTCGAGGAGCACGACGAAGCCGGCGCGCGCGAGGCGGCCGCCTGGTACGCCGACGTCTTCAAGGATCGTTACTACCTCGAGGTCCAGGCGCACGATTCCGAGGGGCAGGCGAAGCACAACGCCGCCGTCTTCGCCCTCGGCAAGGAGCTGGGGCTGCCGGTCATCGCCACCAATGACGCGCACTTCCTCAAGGCGGACGATCACCAGGCGCACGACGTCCTGCTCTGCATCGGCCTCGGCAAGGACTTCGCCGACCAGAACCGCATGCACTACGACCGGGGGCTCTACTTCAAGAGCGCCCCGGAGATGCGCGAGCGGTTCCCGGAGAACCCCGAGGTCCTCGAGAACACCCTGAAGATCGCCGACGAGGCGGCCGTCGTATTCGAGAAGAAGTACTTCGTCCCCTCGTTCCCGCTTCCGCCCGAGGTGAAGACGGAGAACGAGCTGCTCGTGCAGCTCGCCACCGAGGGCGCGAAGGAGCGCTACGGTGATCCGCTTCCCGACGAGGTGCAGCACCGGCTCGACTACGAGCTCGGCGTCATCACCAAGACGGGCTACGCCGGCTACTTCCTCATCGTCTACGACTTCATCAAGGCGGCACGGGACCGCGACATTCCCGTCGGGCCGGGCCGCGGCTCGGCGGCGGGCTCGCTCGTCGCGTACGCGCTGAAGATCACCGACGTCTGTCCGCTGAAGTTCGACCTCCTGTTCGAGCGCTTCCTGAATCCGGAACGCGTCTCGATGCCCGACATCGACGTGGACTTCTGCTTCGAGCGGCGCGGCGAGGTCATCGAGTACGTGCGCCAGAAGTACGGCAAGGAGTCGGTCGGGCAGATCGTCACCTTCGGGACGATGAAGTCCCGTGCCGCCATCAAGGACGTCGGCCGCACGCTCGGCTTCACGCCGGCGGAGACGGACGCGCTGGCGAAGCTGATCCCGAACGGCCCCGCCTTCTCGCTGACGGTGGCCGAGGCCATCGAGCAGGTGCCGGAGATCAAGAAGCTGTACGGCGGTGACCAGCGCTATCGCACGCTGCTCGACTACGCCACCTCGCTCGAAGGCCTCTCGCGCCACACGGGCGTCCACGCGGCCGGCGTCGTCATCGCGCCCGGGCCGCTGGACGACTACGTGCCGATCCTCACGGTGAACAGCAAGGGCGCCGGCGCGGGGAACGAGGAGACGGTCACCGTCACGCAGTACGACATGAACTGCCTCGAGAAGGCAGGCATGTTGAAGATGGACTTCCTCGGCCTCACCACGCTCACCGTCATCCGCGACGCGCTCGACAACATCGAGCGCCGCACCGGCACGCGTCCCGACCTGAACGGCATCGACTTCGCCGACCCGCCGACGTACCAGATGCTGCGCGCCGGCCGCACTACCGGCGTCTTCCAGTTCGAGTCGGCGCTCGCCACCGACATGCTGCGCTCCATGCGCTGCGACCGCTTCGACGACCTCGTGGCGAGCAACGCCCTCATGCGGCCCGGCCCGCTCGACGCCGGCATGCACAAGGTCTATCAGCGTCGCAAGCGCGGTGAGGAGCCGGTGAGCTACGCGCTCCCCGAGCTGCAGCCGATCCTCGAGCCCACCTACGGCGTCATCACCTATCAGGAGCAGGTGATGCGTATCGCGCAGACGCTGGCCGGCATCTCGCTCGCCGAAGCCGACGTGCTGCGCAAGGCGGTGGGCAAGAAGGACGCGGAGCTCATCAAGAAGGAGCTGGGCAAGTTCGTCGAGAAGTCCGTCGCCCGCGGCTACGATCGGCGCATCATCGAGGAGCTCGCCGGCCAGATCGAGACCTTCGGCCGATACGGCTTCAACAAGTCGCACTCGGTCGCGTATTCGGTCGTCTCGTTCCACACGGCGTGGCTCAAGGCGCACTTCCCCGCCGACTTCATGGCCGCCATCCTGTCGTCGTCCATCGGCGACACGGACTCGGTGGTGAAGTTCATCAACGAGGCGCGCGAGCTGGGCATCGAAGTGCTGCCGCCCGATGTGAACGAATCGAACTACAAGTTCACGGTGCTGGACGAGCGGCGGATCCGCTTCGGGCTGGGCGCCATCCGCAACGTCGGCCGCGGCGCCATCGATTCCATTCTCGGCGCGCGGAACGAGAAGCCGTTCACCAGCTTCTTCGACTTCACCGACCGGGTGGACCTGCGCGCCTGCAACAAGCGCGTCTTCGAGGCGCTCATCGCCTCCGGTGCGCTCGACGGCCTGGGCGGCCACCGCGCGCAGTACTGGCACGCCCTCGACTCCGCAATGCAGGAAGCCTCGCTCAAGCAACAGGAGAAGGCGATGGGCCAGGTGTCGCTGTTCGGCGGGCCGGCCGACGGTGGTGCAGCGGCGCATGCGCCGCGTGTCCTGCCCAACGTGGCGCCGATGGCCGAATCGGAGCGGCTGACGCGCGAGAAGGAGATCCTCGGCTTCTACATCAGCGGGCATCCGCTGGAGCCGTACCGCATGGAGTGCGAGCTGTTCGCCACGCACACCGTGAGTCAGCTCGGGCGCTGGACGCCCGAGCCGCTGGCGCTCGGCGTGGTGGTCACCGCGGTAAAGCGGCAGATCAGCAAGCGCTCCGGCGCCGAGTTCGCCCGGTTGACAGTGGAGGATTTTTCGGGATCTTCCGAGGTGCTGGTCTTCCCCGAGAACTGGGGGCTGTTGTCCGATCGCATTCGCACCGACGTGCCGGTCCTCATGAAGGGCGGCTACTCACGTCGGGACGAGACCGCGGACAGCCCTACCTTCATCGTGGAATCGGTGACACCGTTCGCGGAGCTGCGGCTCAACGGACAGGTGTCCATCTCCATCGAGCTGGCGCTGGGCGAGGCACTGTCACCGGAAGCGATGTCGGACGTGCGGGCGGTGGTGGACGCGCACGCC
This sequence comes from Gemmatimonadaceae bacterium, assembly GCA_036377775.1. Lineage (GTDB taxonomy): Bacteria > Gemmatimonadota > Gemmatimonadetes > Gemmatimonadales > Gemmatimonadaceae > AG11. Next base: position 17,370 of record DASUXT010000165.1, on the reverse strand, counting down.
ACGTCGCACAGCGGCGCTCCGCCGCTCGAGCTGGGCTGGAACGATGGCAATGGAACACGGGCGCGATTGAAGTCGCGCTCACTCAGACTCGCGGCCACCCAGGCCGCGCTGACCGACCTGCGGGCGCTGCTCGGCAATGAGCGCGTCCGCCTCGTGCGCGGGAGCTGACAACGGATGGCGACTGCGACTTTGGAGTTCGAGAAGCCGATCTTCGAGCTGGAGAAGCAGATCGACGATCTCAAGCGCCTGGCCGGCGAGCGCCAGCTCGACGTGGCCACCGAGATCGCCTCACTCGAACAGAACCTCGTGGAGCTGCGCGAGGAGATCTACCGGCATCTCACCCCGCTGCAGCGCGTGCAGGTGGCCCGCAGCAACAAGCGGCCGCTCACCGAGGACTACCTGCAGCTCTGCTTCACCGACTTCATCGAGCTGCACGGCGATCGCGCCTTTCGCGAGGACGCCGCCATCATCGGCGGCTGGGCGCGGCTGGACGGCGAGACGGTGATGGTGATCGGCCATCAGCGTGGCCGCGACACCAAGGAGAACCTCCGCCGCAACTTCGGCATGCCGCACCCGGAGGGCTATCGCAAGGCGCTGCGCCTGATGAAGCTCGCCGAGAAGTTCCACGTGCCGGTAATCACCTTCATCGACACGCCGGGTGCCTGGCCCGGCCTCGGAGCCGAGGAGCGCGGGCAGAGCGAGGCGATCGCGCGCAACCTGTTCGAGATGAGCCGGCTGGAGACGCCGATCATCGCCACGGTGATCGGTGAGGGCGGCTCCGGCGGTGCGCTCGCGCTCGGCGTCGCGGATCGCGTCAACATGCTGGAAAACTCGGTCTATTCCGTGATCAGCGTCGAGGGTGCGGCGGCCATCCTGTGGAAGGACGGCAAGCTGGAGAACCGCGAGCGTGCGGCCAGTGCGCTGCGCATCACGGCCCCTGACCTGTACGAGCTGCGCGTGATCGACGAGATCATTCCCGAACCACCGGGCGGCGCGCATTCCGATCACGAGACGACGGCGAAGTCGCTGCAGGAGGTCCTGCTGCGCCAGCTCGACGAGCTGCGCGGCCTCAAGCCCGACAAGCTGGTGCGTCGCCGGCGCGAGAAGTACCTGCGCATGGGACAGTTTGCCGAGTAGCTGCCCTTGCTGATCGAGGTCGGGTTCAAGGGCAACCGCAAGGAGTTCTTCCTCTGGGAGCCCGACGAGGCGCCCCCGGCCGGGGCGCCGGTGATCGTCGATGCCGATCGCGGCGAGGACTTCGGCCGGGTGGTATCCGTCGGCGAGGAGGCCGAGCGTCGTTCCGCCGGCGTGCCACACGGCCTCGCCGGCGGCGCCCCTGCCCGCGCGGCGAAGCGTCTGGCGACGCCCGAGGAAAGCCGGCGGCACGACGAAGTCCGCGCCAGCGACGACGAGGCGCGACGGCGTGCCGCCGAACGGGTGAAGGCGAACGCCCTCGTCATGAAGGTCACCGACGCCGAATGGCAGTGGGACCGGAAGAAGCTCACGTTCTACTTCACCGCCGAGAAGCGGGTGGATTTCCGCACCCTCGTGCGTGAGCTCGCATCGGCGTTCCGCACGCGCATCGAGCTGAAGCAGATCGGCGTGCGTGACGAGGCGAAACGGCTGGACGGCGTGGGCCGGTGCGGACGGCAGTACTGCTCGGCGTCGTGGCTCCCCGAGCTACGGCCCGTGAACCTCGGCGTGGCGAAGGACCAGCGGCTTTCGCTCAACCCGTCGCAGATCTCCGGCGCCTGCGGACGGCTGATGTGCTGCCTGCGCTACGAGCACGAGTTCTACGTCGAAAGCCGCCGCAAGTATCCGAAGGAAGGAAAGGTCGTACGCACCGCTCGGACGGAGGAGAAGGTCGTTGCCAACGACATCTTCCGCGAGCGCGTCACGCTGCGCGGCGTGGACGGCGAGGTTCGCGTGATTCCGCTCGAGCAGCTCCGCGAGGAGATGACCGCCGCCGGCGATCCCCTGGCGGCGGCGCTCGAGGCCGCGGCCCACGAGGCGCCGATGTCCACGCGTGAACCCGCCAGCGAGAGCGACTCCGACCTCGTGGACATCGAGCTGCGCATGACGGGGGAGCACCCGATCGCGCACCATGTGCTTCCGTCGCCGATCCGGGCGACCGCGCGGCCGAAGGCGAACAAGCCGACGTCCGCGCCGGCACCGGTCGCTGCGGTGGTACCCGGCACGCCCGAACCCGCCGCGACGCGCGCGGAGCAGGCTGCGCCGGAAGCCGAGAAGCGTGCGCCTCGCCGCCGCGGACGTCGCGGCGGCCGCCGCAACCGCCCGTCGAGCAACGACGGCGCCTCGAACCCCCGCGGGCCCGCCAGCAACGGTGGTGGTTCGCCTCCGGAGAAATCGTGAGCCGGTATTTCCTTACAACAGCAATCGACTACGCCAACGGCGCGCCGCACATCGGGCACGCCTACGAGAAGATCGGCGCCGACGCCATCGCCCGCTATCGTCGCCTGCGTGGCGACGACGTGCACTTCCTCATCGGGATGGACGAGCACGGCCAGAAGGTGGAGCAGACGGCGGCGCAGCAGGGCGTGTCGCCGCAGTCGCTGGTCGACACCCTCGCCGCCACGTTCAGCGCCATGTGGGACCGGCTCGGCATCTCGCGCGACCAGTTCATCCGCACCACCGACCCGATGCACAAGGCCGGCGTGCGCGCACTGATCGAGCGCATCTTCGAGCGCAACCCGGACGACTTCTACGAGAAGGCGTACGAAGGCTGGTACTGCGTGGGCTGCGAGTCGTTCAAGCAGGACGCCGAGATCGTGGACGGCAAGTGCGTGCTGCACCCGACGCGCACGCTGGAGTGGGTGGAGGAGCGCAACTGGTTCTTCCGGCTCAGCCGCTACGCCGAGTTCCTGCGCACGCACCTCACCACGCACCCCGAGTTCCTGCAGCCGGAGAGCCGCCGCAACGAGATGCTCGCGCTCATCGACCGCGGCCTCGAGGACGTGTCGGCCAGCCGCTCGCGACTGAAGTGGGGGATCCCCTTCCCGAAGCCGCTGAGCACGGGCGAGCCGCAGACCACGTACGTCTGGTTCGACGCGCTTCCCAACTACCTCACCGCCACCGGCTTCCCCGAGGGCGACTGGGCGCAGCGCTGGCCGGCGCAGCTGCATATCGTCGGCAAGGACATCACGCGCTTCCACACGATCATCTGGCCGGCGATGCTGAAGTCCGCCGAGCTGCCGCTGCCGGCGCGTGTCTGGGGCCACGGGTTCGTGCTGCTCGGCGGCGAGCGGTTCAGCAAGTCGGCCGGCGTGCGGCTCGACCTCGACGAGGCGATCGATCGCTTCGGCGCCGATGCGTTCCGGTACTTCCTGCTGCGCGAGATTCCCTTCGACGCCGACGGCAGCTTCTCGTGGGAGCGGTTCGAGGAGCGTTACAATGCCGACCTCGCCAACGCGTGGGGCAACCTGGCCAGCCGCGTGATCGCGATGGTGGAGAAGTATCGCGAAGGGGTCGTGCCCGCGGGCGCGCCCGACGAGGCGGATCGGAACGATGCGGCGGACATCGCCGCGTATCATGCCGCGATGGACGGCACGCGCGGCTTCCTGCTGCACGAGGCGCTCCAGCATGCCTTTGCCTGCGTCGCGCGCGGCAACGAGTACGTGCAGGCCTCCCAGCCATGGGCACTCGCCAAGGGAACGGACGACGAATCGCGCCGCAAGCTCGATGCGGTGCTCGCGTCGCTGGTGCGCCAGCTCGCGCGTCAGGCGGTGCTCCTCGCCCCGTTCATGCCCGTCAAGGCGCAGGCACTATGGGAACAGCTTGGCGCGCCCGGCAACGTCGCCGACCAGCGCCTTGCCGACTTCCGGGATCTCGACGCGACCGGCTGGAAGGTGCGAAAGGGCGAGCCACTCTTCCCGCGGGAGAAGCCGGCAGCCGCCTAGCGAACCGGCGCGCGCCGGGGCACTCTACCTGCAGCCGTTTCGCAGGTAGAGAGGTACCCCATGCGCCACCTACGCCGTTCGCTCGCCGCGCTCATCCTGGGTCTGGCCGCCGGCACGATCGTCGGCTGCGCCGCCCACCGCCCCGCACCGTCGCCTGAGGCCTCGTCGTCATCGGACGACACCGGCACGCGGCCACTCGAGAACCTCGTCCTCGAGATCGAGAACCACAACTGGTCGGATATCGTGGTCTTCGTGCTCCACGACGGCCTTACCTCGCGCCTCACGCAAGTGACGGCGGGGCGCTCAGTGTCGGTGCCGCTGCGCCCACAGCATGTCGGAGCCATGGGCACGCTTCGACTGGCCGTACACCCGATCGGTGGCTCATCGGATTACACGAGCGAGTCGGTGTCCCTGCGAACGGGGAACACGGTCCGTCTCACCGTCGAGAGCAGCGTCGGACACTCGAGCGTGGCGGTGTGGTAGAGGAACGCGACGGCTCCTCGTCCGTTCGGGCTCCTCTTCCTTCACTGGCCCCACCGACGAAGGAGGTGCGGATCAGGGCGGATTGAGCTGATCGAACGGATTCCTCTTGGACTGCAGGTGGACAGGGCGGAAGAACCTTGACACTGCAGGATCTCTTTGTGGTCGGGACGGCTCCATGCGCCGAGCAGCATCCCGAGGCCGGAACGGGCGCGAGAAGAACAGCCGTCCACACGTGCTCCGGCACAAGCGAACGAGCCCGGCGAATTCGCCGGGCTCGTTCGATTCCGCCTCCGCAGTCACCTACTGCCCCACGCACGCCTGGCCAGTACCATCCGAGACCGCATTCGGCGGATTGTCCCGGTTCCGCAGCGTGTTGGGCGCCACGCCCGGCTCCGGGATGCTCGTGTCCGTCTGCCGCTCCGACGCATCGTAGTACAGCCGCGCCGGGATCGGCCCGCCCTTGCTCCCCGTCGGCACGAGGTTCGGGAAGCAGGTCCGGTTATACAGGCTGAACGCCTCGTAGCCGAGCTGGAAGTCCGAGATGTACTCCTCGGTCAGGATCTCGAGCAGCAGTGCCTGGCCCGTCACCGCCTCCGGCGCCAATCCGTGATTCGCGCGCTCCTCGTTGAGCTTCGCCAGCGCCGTGACCTGGTCACCCGTGCGGTACGCCGCCTCCGCCCAGATCAGCGTATTCTCGTCGTACGTCACGTACGGCTGCTGGAAGTCCGGCGCCTTGCGGATCGCACTGAGGTCGTTCCCCTTCGCGTTGAAGTATTCGGCGCGCCGGGGATCGTTGCGTGACTCGAGCAGGTTGATGAATCCCTGGTTCGGGATCACGTAGCCGCTGCGTCCCGCCGTCACCTCGAACTGGTAGTAGAAGTTCTGCTGCCCGGATGAACTGTTGAACCGCCCCTCGAAGTCGCAGGCGTCGCTCGAGATTCCCTGCTTCGCCTCGGCGAGTGCGTTCGCATAGGCATCGGGGCGCACTTCCGCCGTGTGCATGTAGAAGCGCGCCTTCAGCGTGTGCGCGAGCTCGGTGTAACACTCCTGGTCGCCGCCATACTCGATGTCCGCGTCGGCGAGGCCCGGCAGCTGCGTCTTGCCCAGGTTGTCGATCGCCGCCGAGAGCACCTTCTGCACCGAGTCATACACCGCGAGCTGGTCATCGAGCTTGGGATTCGGCGTGCCTTGCAACGCCTCGCTGTAGACCACGTCGCCGAACAGGTCGGCCGCCGTGCCCATCAGCATCCCCTCGTATACCTGCGCCACCCCGAGGAACACCGTGTCCTTCGCCGCCACGGCGCCCTCCTCCAGCTTCTTCACGTCCACCAGCCCGCCGCCGCCGTAGACACTCGCGTACGCGCCGTTGGTGTTGTCCTCCGTCAGCTGGTAGGTCTCGATGTTCGCCTGGTACTGCGAGCCGGCACCCGTGAACTGCTGGGCGAGGATGCCGGTCGTGCGGGCCGGGTCACCGCCGACGAGCCCCCAGATGTTCGTCTCGATTCCGACGAGCAGGTTGCCGAGCGACGCCACCACGGGCCGGTTCGGGTCGTTGGTGAGGTCACCGCCCGTGAGGTAGTCGTTACAGCCCGCCAGCGCCCCGAGGGCAACGGCGGCGCACAGGATCTTCGTTGAAGTCTTCATGGCCGTTGCACCTTAGCGGTTGAAGCCGAGGGAGATGACGAACGAGCGAACCTGCGGATTGTTGAAGTAGTCGAGTCCCTGCGTGAGGAACTCCGCGCCGCCGAGGTTCGCCTCCGGATCCAGCCCCTTGTACTTCGTCCACGTCTTGAGATTGCGTCCTGCCAGCCGGAGGTCGATCGACGAGAAGCCGCCCATCGCCGCCGGGATGCGACCCGTGAGGTTGTAGGTGAGCGACAGCTCGCGCAGCTTGGCGAACGAACCGTCCTCGATGAACTGCGCGCCGACCGGCCCGAAGCCGCCGCCATTACCGAGATACCAGTTCTGCCAGTCGTTCGGCGTGGCGAACGCCACCTGACCGGCGCCCGGCCCCACGACCACCGGATACTTGTCGACGAGCACGTTCTTCCCGAAGATCCCCTGCTGCGTCCGGTCGAGCGTCTCGACCGACGTCCCGAAGTAGTCGAGGATGCCGCGCGTGCCGTTCCACACGTCGCCGCCCTTGCGGACGTCGAGCAGTCCGGAGAGGCTGATGTGCTGCCCGAAGTGCAGCCCCGTGCTGAAGCTCATCGTGTACTTCGGGTTCGGATCGCCGATGACGCGATCCACCGGGTCGAGGATCGGCGTGCCGCTGGCATCGATGTACAGCGCGCCGGTCGGCTTGCCGACGCAGGCATCGACCACTTCCTGGATCGTCGTCGTGTAGCCGCAGCGGGCGAAGTCCTTGCCGCGGATCACGCCCGGCGCATAGCCGAGCGTGGACGACCCGATGGCGCCCGTGAACCCTTCGTTGTTGTACGGGATGAACTGGGCGCCCAGCAGGTCGGTCACGTTGCCGCGATTGCGGCCGTACTGGAAGCCGAGGTCCCACGACACGAGGTCGGAGGTATAGGGGCGCGCGTTGAACGAAATCTCGACTCCCTGATTCGTCAGCTTCGCGCCGTTCTGCACCGTCTGGAAGGCGCCCGTCTGCGACGCGTTCACCGGCAGGGCGGCGAGGATCACGTCGCTCGTGCGCTTGTCGTAGTAGGTGAAGGAGAAGTCAGCGCGCTGGTCGAACAGGCCGAGATCGAGGCCGTACTCCGCCTCGCGTGACCGCTCGGGCCGCAGCGCATTGTTGCCGAGCGTGGCACCGGTCACCAGTCCGCCCGGCCCGAAGCGGGTGTTGATCGCGTCGCCGTAGCCATAGTTGCCCGCGAGCGACTGCGAGCTGAGCGCCGTGATGGCGCCGTACACCGGCGGCTCCTTCCCCGTCTCGCCGTACGCCGCGCGGACCTTGCCGAAGCTCAGGATGCCCGTCTGGTCGGTGTTCCCCAGCGTGTTCGTGAAGATCCAGGCGATGGATGCCTTCGGGAAGGTGTGGAACTGCTTCGACGAGCCGAAGGTGGAGAAGCCATCCTCGCGCACGCCGACGTTCACGTCCACCTGGTTGTAGAAGTCCGCCTCGAGCTGCCCGAAGTAGCCCTCGATGTGGCGAAGCGACTTGAACTCGTTGTCCTGGTACGAGGTCGTGTTGTTCAGCGACAGCGGCGTCGGCGCGATCAGCTGCTCGCCGAAGGTGAACAGCTGCCGGTAGCGGCGGGAGTTGAGGTTCTGCCCCAGTGTCAGCGTCGTGTTGATGTTGTCGTTCCGGAAGCCGTGCTTCGCCGACGCGATGAGGTTGTGGTCGATCTCGAGGTTGTTGATGTCGAACCGCGTCACGTTGCCGTAAGGGTCACCGGCCGACGTCAGCGGCAGCGCCTCGAGGCGCGAGTCGTTGTAGTAGTCGCCGCCCAGCGTGTACTGGACGCGCAGCCAGTCGAGCGCCTGCCAGTCCACGTTCACGTTGGCGATCGACCGTCCGAGCTCGCTCCGGTTCCCCGGGCTGTTGAGCACGAAGAAGGGATTGTCGTAGTAGCCCACCTGCGTGAACGACGTGGGGCTCGTCGCGTCGGGGAAGCGATACGGCTTCTGCAGGCCCACGTCGTTCAGATAATCCTGGTTGTTGTACGACGGCGGCGTGCGCAGCGCGCCGAGCAGCAGGCCGGAGACGTTCGAGCCCTTCTGCACGTAGTTGCCGCGGGTGTCGATGTAGTTGAAGTTGCCGCCGATGGTCAGCCGCGACGTGAGCTCGTGCGTGCCCTTCAGGCGGGCCGTCGCGCGGTTGTACTTGTTGTTCGGGCCCTTGATCATCCCGTTCTGCGCCGTCAGGCCGCCCGAGACGTAGAACGTCGTGCGCTCGTTCCCGCCGGAGACGGACAGGTTGTTGTCGGCGGTGAGCCCGGTGTCGAAGATCTCCTCCAGATGGTTGTAGGACGGGCCCGAGATCAGCGGCCCCCACGACCAGCGCAGCGCCACGCAATCCGGCGTGTTGCAGCTTCCGTCGACCCCGTTCCGCCCCTGCCCGTAGCTGTGCTGCAGGATGTCCTTCGTGTTCACGCGATCGAAGGTCTCCGTGCTCGTGAAGGTGAATCGCGTCTGGCCGGGGTGCCCGCGCTTCGTGGTGATCAGCACCACGCCGTTGGCCGCGCGCGCGCCGTAGATGGCCGACGCCGCCGCGCCCTTGAGGATGTCGATCGACTCGATGTCGTTCGGGTTGATGTCCGCCACCCGGTTCTGCGTCACCGTCGACTGGTCCCCGCCGTTCGTCGAGATCGTGGAGTTGTCCACTGGCTGGCCGTCCACCACGAAGAGCGGCTGGTTCGTGCCGGTGAGCGAGGCGTTGCCGCGGATCTTGATCGACGCCGAGGCACCCGGCTCGCCGGACTGCGTGCGGATCACGACGTTCGGCGCCTTCGCCGCCAGCGCGCTCACGACGTTCTGCGGCTGTGCCGCGCGCTGCAGCTGCGCGGTATCCACCGAATTCACCGTCGTCGTCAGGTGCTCGCGGGTCGTGCTCGTCCCTTCGCCCGTCACCACCACCTGGCTCAGGCGCGTCGGTGCCGTGGTGAGCGTGAAGTCCTGCGTGATCGTGCCGGCGCGCAAGGTGATCGTGGCGCTCTGCTCCGTATAGCCGAGCAACCGCGCCGTGATCACCACCGATTGCCCGGAGACGCGTGCCGCCGGCACGAAAAACGAGTAGCGACCGTCGTTGCCCGTGATCGCGCCAAGCCCCATCGCGCCGATGCGCACGCTGGCGCCGACGATGGGGACCGCGGCCTCGCTGGTGACTCGGCCAGTCACGCGCGCTTCCTGCGCCGATGCCACGACAGGCATCACCGCGGCGATCAGGACGAACGCACCTCGCCTGATGAATCCACCCATTGCCCCCTCCTGTGGTCCCGAAGTGTGAGATCGTGCAAGCCACACATCGCTGACAGGCGAGCTGGCCATGCAGGCGTCAGCACGTCTTCTGTCAGCGGGGTCCAGTCACGCGGTGTGCTGGTGGGGGAACTCAGCGACTACCGGTGGGGCTGCGCTAGCGCGCCGTGGATGGAACTCCCTGCATTGCGCGTAGACCACGGCATGCGCTGGCGCGTCACCGCGCCTGGCAACGCCAACGGCTCAGTCCGGATGGCTTGTTGCCATGTTGCTGAAAAAAAAGAGAGCGGCGAGGAGCCGCTCTCTTCACCAACCAGCCTGTCGAGCCTTCAGCCTTCAGCTTCCAGCTTCCAGCTTCTCTCAAGGCTTCCCACTCGTCGGCGGTGGCGGTGTTGCGCCCGGCGCGCCCGGCGCAGGCTGCGTCGTCGTACCGCCCGGCGCGCCGAAGTCCACCGTCGGCGCTTCGCGCGCGCCAGGATTCGTCACCTGGAAGTACTTCCGCTCCTTCGCCCCTGTGAGCTTCGCCGTCAGCACTGCGGGGAAACGACGGATGTAGGCGTTGTACTGCTGCACCGCCGTGTTGTAGTCCTGCCGCGACACGGCGACACGATTCTCCGTCCCCGCGAGCTCGTCCTGCAGGCGCAGGAACGCCTGGTCGCTCTTCAGCTGCGGATACGCCTCGGACACGGCGAGCAGCCGCCCGAGCGCGCCGTTGAACGTCGCATTCGCGTCGGCCATCTGCTGCGGGTCCTTGCTCTGTACCGCACCGAGCAGCCCCGAGCGCGCCTTCGCCACTTCGGTGAAAACGGCGAGCTCCTGGTTCGCGACGCCCTTCACCGTTGCGACGAGGTTCGGCACCAGGTCCGCGCGCCGCTGCAGCTGCACCTCGATCTGGCCCTGCGCCGCGCTCGCCTGCTCGTCCAGCGACTGGATCGTGTTGTACCCGCACGCCGTCAGCGCGAGGGGGAGGAGCCATGCCAGCCATCGACGTTTCATGGGAGACATTCCTTTGGTGGGCGTGTGAGTATCCTACGTGAAAAGATGGACCCGATGTTTCGCCGCCGGAACCACTACGGGGCGCTCACGTCGTAATTGTCCAGGAAGCGCTGCAACCGCTTGATCCCGGCGATGTACCCCGCGAGCGTCGTGCCCCCATCGCCAGCCTCCAGCTTCCGCTCCCCACGCACGTGCTGCACCGCGCGCGTGAACGGCGCGGCGTCGAATCCCGCCAGGGCGCCGACCCGCTCGGAGATCGTCACGTTGTCCCCGTCGGCCTTCTCGCCACGCAGCCGCAACACGGCACGGAACAGCACCATCATCGTGCTCAGGCTCGCCGCGATCAACTCCACCTGCCGCTTCCCGTCGGTGCCGGCCAGCAGCGCGCCCTGGCGGAGCTGCAGCAGCTTTCCCATCACCTGCTGCTCGAGCTGCAGACGGAGGTCGCGCATGTTCACCGACACGCCATCGAACGGCGGCGTCCCATACAGGACGCGATGCCGGTCCAGGATGTCGGCGTATTCCATGGGGAACACGTCAGCCGAACCTTTCCACTCCTCCACCGTCATCGTCATCGGCGGCGGATTCCCGGCGTCGCTCCACGCGCGTGCCACCGCCGACGCCGAGGCCAGCGCGCCGGTGTCGAGCTCCTTGAGCAGCAGCAGCACGTTGTAGTCGGAGCGCTTCGGGATGTGCTCACCCGTCGCCGCCGAGCCGTAGAGAACTACCGAATCGAGCCGCGCGCCATAGGCCGCCCGCAGCTGGGTCACGAGATCGTCGAGTGTCATCGTTGCCATGATCGTCGCCTACCAGGAGGAGCCGCCACCACCACCGCTGAACCCACCACCACCACCGAAGCCACCGAATCCGCCACCGCCGCCGAAGCCGCCACCGCCGAACCCGCCACCGCGGTAGCCGCCTCCCCCGAACCCGCCGGGAAAGGGCAGGAAGATCGGCAGGCATCCGCAGCCACGACCCCGCCGCCCGCCGCCCACGATGGACAGGATGATGAAGAAGATGACCAGCAGGACCAGCGGATTGATCCCGCCGCCGCTCGACGTGCTCCGCGCCTGCTGACGCACCGGTGGCGCGTGGAGGCTCGTATCGAGCGTGAAGCCGAACTCCTGCGCGAACCGCTGTGCGACGCGGAGGGTGACCAGCTCGAGCCCCCGTCCATAGTCCTGCTGCCTGAAGTACGGCGTCGCCTCGCGGCAGATCGTGCCGCTCGTCGCGTCGGTGATGAACCCCTCGCTCCCCTGCCCGACCTCGATACGGCAGTACCCGTTGCCGTCGCTCGATGTCTCCTTGGGGACGAGCAGGATCACCACGCCGGCGTTCCGCGTCCGGTCGCCGATGTCGGCCTTGTTGCCGACCTTCCACTCGCGCCCGATCCTGAGCGCGATCTCGCTCGGGTCCCGCCCGCCGAGATCGGCAAGCGTGACGACGGCGATCTCTCCCTTCGACTTGTCGCGCACGTCCTGCGCAATGGCCTCGATGCGCTGCGCTGACGCCGGCGGCAGCACGTTCGCGAAGTCGTTCACCAGCCCCGTCGGGGCGGGAATCTGCGGGCCGCCCTGGAGGAGGAGCGTGACCACGCCCAACAGGGCGCGACCGGCAAGCGATGGAAGCATTACCTGGGGTTGAAGTCGGAGCCCATGCGAGACTGCTCCCTAACGATAGCAAGTGAACCCCTGTCCCGCTCGCCCGGCAGGCGCCGGCGACGTTAGCTTTCCTCTGTCCGTCGTGCCACCCTCATCGTCGCCCTCATGACGCGCTCCTCTTTCGTCCTCCTCCTCGGCGCTGCCCTCCTGTCGTCGGCCGGCTGTGCACGCACCGAAGCCGTTCCCGGTGCTGGCGCCGGCGCCACCGCCTCTGCGGCGGGCGACGTGAAGCCGACCAGCTCCACGTCGGCCGGCATGAGCGGCCTCACCGACTCCGTCAGCGCCGCCGCTGACCGCGGCCGCATCCGTGGATCCGCCGACGCGCCCGTGTGGCTCATCGAGGTGAGCGACTTCCAGTGCCCCTTCTGCAAGCAGTGGCACGATGCCTCCTTCGCCGCGCTCGACAGCGAGTACGTCAGGACCGGCAAGGCGCGCATGGCCTACCTCAACTTTCCGCTCACCAGCATCCACCCCAACGCCCAGGCCGCCGCCGAAGCCGCCATGTGCGCATCGGTGCAGGGCAAGTTCTGGCAGATGCACGAGTCGCTCTTCGCCACCCAGCAGCGCTGGGAGGGCCAGAGCGACCCGATGCCCACCTTCGATTCCCTCGCCGTCGCGAACGGGGTGGAGCCGAAGGCGTGGCGGGATTGCATGACCAGCCACGCCACCGCGCGCCTCATCGAAGCCGACCGCGACCGCTCGCGCGGCGCCGGCGTCGGTTCCACACCGACCTTCTTCATCGGCGACCGCAAGCTCGAGGGCGCTTACCCGACCGATTCCTTCCGCGTCGCGCTCGACAAGGCGATCGCCGCCGCGAAGTCGCATTGAGGGCGTGAACCCCGCACTCGCACTCGCCTACGAGGGGGCGGCGCGGCTCGCGCACGCCCTCTCGTCCGTTGCGCCCCACTCGGACCGGAAGCTCCTCGCCACCTTCGTCGAGCGGCGAGGCATCCTCGCGCGCTACGCTGGCTTCCGCCGCGACACGGCGCGCCCGCTGCTCTGGATGCACGCGCCCAGCGTCGGCGAAGGGCTACAGGCGCGCCCCGTGCTCCAGCTCGCGCGCTCGCGGCGCCCCGACCTGCAGCTCGCCTACACCTGGTTCTCGCCGAGCGCGCGCGCCTTTGCGTCCACGCTCGACGTGGACTTCCGCGACGCGCTGCCCTTCGACGCCACGCCGGACATGCGCGCCGCGCTCGCGGCGCTCGCCCCCAGCGCCCTGGTCTTCAGCAAGCTCGACGTCTGGCCCACCCTCGCCCGCGAGGCCTCACGACGCGGCACCCGGCTCGGCCTCATCAGCGCCACGCTCGCTCGATCGTCGTCGCGTCGCTCCCCGCTCGCGTCGTCGCTCCTGCGTGAGGCCTACGCACGGCTCGAGCGCGTCGGCGCGATCAGCAGCGAGGACGCGGATCGGCTCATCTCGCTCGGCGTGCCTGCGATGCGGGTGTCCGTCACCGGCGACACGCGCTACGACCAGGTCTGGGCACGCGCGCAGAACGTGGATCGCCATGGTGCGCTGCTCGAGCCACTCGCCGCCCCGGAGCGACTCACCCTCGTGGCCGGGTCCACCTGGCCCGCCGACGAGGCGCAGCTGCTCCCCGCCTGGGCGCGACTCGCGCGCCAGCACGGTGTACGCCGGCCTCGGCTCATCATCGCCCCGCACGAACCCACGGTGGCGCACCTCGCCCCCATCGAGCGCTGGGCGAGCAGTGAAGGACTCGTCACCGCGCGCCTCGCCGCGCCCGCGGCCGGCCACGCGGACGTGATCATCGTCGATCGCGTGGGCATCCTCGGCGACCTCTACGCCCTCGCCGATGTGGCCTTCGTGGGAGGTGGGTTCCACGCGGCAGGGCTGCACTCCGTCCTCGAGCCGGCGGCATTCGGCGCGCCTGTGCTCTTCGGTCCGCGGCATCACGCCAGCCGCGACGCCATGCTGCTCCTCGACGCCGACGGCGCCCTCGACGTCGCTTCCGACGGCGGCCTGGAGCGCGGCCTCGACCACTGGTTCACCGACTCCGCCGCGCGTCGCGCCGCCGGCGATGCCGCCAGGGCGGTCGTCCACCGCGGCCTCGGCGCCGCCGAGCGATCCTGGGAACTGGTCGAGTCGCTGCTGCGCTGAGGAAGTCCGAACCAGTGGCTGGCCAGTCGTCGGTGAGGGCGGGGCCACGTCGATCCCGCGTTTGGCTCTTGCCAGCATGAACGGAGAGAGGTAAAGTCGGCGCCGGATTCCGACGCCGATTTTCCCGCCGGCCGTCCGCATCCAGCCGGCGCGCTCCGTCACACGGCGTGTCGATCTCCTTCCAGAAGGCCAGTTCGGCAGCACTCCCACCATCCCACCAGAGGGAAGATGCACCGCACACGTTCACGCGCCTGGCTCGGCGCACTCTCGTTCGGCTTGCTCGTCGCAAGCACGACGGCAGCTCGAGCCCAGCAGGCGAGCGTCACCGGCAGGGTGACTGAAGAAGGTGCAGGTCGGCCGGTTTCGGACGTCCAGGTCGTCGTCGTCGGCACCACGCTTGGCGCCCTCACGAACCAGGACGGCCGATACACCATCCGCGGCGTACCGGCGGGCGCTCAGCAAATCCGGGCCATCCGCATCGGCTATACGGAGTCCAAGAAGCCGGTCACCGTCGTGGCTGGTCAGGCGGTGACGGTGGATTTTTCCCTGACGAAGGCAGTCATCTCGCTGAAGGAGGTCGTCACCACCGCGACCGGCGAACAGCGCCGCGTCGAGCAGGGCAGCTCGATCTCCAACATCAACGCCGCCGAGGTGACGAAGACCTCGCCCATCAGCAGCGTCTCGGATGTCCTCAACTCTCGCGCCGCCGGCGTCACGGTGCTCACGGGCACGCAGACCGGCGTCGGCTCGCGCATCCGTATCCGCGGCAACAACAGCCTGTCGCTCAACAACGACCCGATCTACATCATCGACGGCATTCGCATGACGAGCGATCAGGGATCGGGCTTCAGCACTGGCGGCAACCGCGCCAACCGCGTCGGTGACCTGAACCCCGAGGACATCGAGAACATCGAGGTCGTGAAGGGTCCGTCCGCCGCGACGCTGTACGGCACCGACGCGGCGAACGGCGTGGTGGTGATCACGACGAAGAAGGGTCGCTCGGGAACGGCGCAGTGGGCGATCCACGCCGAAGGCGGCGTCATCAAGGACCTGAACGACTACAGCACCAACTACACCATCGCTGGTCACGCGCCCAACTCGACGGCGTACAAGCAGTGCTCCCTGCCGCAGCTGTCGGCTGCCAACGGTCCTGCGGCCTGCATCATGGACAGCCTGCGCACCTACAGCCCGATCAACGATCCCGATGCCACGCCGCTGGGCACGGGCAACCGCAAGGCGTTCGGCGCGCAGGTCTCGGGCGGAACGGACCAGGTCCGCTTCTACGTCTCCGGCGATCGCTTCGACGAAGTCGGCGTGCTCTCGCTCCCGGCCTTCGAGCGTCGTCGCTTTGCCGAGACCAACACGCCGATCCACGACTACGTCGACCGGCCCAATGCGCTGGTGAGGAATTCCTTCCGCGCGAACCTGAACACGGCCGTCTCGCCGAAGCTGGACATGGCGGTCAACGCCGGCTTCACCAACAGTGAAGCGCGCTTCTCGCTCGAGTCCAACGCGACGGCTGGCCTCGGATCCCACCTGTTCGGCGGTCCGGGCTACAAGGACAACGGCTTCGTGTCGACGAGCGGCACCGTCCCCACCGATGGGTCGCCACTCAACGGCTACCGCGCCTGGACCCCGGGATACAGCTGGCAGGAGAAGACCGGCCAGGGCGTGAACCGCTTCATCCTCGGCGCGAACGCCCAGTATCGTCCGACCACCTGGCTGTCGCTGCGCGGTACGGTCGGCAACGACCTCACCGCCCGCCGCGACGACGACCTGCTCCTCCGCGGCGAGGGGCCACCGATCACCTCGCGCTACCGCGAGGGCTTCAAGGATGCTGAGCGCACGGAGATCCGGAACCTGTCGGCGGACGTGGGCGCCACGGCGAACTTCAACCCGAAGCCCTGGCTGAACTCCAAGACGACGGTCGGTTCACAGTACGTGAACTACACCTTCGCGCAGACGGAGGCTTTCGCCGCCAACCTGCCGCCCGGATCGCAGACGGCGAGCGCGGGCGCAGAGCCCCAGGCCGCCGAAGCGAACACGATCCAGAAGACGCTCGGCCTGTTCGTCGAGGAGGCTGTCGCCCTGCGCGACCGGCTCTTCCTCACCGGCGCGCTCCGCACCGACCAGAACAGCGCCTTCGGCACGAGCTTCCAGCGTGTCGTCTATCCCAAGGTCAGTGCGTCGTGGATCATCTCGGATGAGGACTTCTTCCCGAAGCTCGACGTCCTGAACAGCCTGCGGCTCCGTGCCGCGTATGGCGCCTCGGGCGTGCAGCCGGGCTCCAACGACGCGCTGCGGACCTTCTCGGCCACCTCGCCGAACGTGCGCGGCCTGGACCAGCCGGGCGTGCTCTACTCGGCCGTCGGCAACACGAAGCTCCGGCCCGAGCGCACGACGGAGTTCGAGACGGGCTTCGAGACCCAGCTGTTCGACAACCGGGCGTCGATCGACCTCACGTACTACCACAAGCGCACGAAGGACGCGCTCATCTCCGCCATCGTGCCGCCCTCCGTCGGTGCCGCGGCCTCGGTGCGCCAGAACCTCGGCGCCGTGCAGAACAAGGGATGGGAGATGCTCGTGAACGGGCAGATCCTGAACAGCCGCCAGGTCGGGCTCGACATCACGCTGAACGGGTCGATCAACGACAACAAGCTGCTGAGCCTGGGTGAGACGCCACCGCAGATCGGTACGACGACGCGCGCCGTGGAGGGCTACCCGCTGTTCGGCTTCTGGGCGCAGCCGATCACCGGCTGGGACGACAAGAATGGCGATGGCATTCTCACCCACAGCGACGACCCGACGCTGAACGAGGTATTCGTCGGCGCGGATCCGATCTTCCGTGGCTACAGCTCGCCGCGGTACACGCTGGCGGTGACGCCGGGCCTCGAGCTGGCCGACCGGCACTTCCGCCTGCAGGCGCTGTTCGACTATCGCGGCGGCAACCTCTATTACAACAACACCGAGCGCATCCGCTGCGTGAGCCGCCAGAACTGCAACGGCCTGATGAACACCGAGGCGTCGTTCGAGGAGCAGGCGATGGCCGTCGCGACGCTCGACCATCCGTCGCGCACCCTCGACGGCTTCTTCCAGCCCGGCAACTTCGTGCGGTGGCGCGAGATGACGGCCGCCGTGACGCTGCCGGAGCGGTTCGCCGCGCGCTACCTCCGCGGGCGCACCGCCTCGATCAACTTCGCCGCGCGCAACCTGCACGTCTGGACGAAGTATCGCGGGCTCGACCCCGAGATCGACCGGCTGGCGGGCGAGAACGTCGCCGGCGGCGCGAACGCGCCGGGCGACGAGTTCCAGACGC
>DASUXT010000164.1:0-5474 GCA_036377775.1 Gemmatimonadaceae bacterium | reverse complement strand
CACGTGGGGTTCACGAGCAACATCCCCAACGACGAGAAGCCGGCGATCACGAAGAAGCTCGAGAAGCTGATCAAGGCACCCGGCTTCACCGGCCAGGCGCCCGGTGGGCCCAGCCGGTGGAGCACCGAGCGGTCGAGCGAGTGGGAGCCACTCGCGCCGAAGCTCGTCGTCGAGGTGCAGTACGATCACTTCTCGGGCGGTCGGTTCAGGCATGGCACGTCGTTCCTGCGCTGGCGCCCGGACAAGTCGCCGCGGAAGTGCACGATTGCGCAGGTGGAGCAGGAAGGACGCTCGGCGGTGGCGCTACTGGGGAAGAAGTGAAGCTGATGTCCGCGCCGAGCGCGAAGCGGACGACGAGCATGACGACGACCGCTGACGCGGCGACTCCGTGCTGGTGCCTGGTGTGGATTCGCATCTGATGCTCTCCCGGGGTGGGACCATGCGCGTCACGACCTCGCGTCGCTTCGCTCCGGCAGATGCCGCATGATCCGTCATCTCCCAGTTGCCGGGGCCGGACACGGAACTGCAGCGTGAACCGTTGACCGTGAACCGTGAACCGGAATAGCGAACGGCACACCCGAATCAGCTCGGCGTGCGGTTGTCGTTATCGGTTCACGGTTCACGGTTCACGGTTCACGTGTAGTCCACGCCGCCCTCACCGTCCCCACCACCAGGCGCTCGTCACGCGGAATGGTCACCGCCCCGTACGCCGGATTGAGCGACGCGAGCTCCACCTCGCGTCGCCCGACGCGATGCACGTGCTTGCACACGTAGCCGTCGTCTGGATGGCGCACGACGACGACGCGTCCCTTCGTCACTGGCGTGCCGAGCTCCACGAGCACCGTGTCGCCATGGTGCAGCAGCGGGACCATGCTCTCACCCGAGATCCTGAGCGCCAGCGCCCGCATGCGCGGCACGCCGGCCGGCAGCACGAGCCAGTCGTCCACCGGCTCGTCCCAGAGCTCGCGCCCCGGGCCGGCCGCGGCTGCCATGTCGATGAGCGGCACCGCGCCAGACGATCGCGCGTGATCCATCGCGCCGAGTGGCGTGTCCACGCGCAGCGCGGCAACGGTGCGAGGCGATGCGCGCACGATGCCGACGCCGCACCGTCGCGACAGCACCCGCTCGCGCAGCGCGCGTCCGCTCGCCAGCATCGCTCCCGCATCGTACGACGCCCGCGCCCGGCGTCCGCCGCGGGCCCGCGATTCCGCGGTGAGCCAGGCGAGGAACGCCTCGTCGGTCCACACTTCCTCGTTCATTCTCGCATACGTGCGTCCCAGCGCTTCGGCCAGTGCTTCACCGTCCCACGTCGGGCGGTCCATCGGGTCGTGCGTCATGCGGGTCTCCTGCCGCGCTGCAGGCGGCGAAAGAATCGCTCGAGCTCACGCTGCGCATCGGGTGGCAGCGTGGCCGCATACTGCGGCGCCGCCCGCTCGAGTCGGCGGCACAATCGCCAGATCTGTTTCGTCGTCGCGTCGTAGCTCTTCCCCAGCCACTCGGCGATCGTGCGGTGTGGGACGGAGCGGCCGATCCAGGTGAGCAGGCGGATCGTCTCGTCGTCCAGCTCGGCGGCCATCGCCGCCGCGAGCTGCTCCAGTGCGGTTGGATGCGGCGAGTCTGTCTCGTGCTCGCCACGTGAGGCGGCGATGGTGCTCTCCGCGCAGACGCTGCGCACCACGACCACGGCATCATCCGTCGCGTATGCGGCATCCTCGTGGTGACGACGACGTCGTGCACGGCTTCGCTGTACCGCGAGGTGCCGCTTTCGAACGGCGCCCACGAGGTAGGCGCGCATCTGCGCCGGAACCACGGCGCGCGGATCGGCAAGCCGCAGTGCTTCGTCCTCCAGCACTTCGTCGATACACTCGGCGTGCAGCTCGGTGGGGATTCGCCGCTCCGCATAGAGCAGCAGCGCGGGGCGAAAGCGCGCGAGGTACTCCCCGAACGCCCATTCGTCGCCCGCGCGCATCGCTGCCACGAGCGCCTGATCGTCGAGCGCGCGCACACGGCGCTCGTTCCCCGTTCGCTGCTCCATATCCCTAGTTGCCGGTCCCGGACACTTGCGACCGTGAACGGTGAGCCGTGAACGGTGACCCGTCGCCGTGACCACCGTCACGGCGCACGTCCTACGGTTCACGGTCTACGGTTCACGGTTCACGCGCGCGCCAGCGCGCCGAGGTGCGGTTGATTCCGCGCGATCCAGTCGCGCAGCCGCCGCTCGAGCTGCACGAGCACGCGATCCTCGTACGGCGTGTCGTGCAGCTGCTCGCGCCACCGTGCCGCACGCGCCGGCCGCAGCCCGATCCGCTGCGCCGCCGACACGAGGTTGAGCAGGTCGCCGAGGTACATCGCGTGGGATGGCGACACGGCCGGCTCCCGCACGGCGAGCCGCTGTCGCCCGATGCGCGCCCGGGCCCGCGCCGCCTTCGCCATCTCCTCGGCGCTCGGCCGCAGCCGCGACGCCGTGAAGCCGAGGTTGGCGAGGGCACGCCCCACGGCGGAGGTCTCCGTGTTCTCCAGGCAGGCCACCTCGTTCACGTCGCCATCCCCCTCGCGCTCCGCCGCCCAGCCGGTCGCGGCCGGACCGGTGTCGGTCGCGTTGCGGTAGACACTGGCGCGGAAGACCACCTCGGTTGCGGTGCGACTCACGAGCTCCGTGACGATGCGGCCGGCTGGATGCGCCTCGTAGAACTGGGTGATGCGCTCGGCGACCGGCGCATAGCCGGTCAGGTTGAATTCGGGTCCGGTCTTCATTGGGCCGCCTCCTCGCAGGTGAGCTCGATTCGCCAAGGGAGGCCAATGGTAATACCGAACATATACCGAAGCAACCTGCACGAGAAACGGCCCGCCAATGGATGACGGGCCGCTTCACATCAATTGATATTTATATCACGCTTCCTGCTTTCAGCTCGAGGCTTCCAGCTTCCAGTTCACGGCTCCAGCCCATACCTCGCCGGATCACTTCCCACCTTGGCCGACGCGATCAGCTTCGGCACGTAGTCCCGCGTCTCCTTCGGCAGCGCTCGGGCGATGCGGAAGAAGTCCTCGTCCGTTCCGGTCGTGCGTCCCAGCACCTTCCGCATCGCCTTCGAGACCGTGCCCGCCCCGGAGTTGTACGCCGCCGCCGCCAGATACCACGAGCCGAAACGGTCGTGCAGCTTGGCCAGGTAGGTCAGCGCCGCGTCGGTCGCCTTGGCCGGATCCTTCCGCTCGTCCACGTGCCGCCCCACGGTGAGCCCGTACTGGCGGGCCGTCGCACTCATGAACTGCCACATTCCCACCGCCTTCACCCGTGACTTCGCCGTCGGGTTGAAGTTGGACTCGATCATCGCCAGGTAGATCAGCTCACGCGGCATCTTCCGCTCGTCGAGCTTGGCGAGGATCATGTCGTCGTACTTGCCCATCCGGTTCAGGGAGAGCTGGAAGTCCCCCTTGAGCGACGTCGAGAAGCGGTGAACCCAGCTGTCCACCTGCTTGTGGTTGACGTCGAGATCCAGCCCCGGCGCGGGCGCCGGCACTCCGACCCCCGCCTGCGACGCCGCCGTCCGGAGCGCCAGAGACTGCGCCGCGGCGATGGCGGAATCCGACATGGCAGAGTCCGCTGTCACGGCGCTCTCGCCCATCGCGTGCGTCAGGAACGACGTACGCTCCATCCCCACCACCGCAGTGGACAGGGCCATGGCGATGCCCAATACCGGAAACGCAGCGCGTGACTTGACACGCGCCAGCACCTGACGGACTGACTGCAAGGCGACCTCCTCCATCTTATTGATACTATTGAATTTAGCCTTTTTTGCTCCCCCTTGC
This sequence comes from Gemmatimonadaceae bacterium, assembly GCA_036377775.1. GTDB lineage: Bacteria > Gemmatimonadota > Gemmatimonadetes > Gemmatimonadales > Gemmatimonadaceae > AG11. The sequence goes on along the minus strand of DASUXT010000164.1, from coordinate 1,667 downwards.
AGGCTTGTATTTTCCGCCAGGCTCCCCACCAGTTCGCTTCGGCTCTGCGTGGAATTCCGTGCTGGCAGGGCTCCTCTCGGCGCACGGCTCGGTGTCGAGTATGCTCGCCTGCGGCAGGGCTCCTCTCGGCGCATGGCTCCGTGTCGAATGGGAACGCAGATCAGCGCGGATCGACGGCAGGATCACCGCTGATCTTTCCGTGGACGAGACGGCTCCATGCATCGCGATACATCCCGAGGCCGTTCCAACAAAGACAAGACGGTTGGGGCTGTAGGGGACGGACTCGGTGCGCCAGGGCCCGAGCGAGGCCGGAATCTGCGTCTGATCAGGCAGTGAAGGATCAGCGTTGACCCGGTTCCCCCTGGCAGGGAGCCGTGCGCCGCGAGGAGCCCTGCTGCGGCGTACCTCCGAAAGCAGCCAGTCCGTTTTCATCCGTGCTGCCATCCGTCCGATGGCAGTTCCCCTCGTCGTTTGCGCCATATCCGCCGCTGCCGCAATGAAAACGGCGGCCGCCCATGTGGACGACCGCCGCTTCTTGCTGCCTGACCTGCCTGCGCTCAGCTCGAGGCGACGATGTACCCGGATCGGCGGCCCAGCTTCACCGCACGGAACGCATTTCCGAAGATGCCGAATGCGACGATCGCACTCAAGGCGAGGACCGTGAACTTGCGCGTCATGGTCTGGTCGCCTCCGATCAGAAGCCGAGGGAGACGTCCAGCGACAACGGGCGCGTGCTGAACTCCGCGACCACGTAGCCACTGAAGTGCTTGATCCGGCGGAACACCATGTAGTGCTCCTTGTCCACGTACGACACGAGGTCCGAGTCCGTCTGCGACTCGTCCATGCACGTCGTCTCGCTGCAGTACCAGAGCACCTTGGTGTTGTCCAGCGTCGCCTGGTTCGTCACCGCCATGTACAGCCACACCTGCTTCGTGGGGCTGAACCGCAGCGCCGGCTGGAACTCCACGCTCGGATGATCGGTCGCCGCGTTGCGCACGACCGCAGTGATGGCCATCGGCCGCGTCTGCGACTCGCAGGCGTCGTTCCACGTGCCGATGCCGTAGGTCGACGAACCGAGCTCGCAGATCGAGTTCGCGGGGATGTAAAGCCCGCTCGCCCCGAGCTTGAGCATCTGCGTCTGCGTCGGATCGATGTTGAAGGTGTAGACGCCGTCCACCACACCCACCAGCGCACGCTGCGCATCGGTGGGAACGACCGGCGAGGTGCGCTCCTGGGTGCGGAGCGTCGGGGCCACCGGAGCGGTGGCCTCGCCGGCGCACGCGGCGAGCATCAGGCTCGCGGCCGCCAGCGGGATGAGCGTCTTGGCTTTCGAGCGTGCCATCGTCGGCAGTCGCATGTGGACTCAGGTACGAGAGGAGGATCCGGTTCGGCTCGTGAGCATCGTGCCCGCCGAACCATTGTCGACACCGGATCGGGCGGAAATTGCCCGATGCAGCACCCCGCTCATTGGCAATGCCGGAGCCATGCGGACGGGTTTGCTGAATCCCGTCACCCTGTCCGGAAATGACCTTGCCTCTTCTGGCCTTCGGTAGTCGTGTCCGAGCCCCTTCGGACAGGGTGACGACGTGGCCTCTCAGCCGACGTCGTGCAGATCGCCAGAGCTTTTGCGTTCTGCGACGCTCTCGCTCGACGCCCCGACGGCGAAG